>NZ_JAJOMZ010000001.1 GCF_024699965.1 Flavobacterium sp. J372
AATTCCTTACCGACCTCAGATAGAATTCAAAATCCTTTATAAACTGCAAATCAAGGGTCCGCGAATTCCATATCCACGCGATTGAATTTAATGCGCAGGAATTCCCTTAGGTGGTTAATGGTAATGCTAAACCTGTCGAGCGTACCTTCGGCGTACCCCTTTCCGATAAGTGCAGCCATCTCCCGGTTGTGGGATTCGAACTCTTCGAGGACTTTTACACGGGGCGTAATCCTCCCCAAGATATAATCCATAATCTTTTCAGAGGTGACCGGTTTGCCGCTGTAAAAAGCTCTGTCTTGCATTCATTTACTTTCATCAGCAGGGAGTCCAAGAAAAGTTCAATGCCCTTGCATCCCTCTTTGTTTCCTACAGCCCTTTCGAATTCTGATCCCACCGGTTGACATCCCACTTCCTTTTTGGTAGAAGTTTCCCGTGGAATGCCGTCAACGGTTATCCTAAGGTAGATGTTCCTGACATTGCTTGCATTGCGGGGTGTCTTCAGAAAGAAGGACAACCCAAAACTGTTCTCTAACATAATTCAACTTTTAGATTAATAAATGTAGAAATACAGCGTCTCAAAAATCAAGTCGTTAACCTGTTTTACTGGTTGATATACAGGGTTTTACATGCAATTCTGTGGCACTTTTTTTGTCGGGCAAATGTGCCACGATTTTGCCACAAAACTTTTGCTGCCTTTTGAAAAAATCTGGTAGAGTGCAGGAAATAAAAAAACCTGCAAATCCTTGAATTTTGCAGGTTTTCCACTTTTTTTGAGGTTTTTTGGAAAATTTGGAAAAGCTTGTTTTTCCGTATTTTAACCCATTTCGTGGGGAGAGCAGGATTTGAACCTTTCGGCTGAAACCCGCATCAGTGCTGCAAAAAGCAAAATCGTAAAAAGTGATTGCCACGATTTTGCCACAGATTTATAAAGTGGTAGCTAGAGCTAACTATTTGACTATTAAAGAACGCCGCTTCTTTTGCAAATTTAGTGATAAAATTTTAAAGTTTAAAAAATTAATGTGCCTACTATAATATAATATGATGGACTTGACTTTCAAATGGCTACCATTCTGCCTAAGCATTAAAAATACGTACTCAATCCAAAGCTGAAACCTTTTGTCAGGCTGGGTGGATTGCCAATTAGGTCTGTTGCCTCAAGTATCCTGTAATTCAGGCGGAGCACTGTCCGCGCTGAGGGACGGAAGCTTATTGCCGGCATGATGCTCCATATCTGGTCACCGATATTGTGGCCAGTCTCATTAAATTTCCCAACATTATAGTCCACATATTCAAACCTGCAGGCCAGGTTTACAGATGCGTTTTCCCAATCAAGAATCTTACGCCTGATAATGGGCTGGACAATATCAGCAAAGCCACCCATTTGCCTGCTGCCGTATTGTTGGCCGAACGTCTCGGGAACATCCACCCACACCCATGCCCATTCAGCGGTAATGAACGTATCAATCCATGGCAGGGTGTTATTGTAATCAAGGGGGCGTAGACATCAACCCTGCGCTTTTTGTCCAAGGCGAGCCCATCTTCCTCAAATTTATTAAATACACCGCCCATGTAGGATACCCCAAGCTCACCATATTTGGAATTCCTGACTGAAACCTTTCCGGTAAATAAAGGAATCCCGCTGTTGATGGCTTCAAACCGTTCAGGATTAAGTTTTGACGCAGGGAGCGATGTCCTTCCTAAATTGTTATCAATGATGCGGTCGTCAAAGCTGCCCGAAAGGTAAAGTTCGTATCCGTACATCCAATCCTTAGAGTATTCCTTGCCGTAAATCCCGAATCCCGCATTGCTCCATGTTGAAGGCAGCATCTCGGTGGAAGAGATAGGCCTGTCGGTGAATTCCCATTTTGGGCCGTCGTGGTTCTGGTTGAAAGAGCCTATCGGGTTAAGTATTATACCCGCCCTTAGGTTGGCGAGTGGTATAAGTTCCATATCAATGGCCGCAAATTCTATTGCGATTTCTTTGCCACCTTCTTCAAATTCCAGTTCACTGAGGAACTTGATACGTGTGGATATCGTTGATGAAACGAACAAAGTCATCCTCCTGAATTCGAATTGGTGCCCTTCCGAGACCCCATCAGTACTCAGGCGCTGCCAGTTTACTTCTGCGTAGCCTCCGACAGAAACCGGTAATTTACCGATGCCAAGGAAAGGACGGTCATACACTGCATCCATATTCAGGGCATTCTTGACGGTATCCTTGGGTATGCGGCGGAAGAAGCACAGGGTCGATTTGAGCCAGCAGGGTAGTAGTGAACAGAAGCGAGAGTATAGTAGTTATTTTCTTCATTGCTTTTTCAGGGATATTTTGATGAAACCGTTTTCAACAGCCGTAGGGAATTTTCTTAGCGCCCGGTCAGCTGGGCCATTTCGCACCGCACCGATATTGCTGAACTCACTGCCATGGGCAGGGCATTGCAGCGTATCTCCAAAGACCTGCAATTCTGCACCCATGTGGCTGCACTCCATCCAAAGGGCGGCATATTCATCATTGCTGTGCCTAAATACGCAAATTGGGAAACGGAGCAGTTCATTACTAACTACTATGTATTTTCGGTATCCTGTGGCCTCATCGCCAAAATCGGATACCGGGATTACCAGGTTATCGCCGTCAATAGCACTATTCACTGTTTTGGCGGGAGCACAACCGGCAGGTACTGCCATAGCTGCGAGTCCGCCGAAGCATGCCAGCCCACAGGTTTTAAGGAATTGTTTTCTGTCCATGGTTAAAGGGAATTTAAAAATTTGATCAGGGCTTGTTTCTCATCCTGGGTAAGCTGGTTGTAACGGCTGCGGCTTCCGGCAGCCTCACCGCCATGCAGCTGTATAGCTTCTTCAATGGACCCTGGCCCTGCCATCGTGCATCAGGAAGAAATTCCCGCCTTGTGAATTGGGCGACAATCCCAGCCCCCATAGCGGGGGGTGTCCGCCATTCGTATGTTTTAGCGGAACCTTCGGTGTAACCATCGTCGAGTCCCGGCCCCATATCGTGGAGCAGGAGGTCGGTATACGGGTAAAACGCCTTATAGGATAGAGCCTGTACAGGGGAATACCCCGTCTGCAATTGTGGCTTGTGGCAGGCAGCGCACTGTATCTGGCTGAATAAAGCCTTCCCCTGCAAAACCTTCGGGTCATTTTGGTTGCGGGGTATCGGTGCCTTGAGGGTTTGGAGGTAAAACACCACGTTACGGATAGTCGCATCGCTAACCTCCGGGTCGCCTGTCAGCCCCGAATAAGGATCGAGGGGCTCAAAAGTGGAGGTTACCCCGATATCCTGGTTGTAGGCGGTGGCTGTTTGCTGTAAAAGGTCAAATGCAGCACCCTTCTTTCCAAAGCGGCAAATGTACTTGCCATTCTGTTCCGCTGCCCCTTGCGGGATGTTTACATAGCCGGGGACATGGTTCCAGTTGGGTACGCCTGATATGCCATCGCCATCGAGGTCATCCGGATCAGCTATAGCCAGGATATCGGTATCAGATACCAGCTCAATAAAACCCAGACCGGTATTCGCCGGGGGGGGTGAACTTAGAGAACGTCGCCCCAAAGGAATCTGTTCAGGCATGTAGCCCGGTAGCGAACGATTTTGAAGCTGGGGACCTCCCAAATGCAGGAATTGGTTCCCTGTTTCATCGACCTGTCCAAAGCGGGTCAGTGTAGTTGATGGCGTACCCCTGCCATCTCCTGCGTGGCACGCTACGCAACTGTTGGCCACGAATGTTGGGCCAAGGCCGGTTTGCGAGAAAAATATCTCATCGTTAAAAGCCACATCACCGGCAAGGAAACGCCTGTTTTGCTCATGTGTAAGCCCTTCCAACGGCCCATCGAGGATATGGTCGTCATCGGGAGCCTCTGTTTCAAAATTTGAACAGGAAAATGATAATAATCCAATACATACAATACCGAGCTTCTGGAAAGATCTTTTTTTTAAATAAGACGAAATATACTTCATTGTTTTGTGCTGTTTTATTTTTAGACAAAACTAAAAATATATTTCAACAAAACAAATTTTTATAAAATATGGAGCTTCGGTAAGACCAATACGATGTTGGCATCAAGATTCTTAATGCTAAAGCAATGTGTCTTTTATTCTATAAGGTTGAAGATAACCGGATGAAATTTTTTGAAGTCGACACCCACGAAAGTTTCGGGCTGCACCGCACGCGCTGTGAATGTAGGGATAAAATTAGGGATGGTCGTCCTTCCGATATGCTCTGTTTTTAGTTAAGCGAGCCCATTCGTCTTAGTATTATTCAACATTGGCACTTCCTGACTTAATTGGCAATATCGAATTGGCATTTATGGCACATAAATGATCTGGATATTTTCCGGGAATCTGAGAGTGGTTCTTTTGGCATCCCTGGCATGGTTAGTATGTGTAGTATGTAAAAGGCCGGGAAGCTTATCAGTGTAAAAGAATTAATCGTGGTCTTCGTATTCCTTTTGTTTTAGCTTTTCTTTCCATCGCATGTACCATTTTTGGTGGTGGAGTGATAAAAGGAAGTAGAGGAAAGTTGCGCTTGCCCCGGCAATAATGAACATATTCAGCGCTACCGCCACCCCTACGGCTGAAGTGCACCATACCGTTGCCGCTGTGGTAAGCCCCTGCGATGTTCCGGAAGCCCCATTCCTGTAAATGATGCCGGCCCCGAGGAAACCTATGCCCGTTATGATATTGGCGATGACCCTCGATGCTGCCGTAGGGTCATCCGCCAAATGCATTGTCACGGCAGTAAATAATGTAGCCCCGACACATACCGCCCCATAGGTACGGATGCCCGCGTCCCTGCCATGGCGTTCCCTGTCCAGGCCAATGAAGGCTCCGAGAAGGAAGGATACGACCAGTTTGATGAGTATGATAAGTTCGGAAGCGATATCTATCTGCATAATTCTATAGGATAAGTAGATTAGTGCTTGTGGTCGCCATGGTCCTCGCCTTCATGGTCATGCCCCTCATGGCTGTCCGTGTGTACTTCTTTCAGTTCCATCTCACATACAGGGCATTTTCCTTTGGCATCATAAGTTTTCCCTTTTTCGCAGTCCATAGGGCATTGGTACGCCAACTCGTGGTCGTGGCTGTCTCCCTTAGCGTGGTCATGCCCGTCGCCTTCGCTATGGTCATGTCCCGCATGTTCAGTAGCGTCTTTCTTTTCTTCTTTGCCATTGCAGGCAACAAATCCGGTGGTAGCGATCGCTAACGCAAAAATGATAATGATTCGTTTCATATTATGGATATTTGGTTACTTTATCAGGGTACTATTACCGTAAGGCAGGCAGGCTGTACGGTTATTGTAAATTTGTTGGTTTTAAAATAAATGAATTCGCCGTCAATCTGAGCTGTTGTAAATATTTTTTCAGGAAGCTCTATCGCCGCTTGCGGTGTCCGTTCAATTTTAATTTTTTCGAAATTTAGCGTTTTTCCCCTGAGCAACAGGTAGCCGAGGCGTATTTTTTCCCAAAATCCAATCTTTTCAACCGTGGCAATGTCAAGAAGGCCATCGTCGGGAAGGGCATTAGGAGTTAGGGATTTACCATAACCCAACTGGTTCGAATTGGATACGAACAGCAGGAACTGCGGCCCTTCGACAGTATGTTTACCGAAGGTTATGTGCGCATTAACCGGCTTAAAGGAAAGTGTCGCAAAAAAGCAGGCCTTTAGGTAACCCGCAAAGCCTTTGGCCTTTTGCTGTTCGTAAATTTTTATCACTTCCGCATCAAAGCTCACGCCTGTATTGCTGAAGAAGTATTTCCCGTTAATAAGGCCTGCATCGATCTTCTTAGTATTTCCCTGTTTGATAAGCTGCAATGCTATCGAAATGTTCTTTGGAAGCCTGAGATTAGCGGCCAGCCCGTTTCCCGAACCAATCGGCACAATACCCAGCTTGATATCCGATCCCACTATTACGGATGCTATTTCGTTGATAGTGCCATCCCCGCCGCAGGCTACGATAAATGAGGGGCTTTTCTTTACTAATAATTCAGCGATTTCCTTAGCATGACCCTGATATTCGCTAAAGTGGAGCTGCGCTGTATAGGTTTCCCTGTTGAAGGCTGTATTGATAGCCTCTACAAGTTTTTCGAGGCTGTTTCCCCCGCCTGCAACGGGATTTATGATAAAGTGTATTAAGGCCATTATTTCAGGAGTTTATGGTTGAACAGGTAGTCAGCGGTTTGGTACCATGCTATGGTTTCATCCAGGAAAGATTTGTCGGTTGGCAACAAGCTTAGGTTATTGCTTTTGCTGTCCCAACGGTAAAAGTTTTGCTTTTTCTGGTCAGACAGTATCATGACCCGGTCTTTTTCAGCAATGCCAGTTTCCGGTAGGTTGCAATCAATGCCCTCTCTTCGAAATCCGGCCCAAAAACATCCTTTCCAAAAAAGTTTGAGGTATAGTTCCAGTCCATCATCCCAAAAAGGGTAGGGAAGAGGTCAATTTGTGAGCACTGCTTGCCTACCTTTTGCGTAGCGGCTTGCGGTATATTGAATATGAATGCTGGGATACGGTAATTTGCCACATCAATTTCATTACGTCCGGCGCTGCTCGCGCAATGGTCGGCAACAATTACAAACACCGTATTGCTGAACCATGGCTTGCTGCGCGCTGCCTGCAGCATTTTTTTTAGGGCATAGTCGGTATATTTTACAGCCCCCTTGCGCCCGGTACCTGAAGGAATGTCTATCCTGTCTGCGGGATAGGTGTAAGGGCGGTGATTAGATGTGGTCATCACAAAATTAAAAAACGGTTTTCCCGCCCGGTAGTTCTCATCGGCAACCGACAGCATCTTCGAATAGATATCCTCATCGCAAATTCCCCAGGCATTCTCAAAGCGGACTTCATTGTCACGGATAAGCGTCCGCGTTGCCCTGATCTTGTCGCTCAATATACTGCCACGCCCACGGTCGTAGATATCGAACCCGTTGCCACCGAAATAGGCATTCATGTTATCAAAATACCCATCCCCGCCATAAAGGAATGAAGTCGTATAACCTTTCGCCTCAAAGACGGAATTGATTGTGTACAGCCCCTGGTTTTCCGGCCTTTTCACGATGCTTTGGCCTGGTGTGGGTGGTATGCACAGCGTTACCGCTTCCATTCCGCGCACTGTCCTGTTGCCTGTAGCATACATGTTCTCAAAAAAGGTGCTCTGTTGTGCCAGGCTGTCCAGGAACGGGGTGATGTTTTCGGTGTTGCCGAATTCAGACATGAAGGAGGCGCTAAGGCTTTCCACTAATACGAACACCACATTATATTTTTTCTCCGGCCCGGCAGTATTTTCCACATCGCGCCTGATGGAAAGCCCCACGGCATTAAACTTCGTACCTGATGCCCCGAGTTTTTCCCGTACAAGGGCAAAAGCTTCCGTGTCGGGAATAGCCGTGTAGAATTCAGGGTATTTCATCTGGTTGTTACGGAAGGCGGCGAAAAAGCTGTAAATCCCATTCTTTGAGATTTCGGAGTTATAGCGGTTCGGCGACCATTCGGCATGGAAGTTCCGGATTGCGAGGCTGTAAAAGCCGATGAAGGCGGCTGTAATCATAAGAAACAGTACCCGTTCGCCAATCCCCGGCTTTCCTGCAAATGTATTTTTGAATACCTTCCCTTTAAAGAAAAGCCATAGCACCAGAAGGCTTACCGCAAGCACACCGCCTATGAGCAGCGGCAGGGGATAGGATTCATTGATATTGGCAATCACTTCATGCGTATAAATGAGGTAGTCGACCGCAACAAAATTGAAGCGTGACCTGAACTCTTCCCAAAAGGTTACCTCTGCGAAAAAAGTGAATGCCAGGATCACTACGCCCAGCGACGTGAAGAACCAAATGATCGCTTTATCCGCTAAGGTGCCGATCCATCTTGAAGGCCATACGGTAATGTACAGGATGCAGGGCGCAACCAGGTATGCCAGTGCCCCAAGGTCGAAAAATGTACCGCTAATGATCGTCCGAAGAAAATCAACGGGATGCCAGTCAACTTCATCATATTGCCAAACCATGAAGGCGAGCCGGAGCAGGAATGACACCGACAGGTAAAAAAGGGCAAAGTGGCCTATAGCCGAATAGCGGCGGGAGGGAATTACATAATACATCATGACTCCGGGAGTTTAAAAGCACAAGGTTCTTAAACGATTTTGGAGAAATTCTGTAGCGATGTATATTTACCTGAATTTTACGGTAAAATGATGCATTTCGCCTAAAAATCCATATTCGATTTCCCAATTATTTATCTCAATGATCTTTTTTACGATGGACAATCCAAGGCCGTTGCCTTTGCCTGCACTTTCCGACTTCGAAAAGCGGTTGTAAAGCCGCGACTGGTCAAGGCTTGCAGTGCCGGTGTTTGAGAATTTAAGCTCAACACCCGACAGTTCTGTAATGATAATACCTCCTGCAGCTGTGTGCCGTATGGCATTGGCAAAAAGGTTGTTCACCAGGATTTCCAGCAGAGCAGGGTTGGCATGGACGATATGGTCTTCCCTGATTTCCAGCGTTATCTCAATATCCTTTGATTCTGCCTGTGTAGTAAAGAATTCTATATTTTTAGTTAGGTATTGTGAAACCGGGAAAGCCTGTTTGTTAGCATACGCCTCATTCTCCATGCTGGAGAGCAGCATCAGGTTTTTGCTCAGCCGGTGCAGGCGCGAAAGGTCGCCATTAATGGATTCGATCAATACCGCCTGGTGTTCGGATTGCTCGGCCGACTGGAATAAGGATTCCAGCTTGGTCTGGATAACCGTGAGGGGGGTCTGGAGTTCGTGCGCGGCATTCTCAATGAACTCTTTCTGGTTCCTGTAAATTGCGGTGTTTTTCTCGATCAGCTTCCCGATACTGTTGTTGAGGTAATCAAATTCTTCAGTGCCCGTGGGTATGAACCTCGGTTCCCTGCTCTTGTCGATGTCAAAGCTTTGTATCTGCTTCAGCGTATCATAGAAAGGGGGTCCAAAGCTTTTTGGCCCACCTGTTGGAAAACAGGGTAATGCCGATAAGCAATATCCCTATAACCACTATAAAAATAAAGGCTACCCCATAGACCATATCCTGCATTTCGGCAAGGTGGTTCCGCTCAATATAGGTATAGGGCTTATTATTGATGGTAAGGGGTGCGCGCATCTCCCTATACAATTCATGATGCCCGGATAAGGAGTCAAAAATTGTCGTGGTAAAGACAGTATCTTTTGACAGGCCCCCGCCCCTCAGGATCTTTACGTCATGATTGTATTTGTTCCATACTACGAGGTCTTCATCTGAGAACGTGTCGAGGTCGAGCCTGGAAAAGGCATCCTTATGGAGTTGCAATACCCTGTCGGTCTGGTAGAGGTGCAGCCACTGGCTCAGGTAATAGAAAGCCGGTGCTGCGAGCAGCAGCACAACAACAGAGAAGGCGAGGTAGCCCTGCCTGGTTTTTATCAATAGTTTTTTACTCATTTTCCCATTTATAGCCCATACCGTATATGGTCTTTATATATTCCCCGCCGCCGGCCTGCGAAATCTTCTTTTCAGGTTTTTTATATGCGTATAGACAAAGTCATGGCTTTCCAGCATATCGGCCATATCGCCCGAGAGGTGCTCGGCTATGGCGCTTTTTGAAAGTATTCGGTTCCCATTGCCAATAAGGTACAGCAGGAGATCTATCTCCTTCTTGGTCATATCCAGCATTGTTTGGTTTACCCTAACCGTCTTTTGGCGTAAGTCGATGGTTATCTCATTATAGGTAACGGTGTTGCTCCCACCAAAATTCTTACGGCGGATGAGCGCCAGGATGCGGGCATAGAGTTCAGAGAGATGGAAAGGCTTGGTCACGTAGTCATCCGCCCCAAGGTCAAAGCCCGTTATCCTGCTATCAAGCGTTTCCTGCGCCGAGACGATGATCACCCCGTCGTCCTTCTCCATGTCCTTGATCTCTTTCAAGATGTCGAAACCGCTGCCGCCCGGGAGGTTCAGGTCAAGGAGTATGCAGTCGTAGCTGTATAGGCTTATCTTTTCGGTAGCCTCAGCAAAAGCCCTGGCGGTCTCGCACTGGACATCATGCGCCAGCAGGTATTGCCTGATGCCTTCCGCAATTTCGGGTTCGTCTTCGATGATCAGTATTTTCATGACAACCAAGTTAGGTTTAAATTTTGAAGGAAATCTGTGCCACGATTATATTTTTTTCGAATTCTGCCTATCGCTACAGAATTCCTTCAAATTTGCTCCCTTACTTTGTCTGCAAAAAAAAGATACGCCTGCCGTGATGGATTATTTTCAAATGGCCATTAAATTTTATCCCGTAATCGAAAAAAATGTATATTTGTTAAAGTGAACAGGATTAAGCAAATACTATTATACAGCTTTTCAGTCTATCTTATAGTGCTGATGGCGTTGCCTTGCAGCGAAGCGCATGCAAGCAACGGCAGCATCGCTATTGAGCAATCCGGCCATGGTAAAGAGAAGGACAATGACGATGACCATCACCAGATGGAAATCTGTACGCCGTTCTGCATTTGCAGCAGCTGCGTAATAGCAATAGTAGTGCATCCTGCACTTGACATCCAGTTCTTCGATACTGAAAACACGACTACAGAAATATCAAATTTCTATACCTCCTTCAAATCCGACTTTTACGGTGCCATCTGGCAACCGCCCCAGTTAGTATAATGTTGCCGGCGATGAGCCGGTAGGAATTGCATGGCCATAAGCCATGCCTGTCACTCATACATTATATTAATTGACATCAAATGTTAGATAAAGTCATTCATTTTAGTATCAATAATAAATTCATTATTGGTCTTTTCACCATAGCATTAATAATTACAGGCGCGTATTCGCTTTCGAACCTGCCTATTGATGCCCTGCCTGATATCACGAACAATCAGGTGCAAATCATTACAACATCGCCATCGCTGGCCACCCAGGATGTTGAGCAATTCATAACCTATCCCATTGAGCAATCCGTTAAGCCGATCCCTGAAATTGTGGAGCTGCGTTCGGTGAGCCGTTTCGGCCTCAGCGTGGTAACGGTCGTATTCGAAGAGGATACCGACCTGTACTGGGCCAGGGCACAAATATCGGAACGCCTCAAAGAAGCCGAGAATGTTATTCCTAAAAACCTCGGTACGCCCGAGATGGCCCCAATCAGTACTGGATTAGGGGAAATTTACCAATATGTAGTTTTCCCGAAAAAGGGTACGAGAAGAAATTTGACGCGACACAGCTGCGTACCATACAGGACTGGATCATCAAGCCGCAGCTCATTGGTACGCCAGGTGTAGCTGAGGTGAATACCCTGGGCGGCTCGCTTAAGCAATACGAAATCGCGGTGGACCCGGACAGGCTTAAAGCCATGGATGTCACCATCGCTGAGATATTTGCGGCACTAGAGTCCAATAACGAGAACACAGGAGGCGCCTATATCGATAAGAAACCGTATGCCTACTTCATCAGGGGGGATTGGTATGGTAAGCGGTATGGACGATATCAATAAGATCGTCATCAAAAACAAGGGCAATGTACCGGTATTGGTACGTGATGTTGCCAAAGTACAGATTGGCGGTGGTATCCGTTACGGTGCTACCACCAAGGATGGAAAAGGAGAGGAAGTAACCGGTATGGTTATGATGCTCAAGGGCGAGAACAGCGGCCAGGTGGTGGACCGCGTAAAGGAAAAAATCGAGCAGATCAAGAAATCACTGCCGGAAGGCGTTGCCATAGAACCTTTCCTTGACCGTACCAAGCTTGTTGACAATGCCATCGGTACAGTACAGACCAACCTTATAGAGGGCGCCCTTATCGTAATTTTCATACTGGTATTGCTGCTTGGAAACTGGAGGGCCGGCCTTGTCGTGGCTTCAGTGATCCCGCTCGCGCTCCTGTTTGCCATCAGCATGATGAAATTCTTTGGGGTATCGGGCAACCTTATGAGCCTTGGCGCGATTGACTTCGGTATTATTGTCGATGGTGCCGTGATCATTGTCGAGGCCATCATCCATAGGCTGGAGGTCAAGAAGAAAGCAAAGCTCACCCAGGGACCAGATGAACGAAGAGGTGTATGGCGCAGCATCCAAGATAAGGAGCAGCGCTGCCTTTGGTGAGATCATCATCCTTATCGTTTATTTACCGATCCTTGCCCTTACCGGGACCGAAGGCAAGATGTTCGGCCCTATGGCGCTTACAGTATCGTTTGCCATCCTTGGCGCTTTCATACTGTCATTGACCTACGTACCAATGATGAGCTCGCTGGTGCTTAAAAAGCCACAGGGCATACGCCGAACATCAGCGATAAGATCATCGCTGCGGCGTACAGGGTGTACAGGCCGCTTTTGAACGCAGCGCTCAACGCTAAAAAAGATAGTGATCGCAGCCTCAATAGGGCTATTTGCCATTGCACTCTACATATTCAGTACTATGGGTGGGGAGTTCATCCCTACACTTGACGAGGGCGATATCGCTACCCACCTTATCATCTCTTCGGGCAGTTCGCTGTCGCAGGAGATTGAGGCCACAACCAAAGCCGAGCAGATATTGCGCGCGAAATTCCCTGAGATAAAAATGATCGTTACCAAAATAGGTAGCGCCGAGATACCGACGGACCCCAATGCCGATGGAAGCAGGCGATATGATCATCATCATGAAAGATAAGGACGAATGGACTTCGGCTGAAACTAAAGAAGAGCTTATGGCTAAGATGGAAGAAGCCCTTGAAGAGATCCCGGGTGCAACCACCGAATTCTCCCAGCCGGTACAGATGCGTATGAACGAGCTTATGACGGGCGTGCGAAGCGATGTCGCCATCAAGATATTCGGGGAGGATATTGACCGCCTTGTGAGCGCAGGCGATGAGGTGATGGGCCTTATACAAGGCGTACCGGGCGTTACGGATGCCAGGGCAGAAAGGGTGGCCGGGCTTCCGCAAATCACCGTTAAATACAACAAAGACAAGCTGGCGTTATATGGATTAAACGTTGGCGATATGAACAGGGTAGTCAGGATGGGCTTTGCAGGCGAGGCTGCCGGTACCGTCTATGAAGGCGAAAAGCGGTTCGACCTAGTGGTAAGGCTTGCAGAAGATAAGAGGCAAGACATAAACAACCTCAAATCACTCTATGTCACATTACCTTCGGGCAGCCAGATACCATTGGAGCAGGTAGCCGACATCCAGTTTGAGGACGGCCCGATGCAGATCAGCCGTGAGGAAGGCCGCCGCCGCATCGTGGTAGGCTTCAATGTCCGCGGGCGTGACGTGCAGAGCGTTGTCAAGGATATACAGGCGAAACTGGACAAGAGCCTGAAACTGCCGGCAGGGTATTACACGACCTATGGCGGACAGTTCGAAAACCTTCAGCAGGCCAACAAGCGCCTGATGGTGGCAGTGCCTGTAGCGCTTGGACTGATATTCGTATTGCTTTACTTCACATTCAAGTCGGTTAAGCAATCCATACTGATATTCACCGCGATACCACTCTCGGCTATCGGGGGGCGTATTCGCCCTATGGCTGCGCGGCATGCCGTTCAGTATTTCGGCCGGTGTCGGCTTCATTGCCCTCTTTGGTGTGGCAGTGCTAAACGGCATCGTACTGATAGCTTATTTCAACCAGCTAAAACTCGAAGGCATGAACGATATTTATGAACGCATCAAGGAAGGTACAAAGGTAAGGCTAAGGCCGGTACTGCTTACAGCAGCAGTGGCATCCCTGGGCTTCCTGCCGATGGCACTCAGCACCGGAGCAGGTGCGGAGGTGCAAAAAGCCTTTGGCAACAGTGGTTATAGGGGGCTTATCACTGCCACGCTCCTTACGCTTGTGGTACTTCCTATATTGTACTATTATTTCGAAAGGGAATCAAGGGCGGTGCTCCGAAAGGCGCAGGAAAACTAGCTGTTGTGGCCTTATTGCTGCTACCCTTCCTATCGCAGGCGCAACAGCCGATGACCCTGGACCAGGCAATCGCCACAGGTGTAAAAATAATGGTGCCATACAGGCATCCACGCTGGATGTAACGCGCCAACAGCAGTTGCGCGGTACAGCTTTCGACCTTCCCAAGACCGAACTCAACGGTACCTTCGGGCAGATCAATACCCGTGCACAGGATAAGAACCTCAGCGTTTCGCAGACCATCAGCCCTTTCCAGATAGGCGCACGCCGGAAAGTCCTTATGGAGAACGTTAAGGCAGGCGAGCTCAGGCTGAGCCAGACCCGCCAGGAAGTAACTTATTCGATACGCCAAAGCTGGAATACCATGCTCTACTATATGGAACTCAACAAAGTGCTGGAGGAGCAGAACAAGCTTATGCAGCAATTCGTCCGCTCGGCCGAACTGAAGTTCCAGACTGGGGAGACCGGATCACTCGAGAATACGACAGCCAAGGCCAAGCAGCAGGAACTACAGCAGCAGATCAAGCGTAACAATGCGCTTATCGAAGCGGAAAAACTACGGCTTAAAGCCCTGTTGCAGCTGGATGGCGATGTTATAGTTTCCGGTACGGAACAATATACTGCCAGCGTTTTTGCCACATTGCAGGATTCTACGGCACTCAGGCAGAACAGCACCCTGTTGCTTGCGGAGCAGCAGGTGAATGTAGCGAAAGCCGAGAGAAGGGCTGAAGGTTCCCTGTTGATGCCTGACCTTACTGCGGGTTACTTCATACAGTCACTCACAGGCAACCAGGATTTTAATGGCGTAAGCACATATTATGATAACACATTGCGTTTCCAGGGATTCTCGGTAGGTATCAGCGTACCGCTTTTCTGGGGCGCTTCATCAGCCCGCGTTAAGGCAGCCAAAACCAATATCGAAGTCCAACAGGCCAATGCCGCCTATACAAGGACACAGCTCGTAAGCAGTTTTGAACAAGAGAAAAAGCAGCTGGAAACCTTCCGCTCAATGCTGGAGTATTACACAGGAACAGCGCTCCCTAATGCCAATACCATATCCGGCAATGCCACCAAAGCGTACCAGAACGGCGATATCAGCTACGTGGAGTACGTGCAGGGACTGGAGACGGCCCTTGCCATCAGGATCAATTACATTGACGCCATCAATAATTACAACCAGGCTGTTATCAACCTTCAGTACCTGCTTAACCTATAATATCATCCCATGAAAAAATAAATTTTAAAATCGTTATCTATATCATCCTGGGCCTTGCCGCGGTTTTGCCCTTGATTATTTCCTTTTGCGCAACACGGTAGCCGAAGATGAGCACAACCATGAAGAGCATGCCGGGGGAAAAGGAAAAAAGAAAGCAGCTCGGCTGCAAAAAGAAGTGGAATTGAATGAAGCGCAGTTCAAGGCTGCCAATATTGAGCTGGGAACCTTCGCCCAAAGAATCTCAGCGAGGTGGTAAATGCCAACGGCTATACGGAACTGCCCCCTCAAAACCAGGCCGATGTATCGGTGCATGTTACCGGTGTGGTAAGCAGGATCAATGTCATCGAAGGGCAGCAGGTGCGCAAAGGGCAGGTCCTTGCCACGGTAGAGAGCCCGGAATTTGCCAGGCTGCAAAGAGTCCTATATTACCTCCAAGAGCAACCTGGAGTTCCTGAAGCTTGAATTCGAGAGGCGAAGACCCTTGAGTGAGGAGAACTTGAATTCCAAAAGGTCTTCCAGCGTACCAAAGCGGACTACGAGACTGAAAAAGCAAGGTTTGCCTCTCTAGGTAAACAGCTTTCGCTGATGAACCTGAGCAGCTCTTCGGGCAACCGGCTCTTGCCGCTTTGTAGCCCCAATTTCAGGAAGTGTTACGAATATCAATATCAAGATTGGCAGTAATGCCGAGGTGGGCAAGCCGCTATTGAGCATCGTTGACAATTCCAAGCTCCATGTGGCCCTTTTGGTATACGAAAACACCTTGGGAAGGTAAAGCCGGGACAGACCGTACGCTTTGTACTGACCAACCAGGATAATACGGAAATCAAAGGGCAGGGTATTCAACATCAGCCAGTCTTTCGAGAACGATACCAAATCGGTAGCCGTACATGCTGAAATCCTGAACCC
>NZ_JAJOMZ010000002.1 GCF_024699965.1 Flavobacterium sp. J372
AAAATAATCGATATGCTGGTTTCAGTATTCTTCTAAAAATAAATAAAAATGAAACAGAACATAATATCTGCAATAAGGCTCACCTTGTTTTGTGCAGTCTTCTTTTCAGGGATTTACACCATGACTATCTGGGGTGTGGCACAACTTGCACCCAACCAGGGTAAAGGCTTTGTTGTAGAACAGGATGGCAAAAAATACCACATTAATGTAGCCCAGAGCTTTACCAAACCGGAATACTTCTGGCCCCGCCCGAGTGCGGTAGACTATAATGCCGCCGGATCAGGCGGCAGCAACAAAAGGCCCTTCAAACCCTGAGTACCTTGCCACTGTACAGTCGCGCATAGACACTTTCCTTTTGCAAAACCCGGACCTGACTGCCGCTGATGTTCCAAGTGAGCTTGTAACGGCTTCGGGAAGCGGACTGGACCCGAACATTTCTGTGCAGGGTGCCAGGGTACAGGTAAAACGAATAGCAGACGCAAGAAACATAAGCGAAGAGCAAGTACAAACACTTATTAAAGAAAATACCGAAGCCCCGCTTCTCGGCGTTTTGGGAACCGAAAAAATCAACGTATTAAAACTTAACTTAGCATTAGATAAAATTAAGTAATGAAAACACTTTTATCCGCTTTTGCAATCACTGCGCTAACTTGCGGGGCTGTAAATGCACAAACCAGCGATACAATAAAAATACTACCACAACCTGAAATCCCGGCATTAAAATTCAGCGGCTATGCGGAAGTATATTATACCTACGATTTTGGGCAGCCGGAAAGCAACACCCGCCCCGGATTTATATATTCGCACAACCGCCACAATGAGGTAGCCCTCAATCTGGGCTTTATTAAAGCAGCCTACGACAACGGCATAGTACGCGGTAATCTGGCGTTGATGGCAGGTTCGTATGCCAATGCCAACCTTGCCGCTGAAGAATCGACATTAAAAAACGTGTACGAAGCCAATATAGGAGTGAAACTGAGCAAGACTGCAAACATCTGGATTGATGCAGGGATATTCGCTTCGCATATCGGCTTTGAAAGTGCTGTTGGTAAAGATTGCTGACCCTTACAAGAAGCATTCTGGCAGATAACTCTCCTTATTATGAGAGCGGCGCAAAGCTGTCATACACCTCGCCATCAGGCAAGTGGTTTATAAGTGGCCTTGTATTGAACGGCTGGCAGCGCATACAAAAGGTAGAAGGAAATAAAACCCTTTCTTTCGGGCATCAGCTGACATATAAGCCCAATACAAAAGTAACCCTTAATAGCAGCTCATTTGTCGGCAACGACAAGCCTGATGCAGACAAACGCATGAGGTACTTCCATAACCTCTACGGAATTTTCCAACTCACTGAGAAATTTGGGCTTACCGCAGGGTTTGATATCGGTGCAGAGCAAAAAGCAAGGGTAGCGAGCGTTATAGCAGCTGGTATTCGCCTGTGATTATTGCACGCTATGCCTTCAGCGACCGGTTTGCCATTGCTGCCCGCGGTGAGTATTACACAGATAAGGAAGGAGTAATAATTGCAACAGGCACGGAAAACGGCTTTCAAACTTTCGGATATTCGCTTAATTTTGATTACAATATCTACAGCAATGTAGTGTGGAGGGTTGAAGCAAGGACATTTAACAGCAAAGATGATGTTTTCCTAAGCAATGATGATACGTCACACAATAACAACTTTATTGCTACCGCACTGGCAATTTCATTTTAATGGAAAGCGAAAAGGAAAATAATGTAAAACACTTTCTTGACCTGATACAAAAGTCGAGAAAGGGTAAGTTTAAGGTCTACATCGGCATGAGCGCCGGTGTAGGCAAAACTTTCGCATGCTCCAGGAAGCCCATACGTTATTGCGCAATGGCATTGATGTTAAGATAGGATTTGTAGAAACCCACCGCCGAAAAGAAACACATGAACTACTGGAGGGTTTGCCCGTCATTCCGCAACGTTCTATCTTTTATAAAGGCAAATACCTGGAAGAAATGGATGTGCAGGCCATAATCAATCTTCGCCCGGAAGTGGTAATTGTGGATGAACTGGCACATACCAATGTTGAAGGCAGCAAAAACGAAAAGCGATGGCAGGACGTGATGGATATTATTGACGCGGGGATTAATGTAATCAGCGCTGTGAACATCCAGCATATAGAAAGCTTAAATGATGACATTAAGGAAATTACGGGAATTGAGGTAAAGGAGCGCATACCTGACAGTGTGCTTAAAGCCGCAGATGAAGTTGTAAATATTGACCTTACTGCCGACGAACTGATTACCCGCCTCAAAGAAGGAAAAATTTATACTGACGATAAAATTCAACCGGCACTCAATAACTTTTTTAAATCACAGCACATACTCCAGCTTCGGGAACTGGCGCTTAAGGAAGTTGCAAGCCAGGTTGAGCGGAAAGTAGAATCAGAAATCACAGGTTCGGGCAGCTTAAGGCACGAACGCTTTTTGGCGTGCATCAGCAGTAATCATAGTACGGCAAAGACAGTTATACGTAAAACCGCAAGGCTTGCCAATTACTACCACAGCAAGTGGTATCTGATGTATGTTGAATTACCCGGTGAAAAGCCGGATCGTATAGCGCTTGACAAGCAGCGCCACCTGATCAATAATTTCAAGCTTGCCACCGAGCTTGGCGCAGAAGTAATCCGCGTGCAATCGGGCAGTGTTGCCTCTGCTATTATAAAGCAAGCCGAAGAGCGTAAGGCAACTACGATATGCATCGGCAAGCCACACCTTACCCTTATCAAGGTTATCCTTTCAACAAACATATTTAATTCGCTGCTAAATAAGCTTTCCAAAAGCGAAATTGACTTAATCATTCTTTCATAATGAAAATCAAAACAAAACTGGCGCTGTCGCTAAGCCTGTTATTTGCATTGACCATAGCACTGGCAGGCCTTGCCATTTGGCAGGTACGCCAACTCTCATCAGACACTTCCAATATACTGGTGGCAAACTACCAGTCACTGGATTATTCGCGCAATATGTATAAGATTCTGGACGAGGGAGGCCCGGACTTTGAGAGAGCTAAATTCAGCAAATTTCTAAACAGGCAGTTAAATAACGTTACTGAGATTGGTGAACAGGAATATACAGCTGAGCTTTATGATG
The DNA here is from genome assembly GCF_024699965.1 of Flavobacterium sp. J372. Classification (NCBI taxonomy): domain Bacteria; kingdom Pseudomonadati; phylum Bacteroidota; class Flavobacteriia; order Flavobacteriales; family Flavobacteriaceae; genus Flavobacterium; species Flavobacterium sp. J372. The sequence continues at coordinate 3,123 of NZ_JAJOMZ010000002.1, forward strand.
ACTACAAGGCTTACATACTCTCGCCTACCCCATTACGTGCAGCGGAAATCAGGGGTGACCTGAACAATATTATGAAGCTTAACATGGATGCCATAAAGCGTAAGAGCCTCAAGGCGGAAACTAATGCTGAGCAGTCTGTATTATGGCTTTCCTTTACAAGTTCTTTTGCCTTATAATCGGCTTTACACTGTTAGTAAATGTTCCGGGATACATTGCAAATCCGATAAGGGAATTAACAGAGAGCATCAGGCAAATTGCATCCAGAAACTACTCACAAAGGGTATATAATAAAGGCAATGATGAATTTTCAGTCCTCGCCAGGTCATTTAATACAATGGCCGAGAAACTCGAAGAATACAACAATTCCGACCTTGCTAAGCTGATGATTGAAAAAAACGCATAGAAACACTTATTAACAGCCTCTCAGACCCGGTTATTGGCCTTGATGATAAAAACAGGATATTGTTTATTAATGAGCAGGCATTAGTAATAACAGGCCTTGCTAACTTACAAGTCATTGGCCGGAAGGCTGAAGAACTGGCACTGAAAAATGATCTTTTGCGAACCCTTCTCAAGAATATGCTGAGTGGGAACGCAAAGGGCGAGAACCTGAAAATATACAGCAATGATAAGGAAAGCCACTTTGAACAGCTGATTGTTCCGATTAATATATTACCAACAGGGGAGGCTGAAAAGAGGCATATAGGAACCTTCATGATACTTCGAAACATTACAGCTTATAAAGAACTTGACGCTGCCAAAACAAATTTTATTGCTACTGTTTCCCATGAATTCAAGACACCTATAGCTTCCATGAAAATGAGCCTACAGCTTTTAGAAAATGAAAAAACAGGCGCACTTAATGATGAGCAATTAAGCCTTGTTGAAAGCCTTCGGGAAGATACCGAGCGCTTGCTTAGAACCACTGGCGAGTTGCTTAACATAACACAAGTAGAAACAGGGAAGGCACAATTTCAATTGGCAAATTTAGATATTGCACCAATAATACAGAAAGCCATTGAATCTAACGATAAAATAGCTGGACGTAAAGACATACGATTGATTGTGCCCAAACTAACTCATTTGCCACAAATCTCAGCTGACGCAGAAAAAGCAGAGTGGATCATATCAAATCTTATTTCTAATGCAGTCAGGTATTCTTATGAAAATTCTGAAGTTAAAATTCATACAGCCCTAACGCCGGCATACGTTGAGATTGCGGTGCAGGATGATGGGATCGGGATACCGGAAGAGCATCACGGCAAGGTCTTTGAAAAATATTTCAGGGTTCCCGGCAATGAAAAAGATGGCACAGGCCTAGGCCTGAGCATCAGTAAAGAATTTATTGAGGCGATGGGCGGTTACATCAAATTACAAAGTGACATTGGGCGTGGGAGTATATTTACGGTAGGTTTCAGACGGAACCATGGCTAACGTTAGCATAGAAGAATTTAAAGAGCATTCTGAGAATTTGCAGGCAGCTAAAAAAAAAAACCACAACATTATCTGCTGCGGCTTCAAAACTTGTGGAGAAGATGGGAGTCGAACCCACGACCTCTTGCATGCCATGCAAGCGCTCTAGCCAGCTGAGCTACATCCCCAATAAGAGCCGCAAATATAAAACAAAAAATTTCCAAATTCCAAATTCCAAATCACAAACATCAAATTCCAGATAACAAATAAAATAGCAAATCTTTGCGGCGTTCGCTGCAGTCTTTGTAATCTTCTGTACCTTCTCTGTGAATCTCTGTGCAATAACTTATTCGAAACATCTAAAAATCGAATAGTCGAAAAATCTACAATCACCCCTATATTTGCAATGCAAACAAAACTAACTACAGCATGACAACCACACGCCAAAACGGGTCATTATATACAAGCATCAATAACAAAATAGCAACGGTAGAATTTGGGCATCCGGCATCCAATTCTTTCCCGGCTGAATTACTGCAACGCCTTACAAATGAATTAACCCTTTTGAGTAATAATCATGATGTAAACGTGATTGTATTGAAAAGCGAAGGCGAAGGTGCTTTTTGCGCAGGTGCATCATTTGACGAGTTGCTTGCAGTGCAGGATCTTGAGCAGGGCAGTAAGTTTTTTTCAGGGTTTGCTAATGTTATTAATGCCATGCGCAACTGTTCAAAACTTATTGTGGGCCGTATTCAGGGTAAAGCTGTTGGCGGCGGCGTAGGGCTCGCCGCAGCGTGTGACTATGCCATGGCTGTTGAAGCCAGTGCCGTAAAGCTGTCGGAGTTTGCAATAGGTATCGGCCCGTTTGTTATTGCTCCGGCTGTAGAGCGCAAAATGGGTAAGGCTGCCCTTGCCGAAATGACCCTTGGCGCTCACGAATGGAAAAATGCTTATTGGGCACAGGAGAAAGGCCTCTATGCTAAAGTATTTGAAACCATTGCTGAGCTCGATAAAGAGCTCGATATCTTCACCCAAAAGCTGGCATCGTATAACCCTGAAGCTCTTTCATCAATGAAAAAAGTACTGTGGGAAGGCACCGAAAACTGGGACACGCTATTGAAAGAACGCGCAGCAATTTCCGGTACACTTGTATTGTCAGACTTTACAAAAAACGCACTGGCACAGTTTAAAAAATAATTATCTGGATTTCAGCCAGCCGGTAATGCTCAGGCGCTGTTGTTTTACAGGCTTCACTTCGTGCTCCAGCAACTGGCTCTCAAAAATCACCATCCTGCCCTTTAAGGGATAAATGTTCTTTTCCGTTTCCCTGCCATTATCTTTTAGATAAATGGTAAGCTCGCCCCCAAACTCAGGCTGCCAGTCTTCATCATTAAGGTAGCATACCATTGATAGTTTCCGCCTGCTGTCATTTTGAAATGTGTCCAGGTGCCGCTTGTAAAACGTTCCCTCGGGGTACACTGCATAATGGAATTCTTTATCTTTAATACCCAGGTAGCACGTACGGTTCAGGTACTGTACAAAGTCATTTATCTTACTGAGGAACTGCTTCTCTGCTTCATCGGCACTTTCTTCATCAAGCCACAAAATATAATCGCCACGAACCGCGTCAACCACCTTTTCATTAGCCTGGTTGCCAATGGCCGATTTTTTAAACCCGTCGCTCTCATACTTTCTGCGCAGGCTTACCTGCAGCGCATCAATTTCTGAACTGCTGAAAAAACTATCAGCAATGGCATATTTATCGGCCATCAGGGCATCAATAATCTGCTCGTATCCGGGGTTTAGCTTTAAGTCATCCATGGCGCCAAAGATAGTTCAAAACCGTAAACCGATTTGTCGTAAATTTGCCGCATGAGCAAGATACGTATCACCAAGCAGTTTACTTTTGAAACCGGACACGCCCTTTACGGGTATGACGGTAAATGCAAAAACGTTCACGGGCACAGCTACAAGCTATCTGTTACTGTAATTGGCACACCTATAATGGACACAGAAAATGTTAAGTACGGTATGGTGATTGACTTTGGCGACCTGAAGAAAATTGTGCGCCGCGAAATTGTTGATGTATTTGACCATGCCACCGTTTTCAACAAGAACACCCCGCACGTTGAACTTGCTGCCGAACTTAGCGACCGCGGCCATCACGTAATACTTGTAGATTACCAGCCTACAAGCGAAAACATGGTGATAGACTTTGCCGCAAAAATAAAACACCACTTACCGGCAAACATACAGCTTTATTCCCTTCGCCTCCAGGAAACCGAAACCTCTTATGCCGAGTGGTACCAAAGCGATAACTTATAGCTTAATTTGGTAATTTGTTGATTCGTTAGCTTCAATTACCCTAGCTTGTTGACTTGTGGCTTTTGACTGTGGCTTTTGACTAATAATGGCGTGTCCCTTCAGGCCGGGCTGTCCGCTATATCCCTTCTCTGCGCTGCGGGGATGCCGCTTCCATCCCTCACGCAAGCTTCACTCCTGTACCTTAATCCGTATGACCTTGTAATACCTTTTGCCTAGTGGCTTGTGGCTTTCAACTTGTGCCTTGTGGGCTAAGATTGATTCAGTATTTCAAAGAGCGAAAACTTGAATCAAAGCCTGAATAAAACCCAGTGGTAACAGTATTCGGGTTTTGCATTTCGATAAAAAAGGGTGTGAAGAATATCGCCTGCAAAGTTACAAACTTAAAGTTGAATATTTCACATCAGGTTTGAAAAATGATTATCAGCCCGCAGTTAATTATTTGTTAACGGTTATTAGTTTCTTGCACCCCTACTTTCTTGCAGGTTTGAATTTAGTGCATACTTTTCGGAATTTCCTTGAATGAATTCTCCTCTTAAAATAATCTTAAATGCTGCTCTCTGCCTTCCCGTTCATTTTTTGTGGGTGAAGTTCCCTTTTGTGTTTGGGATTCGTAATTCGTAATTCGTAATTCATAAATAAAAAAAGCACCCGTTTTCACGGATGCTTTTAAAGTATTGGGTGGTTTGTAAAGTTATTTCTTCACGATAAGGAACTCTGAGCGGCGGTTCTGTGCGTGCTGCTCTTCGGTACAGTTGTCGCCGCACGGCACCTTAGGCTGGCTCTCGCCATATCCCTGGCCTGATATCCTGGCTTTGTTGATGCCGCGTGATATCACGTACTGCACTGCGCTCTTAGCCCTGCGGTTTGACAGGTTCATGTTGTACTGGTCACTGCCGCGTGAGTCGGTGTGGCCTTTTACCATAATCACCATGTTCGGGTTGGCTTTCAGCGCTTCTACAAGCTTGTCAAGCTCAAAGGCGCCTTCTTTGGTGATGTTGCTCTTGTCAAACTCAAAGTATACATCGTTCAGCACTACTTCGGTCTCGGTCACAATCTTGGCTATCTCGTTCAGGCTGGCGTCAATATTTACCGTGCCGCCTTTGGTCTTGGCTATCGGGAAGGTGTTGTTCTCATACCCTTCAACTGATGCCTGTACCGTGTAGGCCCTGTCACAGTCTATGGCATAGGTTACCTTGCCGTCTGCGCCTGTGGTGCGTGTCTCTATCACGTTGTTCTTCTCATCAAGTATCGCTACTTTGGCCGAGGCAAGCGGTGCGCCTGTCTTGGCATCGCGTACCATCACGATGGCTTCCACTCCGCATACCGGCGTTGCTGTATAGAGCTGGTCTACCCCGCTGCGGTTGCTGGCAAAGAAGCCAAGGCCTTTCTTTTGGTTGATCGAGAAGGCGAAGTCGTCTTTTGGCGAGTTTACCGGCATGCCTACGTTCATTGCATCGCCGCCTTTGGCAAGGTCTATCACGAAGATGTCCATAGCGCCGAAACCTTTTCTTCCGTCTGAGGTGAAGTACAGCTTGCCGTCATCGGCTATGAACGGGAAGTTCTCTGCGCCTTCGGTGTTTACCTTGGTGCCAAGGTTCTGCGGCTCGCCATAGGTGTTGCCTTCCATTACGGCTACCTTCCAGATGTCTGCCCCGCCTATCGAGCCTTCACGGTCGGATACGAAGTACAGCGTCTTGCCGTCTGCGCTTATCGAAGGGTTGCCTGTTGAGTACCTCTTGTCATTGAACGGAAGCGCTACGGGCTTGCCCCACTTGCCGTTTTCTTTTACTGACCTGTACAGGTATACCTGGCCTTTCTTGAGGTTGTTTTCCCTGTCTCTCTCAAACTTCTTTTCCTTGAAGCTTTCGCTTGAGAAGTACATGGTGTTGCCGTCAGCCGTTACGGCCACAGGGCCGTCATGCCACTTGCTGTTCACCTCGGCCACAGGGGTCGGGGCTGAGAAGGTGCCGTTGGCATTGTAGGTGGCTGTATAGATGTCAAGGTACGGCTGCTCGTTCCACCCGTAGGTTTTGCGGGCGGTGTTGCGTGCGCTGGTGAAGTACAATGTGTTGTCATTGGTCAATACCCCGCCGAATGAGCTGTATTTCGGATCATTGATGTCCATAAGCTTCTCATCAAATAGCTTCTCCTGGTTCCTTAGCTTCGGAAGGTAGTCAGGGTCACGCTTGAAGATGATGGCACGCTGGTCATTCGGGGCTTTGGCCGCAAACTGCTGCATCTGCTTGTTGGCCTCGTCATACCTGCCCTCTGCCTTAAGCATCTGCGCATAGTTGTAGTTAAGCTCTGCATCTGCATTGCCGGCTATGGCTTTAGGGTACCATTTTACGGCTTCTTTTGAGTTGAATACGTTGTAGTAGCTGTCGGCAAGCCTTCTGTATACATACGGGTCTTCGCTCTTTTCGGCTAGCTTCAGGTAGGCGTCTGCAGCCTCTACATATTCCAGCCTCTCATATAGCTTGTCAGCTTGTTCGGTATCCTTGTTCTGGGCGCTTACTGCCATCACCGATAGCAGCATCCCAAGGCTTATATAGATATTTTTCATGTCTTTCTCTGGCGTTTAGGTTAGAAATAACGTGGTGAACGGGATACTTTCTTCGGGAAGTTCAGGTCGAACAGCAGCATCACCTCGTGTGACGATGGCGTGGTCACGTTCAGGTCTGACACAATGTGGTCATACGCATAACCTATCCTCAGGTTCGGGGTGATGGCGTAGTTTACCATCGCGCCGAAGCTGTCATCTATCCTGTAGGTGGCCCCTATCTCAAAACGCTCATAGAACAAAAAGTTGGCCGATACGTCAAAGCTCGGCGAAACGCCAAAGGCTGACTTGAGCAATCCTGATGGCTTGAACTTGATGTTGTCATTCAACTGGAATACATAACCCGCCGTTAAGAAGTAGTGCTGGGTCTCTGAGCCGAACTGCCTCTCCTGCCCGTTGTCGGTTATGTCAAGGTGCTTGCTCTTGAGCATGTTCGGCACCGAGAAGGCTACATAGTAATTCTCTGTATAATAGAAAAAGCCTGCCCCTACGTTGAAATAGGTATTGTTGGTGTTCTCGCTGAAAGCCGGGTCATTGGCATCGGGTACGTTGTTCTGCCCGATATCGGTATACAGGCCTACATCATGAAGCGTTAAGCCTGCCTTGATCCCCAGGGCCAGGCGGTGCTCACCTCCAAGGTTCAGCGTGTAGCTGAAATCGCCGTAAAAATTGGTCTCCTCCACCGGGCCTATCTTATCGTTTACTACCGATAAGCCTAAGCCTACATTCTTGCCTACCGGGCTGTGGCCCGAAAAGGTCATAGTGGTGGGTGAGTCTTCTATGTCTACCCACTGCTTGCGGTATAACAGGCCAAAGGCTAAATTCTCCTTCGAGCCCGCATAGGCCGGGTTGATGACGTTCATGTTGTACATGTACTGCGTGTAGTGCGGGTCCTGCTGCGAATATCCCTCAGCAAAAAAACCCAACGCAGCCAACGCTGCAAAATATAGTTTCTTCATGTGCATGTAATTTTCTTTGTATATAGTTTCAGTTTATTAATGCTATAATTGGCTGTTGTTTAACGGAGAATGAAATTACATCCAAAAAAAACAACAGGCGTCAAGTTTAACAAAACTTTCAAACAAATACTACAAAAACTGGATTTTATTTATGTTAGGCTTTTGTTATGTAAAAACACCCTGCCCGGGGGCAGGGTGCCTACTTATATTATTCTTCACGGTTGATGTAAACCCATCCTGTGGCTTTCTCTCCGTTGGCACGCTCAAAGCTGTAGAAATAAGTTCCCGTAGGAAGCTCATCACCACCTTTGCCCTGGCCATGCCACTGGTCTGTATACGCACCGTAACTAAACACTTCCTGGCCGTAGCGGTTAAAGATGCTTATCTTGGTAACATCAAGCGCTGAAAGGTTAAATGTGTCATTCTTACCGTCATTGTTTGGCGATATACCGCGCTGTACCATACAGGTTGTATTATCTACCTGTACAGGTACTGTTACAGCACAAGCGCCCGCAGCATTAGGGGTAACAATTACATTATAAGTGCCGGTTGCAGTAACAATAACCTCACGGCCTGTTTGGGTAAGCGGGTTGCCTGAAGGGTCAATCCAAGAGAAGGTTACCGTATCTTCATTATACACTTCATCATTGTCAAAGTTAACTTCAAGCACATAATTGTTACCGTCACAACCCTGCTCTACAAATACATTTGGCACTGCGCCAATTGTTACTGTAAATGTTTCAGAGAAAGATGCACATCCACCATTAGCTGCTACGGTATTCCTTATTTCATAAGTACCCGGTGTACTTTGCGCAATATTAATTTCTCCCGTAGTTGGGTTAATTACAAGTCCTGCTGTTGAAGAGAATGTACCACCAACACCGTCAAGCTGCGGAAGCGGATTAGTATCATCCTGGCAATAAGAAGTATTATAACTAAATGTACCTACAAGCGGTGTAGTTATGGTTACATTAAAGCTTTCTTCATCTGTACAGTTGTTTGGTGCATTACCTGTTTGCGCATAAATGTAAATTGTCTGGTCTGCAGTAATTACATCACCGGCATTAAGCATAGTGCCGCTGCCTCCGGGGCCTGTAAAGTAATCACCTACGGCAAGCGCCGGCAATGTGTATGGCCCGCATGAAGGAATGTTACCCGGGTTAACAACATTTGGCTGGATATTTATAGTTACAAGGAAATCCTGCTCTGCATCGCATATAGGGCTTCCTCCCGGCTCAAATACATAGATAGTCTGGGTTGTTGTAATCACGTCACCCGCATTTAGCATGGTACCTGTACCGTTAGGGCCTGTATAATAATTACCAATTGTAAGCGCCGGAAGGGTATATGAAGCACAACGCTCTACATCAGCCGGGTCAACAATAACAGGTGCCGATGTTAGCGTTACATTAAAGCTGTCTTCATCAGTACAATTTGGCGTGGTCCCTGTTTGTGCATAGATGTAGATGGTCTGGTCTGTACTTATAACATCTCCTGCATTAAGCATTGTACCCGTACCGGCAGGGCCTGTAAAGTAGTTACCTACTGTGATGGCAGGAAGCGTATAAGTATTACAAGCCTGGACATCATCCATATCTGCAACTTGCGGAACTGTATATATTGTAACAAGGAAATCCTGCTGTGCATCACATATAGGGGTGCTTCCCGGTTCAAATACATAAATTGTCTGCGTTGTGGTAATCACGTCACCTGCATTTAGCATTGTGCCTGTACCATTAGGGCCTGTGTAATAATTACCAATAGTTAGCGCCGGAAGCGTATATGATGTACAACTTTCTACATCTGCCGGGTCCGGAATTACTACTGCATTAGTAATTGTGAGATTAAAACTGTCTTCATCGGTACAGTTCGGCGTAGTGCCCGACTGTGCATAGATATAGATAGTCTGGTCTGTACTTAACACATCTCCGGCATTTAGCATAGTGCCTGTACCGGCAGGGCCTGTAAAGTAGTTACCTACTGTTATGGCAGGAAGCGTATAAGTATTACAAGCCTGCACATCATCCATATCTGCAACCTCAGGCTGCGGATTTATGGTCACAGTAAACATATGTTCATCAAAACACTGGTTGGCTGTACCTGCAGCAGCATACACATATATTGGCTGCGTTTGTGTGATAACTGTATTAGCCGCAAGCATAGTACCGCCACCGTTTGGCTCTGTATAATAGTTACCTGATGTAAGCGCAGGCAGTGTATAGCTTCCGCAGTAAGTACCATCAGCAGGTTCATCAACTACCGGTACGGTTACTTGCGTAACAGTAACAGTTTTTGTTTCAGAACAAACTCCATTTGTAACTTTTACAGTATAAACGCCGCCGGCAGAGACCGTGATTGAAGGCCCCGTTTCTGCAGGAATAACCGGCCCATTGAATGTCCACTCATAAGTTACCGGATCAGTTCCCCAGTTACCGCCAGTTACGTTAATAGTACCCGTACTGCCCACACATATATCAAAATCAGACTCTATGGTAAACTGTGGTTTAGGCTGTACAATAATCTTAAATGACTTAATTGCAGGCGGACATCCGGTAAGGATATTTGCCACCCTTACATATATTGTCTGCTCATTTTGCACTGTGTTAAGATATGATGTTGGCAGCGCATTTGCCACAACATTATTATCTGCATCCTCTTGTGTAGCATAGTACTTAACATCGTAGTTAGCCACTGTAAGCCCTGAAAGCATAGTTGCAGTGTTCAGCGAAAGATCAAACGTTGCAAACCCGCTGTTATCACACAACACAAGGTCATTAGGATTACCTACAGTTTCAGCAATATCAGGGTAGAATTCAACCAGGATTGAGTCTGTTCCTGAACATGTAGAACCAATATAAGATGCCTTAAGGGTGTAAGTACCAGGCTGCGTTACTGTAAGTGTAGGGCCTGTTTCAGGTAATAGGGTTGTACCCAGAAGCCATTGGAATTCATAGTCAAGCGGGCTCAGGCCACTATCTAGTATTTGTTGCTGGCCGTCACATAGTGCAGTACCATTTGATACAAGGAAGTCATCCGGAAGCTGAACCTCACCAAGGTCAAAGCTGCCGCCTCGTAAAAATACTGCAGAATTGAATGACTGGTCACGATAGTCTGCAATTACAAGCTTGATGTGGTATACTGCACCCTGAATAACCGTTGCCTGTGCGGTAAGCATAGTAGTATTACCTATATAACCTATAGGTGAAGCATCAGGATTAGTTGCGTTGTAAGAACCGAAAAATTCAACATTTGCAGAGCCACAGCTGCTATTATACTGCCCATCTCTTATATTGGTCACAGATACCGGTATTGTAGTATTTGGTATAACTGCAAGGTTTTGTGACGTTGTTGATGGCAGAGGCCCCGTTAGGATAAATGCAAAGGCATCTGAATAACCACACTGGAACGTACCATATTCTGCTGATGCAAAAAGGAAGTCGAAACTCATATCTTCCTTAAGCGGAACGAAATCAAACTCAAGAACTGATGCGTTATACATTGTATCAGGATTACCATTTGCTGCATTGATAGCGCTCAAATCAGGGTCTCCAACCCATGCTGCAGTCTGGTTTCCGGCTGTATTGCCCGGATATGGCCCCTGAGCTTCAAAAATATTTCCTGTTGCCAGTACTATACCATCATCAAACGGGAAGTTTGAGCCATTTCGCGTAAAATAACCTATACCGTTAGTTTGTCCGTAATTTGTACCTGTACGGCCTTGTACGTTTGTGATGATTGCACATCCGCTGTTTACAAGAACTTCTTTTACCAGCTGCTCATAGGTGTATAGAGTACCATTAACCTTAATAGGTGGTTCAGGCGATGTTATACAAACCGTAAAGGTTGTTGTTTGGTTTGGCGTAGCAACGCTTGTATATACCCTTATTTTATATACAGCCCCAATCTCATAATCGTCATAACGGTTTACATCCGGGTCACTACATATTATCTGGGTCATAGTACCACACTGGCTGCCTTTGTACACTACAAAATTAAGGTTGGTGCTTGAACCTGCAATGTTAAGCAGAGATATAGTATGTGATGTTGATGTAGCTGTAAACTGGAACCATACGTCATCATCTGCTGTTCCGGCACATGTTTTAGGCTCGGCTGATGCTGTTGCACCCGTAACCGTACCGGTAGCAGTAAGAAGGCATTGTGTATCTGAATTCACAGGAACAACTTTTGCATTAGCGCATTCATCATTCGCTATTTTAGTAATGAATGTAAATGGCCCCGCCCAGCTGCTTGAACCATTTGTACCACCACAATTTGCACGTACATAGAACACATAGAATGTTGCAGGCTGAAGGTCTTGCGCTGTAAATGTTGGTAATGTGCCCGGTACAGGAGTACCAACCGTTGCTGCTGTAGGCGGCGCCAGGTTTGGCAGCTGTACTACAACATCCCAGCTTGTTTCACCATTCATAGGTGTCCAGCCAAGTATAGCCGTAGTTTGTGTAATATCAGCAACCGGCGCTGCAAGGTTTTGCGGCTTGCGGCAGGTAACTACTTTTACATTAATATTATCTATGGCAGCCGGTGGTTGTATACCGCCTGCGTTATTATTTCTCCATTCAAAAACAAGCCTGCGTGTAGTACCTTCATAGGCTTCTACGTTAGCTGTGTATGTGATGGTGGTCCAGTTGCTGCTTCCCAAGAAGTCTGTTCCCAGCCTCTGCCTGTTTGCAGCGTTACCTATTTGCGTACCCGGATTAGGATTAAAATCTACCGGAACCATCCATACCCTGAAATAGTCATTAGCATCGCCTACGCTTTTCCAGTCAAATGTAACATCCACTTCATCTGCGCCCATTGGTATTTCAAGGTCACGGTATGCCTGTACTACAGACTGGCTGGTCACACTATAAGTATTAGTAGCGCCATTATCGCTGGTTATATATAGTGAATTTGTCCCGCCATTATTTACAGCATTACCTATAACCCATTTATTTACCTGGGTACCGTTGTTCAATGTCCATTTAGCAGGGAGTGTTTCAAAATTCTCATCCCATGTAAGTGGTGCAGGAATTTGTGGTGTAATAATAACTAATGGCCCAACCCAGAAACTGGCTCCGCTATCGCCACAGTTGCTTCTTACCCAAAGGTAATATGTAGTTGAAGGCTCAAGAGTAGTGATATTTGCATTAGTAGTAGTAATACCTGTTTCTGTAGGCTCTGTACTTTCTTGCGGTACCGTGTTTGATGTACTTAAATAATAATCATATGTAGGCGTGCCAGAATTTGTTGGCGCAACCCATGTAACACTTGCCGATGTAGTTGTTACACTACCGACTGTAAGTGCAAGTGCGGTTGGTACCCGGCACGTGATTACCTGTACATTAATATTATCAATAGCTGCAGGTGGCTGCTGCCCTACAGTAGCATTATTCCTCCACTCAAACACAAGCCTTCTGGCCTGGCCGGCATAAGCTGTTGAGTTTATTGTAAAGCTTGATGTTGTCCAGGCCCCATTCTGGTTAAGTACACTTGCAACCTGCTGGCCGCCGTTTGCAGCAGTAATTTGTGTGCCTGGTGTCGGGGTAAATGTTGCAGGTACCATCCATACGCGCAAGTAGTCATTTGTACCACCTTCGCCCATTGCTCTCCAGTCAAATGTAATACCAATTTCCTGAGCTGTGGCAGTGCCTAATGCTGGTATTTGTAAATCACGGTATATGTGGGTTACAGAAGCAGCATCAACAGTATATGCATTAGATGCTCCACCGTCGTTGCTTATATACATACCTGTAGTTCCGCCATTGCTTGCAGCTGTACCCACCACCCATTTGTTAGGCTGAGATGCATTATTACGTGCAAAACCATTTGCCGGAAGTTCAAAATCCTGGTTGTACTCAAGTGCAGCAGGTATCTGCCCGCTATTAAAGTATATCGGGCCGGCTATAGGGCTGGTTTCATTAGTAGCAGCACATACAAGCCTTAGGTAAGCCACATAGCTTGAGTTGGGCTCTATTGTAATTCCTGTTGTAGGATTCACGCCAGTTGCTACCCATCCTGTTGTATCGCCAGTTGGTGCAGGGCTGCCTTCAGGAAGCAGTATATACTCCCATGTGCCGGTAGCAGGGCCGTCCCATCTTAGGCCGACAGATGTTGTTGTTATACTGTTTGTTACAATAGCCAAACCTGTAGGCGCAAGACACTTAGGATTTAAACAGTCAGTCACATCACTGTACAAAGAGCCTACGCTACCAGGCGTATTAATTGCTTTAGTAAATATTGTCTGTGCAAATGGGTTTATGATTGAAATTCCCACTTCGTTCGGGAAATTACCTGCTGTGTCCCAGCGCAGCTCAAAAGGCACACCGTGGCATAGCGGCACGTTTACGTTTACCGGCCCTGTGCCTGTCGGCAGGTTTAAGGTAGCAACTACTACACCGTTTTGCCTCACTGTTATAACAGCGCCTTCCCAGCCGGCAAAAGAATCTCTTAATACAAATGTATAGTTACACTGATCGGTTATCGGGCAGAAGCTAGTCTGGAACGTATATGGGCCTGCCCATGCACTGAACGTGCCATTACCGCAATTTGCCCTTACCCAATACTGGTATTGTGTACCAGGTGAAAGATCCGGTGCATTAACCGTTGGCGTAGCTGTTACTTCTGTACCCGCACCTGAAGGTATCGGGCCTCCTGCAACATCAACATAATATTCCCATGAAGTAGCGCCTGCAGCCGTCCATGTAAGCTGTGCAGAAGCATCTGAAGGTACTATTGAAACATTTGTCGGCGCCTGGCAATTTACCCGCTGTACCGTAAGTGTATAAGGAGTTGTTTGTGATGATGCATTAGTAGCTATCACTATATAATATGTTTGCCCGGCTGTTACCGGAAACAATGGAATATTTACAGGAGTTGTGGCACTTCCAGTACCACCCGCAGCACATTGAGTACCGATATTGGTACAACTGGTATAAATAAACATACCTGAATTAGGTCCATTGTTTGTCATGCTTACGCTTATGTTGCCTGTAAAATCTGCAGTATAAGCATATACAACATCATTACCCGCAAGATAATTCCCTGTAGCATTACAGCCCGTTCCGGCTGTACCACTATAGTCGTTGCCAAACTGGGCTGTGTTGCTCGTTTCACTAAATGGCAATGTGGTAATAGCGCGCGGCGCAGCACAGGTAGCCCCATAAGCTACTGTACAAAAGATACCGGGTTGCTCCACGCACTTGGGTTATCAGGGCCGCAAACAGCCCGTACATAATACTTATAGCACTTACCAGGCTCAAGCACCGGCTGGTAAGGCAGCGGGCCGCTGTATAATACACCTGAACCTACCGGCGCTGCAGCCTGCTCAATAATCTCAATTTCCCATTGGGTAGAGCCATTAGGGTTCCAGCTAAGGTTTGCAGTAGTAAGTGTTGGCGCTGTAGCAGTAGGGTTTAAAACCGGAAGACATTTTGACAACGCCCTTACATCATCAATCAGCCACCTGTCACTATTTGTGGTTGGGGCTTTCATCCAAAAGGCAATATAAACCTCCTGCCCGGCAAAACCACTTAGTGATAGTACCTTTTCTTTGTAGAGCAATTGTTGCGCACCTACACCTGCCAGTTCAGTCTCTGTCCAACCGTCGCTGTCTATCAGTGAGGTGTATGCTGCAAGATTTGATCCGTCAGGGTTTACGTTTGCATTTGATATCCTTACATCAAAAATACTCCCGTTTTCAGTCGCCTGCACAAGCCTTGTCCAGAAACGAAGTTCGGCATTTGCCGGCACGGTAAACTTTTTGGTCACCAACCAGTCTTCCGGGTTGCCACTCTCTACGTTGCCTCTGTTAAGGTAGGCAGCCTGGTCATCGGCAATAGCAGGGTATTCCCTGCCCGGAGTTGCATTACTGGCCTGCGGACTAAGGCCCCATGTGACATCTGTGCCAACATCATTCTGGTATGCCATCCAGCCTGTCGGCAAAGCATCGCCATCATAGCGGAAATTTTCAAGGGGGAAGCTGTGCATAAGCTGCCAGTGAAAATACCATCATGAAAAGCATAAGGGTAATTTTTTTCATAGACTTATGTTTAGTTGATTTAGATTAAGTTCCCGAAAATAATGAAAATATTTATCCTTACCTCTTTAAAAGTGAACAGAATGTAATTTTTTACCAAAAAAAACAAAATTAATTACAAATGTTATGAATGTAAAGTTTGTAGGTATGCATAGTAAAAGTCTGCCTGAAAAAGGATAGTTGTAGTACAATCTCTATATTTGAAAAAATTTAAATCAATGCAGGCCGGAAAAAAAAATATATTTCGCATCAGACCAACATTTCGGGGCGCCGACACATGAACTTAGTTTCCCGCGTGAAAAAAAGTTTGTTGCCTGGCTTGATAGCATTAAAGCTGATGCAGGTGTGCTTTTTCTTCTGGGCGATCTTTTTGACTTTTGGTTTGAATACAAAACTGTGGTGCCTAAAGGTTTTATAAGGTTATTGGGTAAACTTGCCGAACTGCGCGACAGCGGTATTGAAATATATTTTTTACCGGTAACCATGACCTTTGGATGCATGATTATTTTGAAAAAGAGCTTAACATACCCGTGTACCACCGCCCTATGGAATTTTCGTTTTACGGAAAAGATTTCCTCATTGGGCATGGTGATGGCCTCGGCCCTGGAGATAAGGGCTACAAACGCATGAAAAAGGTGTTTACCAACCCATTCTCTAAATGGCTGTTCCGCTGGCTGCACCCCGATTTGGGCGTGAAGCTGGCACAATACCTTTCCGTAAAAAACAAGCTGATTTCAGGCGATAGTGATGTAAAGTTTCTAGGCGAAGATAAGGAGTGGCTGGTGCTTTATTCTAAGCGGAAGCTGGAAAGCAAACACTATGATTTCTTCATCTTCGGGCACAGGCATTTACCTATGGATATTACCGTGGGGCCGGACTCACGCTACATAAACCTTGGCGACTGGATAGGCTATTTTACCTATGGTGTTTTTGATGGGGAAACGTTTGAATTGAAAGAATTTGGAAATGGGGGAACTTGAAAATTTGGAAATGTCTCATATCCACAAAGTCATTTTCAAATTAACGAATTTCCAAATTGTCTAATTTTCTTCACAGCGTATATCCCTCAACCTCAGCTGCAGGCTGGCCTGCCTGTTCCATACGTTTTCCTCAACAGAATATACTGCACTAAATTCCTCTCCGTTACAGGCGAGTTCTTTCTTACGTGCAAGGCCAAAGCCTACGGCTCCAAATCCTTCCGAATCATTTTGCCGTACAAAAAGTTTAAGGTGGGTGTTGTCTCCCCGATAGGTTTACCGTAACCTGAATCACGCAAACCTTTCGTAAGGAAAACAGGTGTCATATTGCTAGGTCCGAACGGTTCGAATTGTTTGAGTATTCGGTAGAATTTCGGGGTGATGTCAGTTAAACTGATTTCAGCATCAACGGAAATTTCCGGAGTTAGAAGTTCTGGGTCAATAGTTGATGCCACTACCTCTTCAAACTTGCTTTTGAACAGCGGAAACTGCTCTGCATGCAGCGTTAATCCTGCCGCATACATATGCCCGCCAAATTGCTCGAGATGTTCTGCGCAGGCTTCAAGTGCATTGTAAATATCAAAATTCTTTGACCGAGCGTCCTGATGCCGCCCAGCTTATCACCGCTTTTTGTAAATACCAGCGTCGGACGTGTACTGGGTTTCCGTAGCCGTGAAGCCATAATACCTATTCCACCTTTGTGCCACGATGCCTGATAGACTACCGTGGTAAACCTATCCTGCTCGCTGTTATCTTCAATCTGCTGTAACACTTCAACAGTCATCTACAACGTCGAGGCCTGGTCGGCGTCGGCATTAAGCGTCATTAACGAATTACCTCTGCCTGCTCGAAACATGCTTCGATAAGCAGTTCTACTGCAAACCTGCCGTGCTTGATGCGTCCTGCGGCGTTCGATACGCAGGGCGTCTACGAACCACAACATCGCTCATCCGCAATTCTTTTTGCTTAAGATTTTGCGTAAGCCTTGTATGCCCGTTTGCGTTGCTGTTTATAACTTGCCCAATATACGGTTTTCTCCTGTGATTGGAGCCATCTCTACCACCATGGCCGTTGTAACCAAGGTCAAGGTATTAGCACGAGGTCGGTGACAGATTATCCGAGTTTGCGCAAATGCCTGTATGTAGCTTAAAGCCGCGTCACCGCATCCTGGGGTTCCCGTCATACGGGTAGTTACAATCTATCACCGCTTTGGGTCGATTTTGTACTGCCACAGCGTCCGCCAGTTCATCTCCCGGACGTTGATGGTCGCAGATGACAAAGTCAATGCCTTTGATCTGGCGCATACGACTTTGTCTTAGATTTAATAAAGGCACCCAATGATGAGCGTACAGCCGTTCTCATCCCAAACGAAACTGTAGAAACACCGTAACCTTCAGCGCCAACGGTCGAATAATAGTGGTATTAAGGTAATAGGTCTTAAAATTGCGATGAAACCAACTACCGATGTGGTACCATCAACATCATAATCACCAAAAACGAAAATGTTCTCGCCATTAACCTGCTCAATGGGAATTATACGGCTTTGTTCATATCCTTCATAAGATATGGGTCATGCAAATCACTAAGCGATGGCCGGAAAAGACTTGCTTTGCTTTTTGCTCATAGGTTTCCACACCGCAAGCACCACAGCCCGATAATAACCGCATCAACATTGACGCCCGGCAAGGTGGTTTACTTTATGGTTTGAGGTTCCAGCACATTATGTATTAAACATCGTTTAAAGAGTATAGTTTACAATTTTCTTTAAACTTGTATCTCAAAAAATCGATTAGTTTTGTCTTGTCCCCTCTTTGTATAGATTGATATTTATAGATATCCGATATAATTAAAAGGGAAATATTCTGCTAACAAAACCTCATTATTATAATTATCGATAAATTTTCGATGACAACTGATTTGTGCTTCGCTCAATGACTGGACAGAAATTTGTAATATCTCAAACTACAGTAAACAGTGAATAAAAATGAACCTGCCGCTTTAAAAAAGTACACGTTCATTATTATCGTCGATAATTAAATCGAATTTGCTCTAGAATACTAATGAAACGTTGTTTATCAACTTCTTTTATCTGGATATTCATCATTATATAAATTATAAATTTGATTTGGGTTAGAATTGCTATATCTTCCTCAAATCCTTTTTCAGGAACATAACAATGTTGAAGTAATGTCTCTCGATACTAAACAGTTTATTATCATCCCAAATCTAATTCCCTTAACTCAGAAGCTAAATTCATAGAATTCTCCTTCAAACCTAGCGTTCCTAAGTTCTTTGCAGTTTAATGTCATATTAGTACTATTCAATCGAAGAAGCATCTTTGAAGCCTCTCACCTGTTTCTTACTATCCTGATTGAGAAAATACATAAGACCAAATAGCTCTATCAATTCTTTCTTTTTAGGACATCTGGATCAATTATTGGGGTCCTTTAATTTGAAAATATTATGTATTAAGTATTGCTCCACATCTTTGTTGACCATCGATTATTGAATATTTGGTATCACCAGTATGTTCATCTGTTCCAGTATTCCATATAAATCTCCGCAGATTGGATATCCCCATTAAAATAGATTCAACTAATTGAATTTGATTTTTAAAAAACAAAAATAATTCCCGCTGGAAGGAATTTCGAACATACCTTTTTTGGTCTAAGTCCTTATAGCCACTTTACAGGTTGTGGTTGGCCATCTATTTGCTCAAGTGGTTTCATTTAGTATACTTTTTAATTTCCCTATTCCTTTTAAATGATAATCTTCAACTGCCTGCCAATCCGTATGAAATCCTATAATTAATTTCGTGCTGTTGTTGAAAGTCAATTGTAATTCTGCTTTAAATTTTTAAAATTGTTTTCTGCCAGTCAAGTAAAATTTTGTTACCGTAATTTCTATCTTCATCTTTTAAACTGACAAAGCCATTAAATATGTTTGAAGCGATAGCGGTGTGGTTATCTAAATATTGATTATGAAATGCCTGTATACTTCCCAAATACTATTATAAATTTTATTTCAGCTCGGAATCTTCATTAAATTCTGAGAAATTTTTGTCCGGCGAAAAACTCTCTGAGTTTAGCACTTCCAATTATTGAAATACTGGCTCAGACAGTTCTTTAGAGATAAATCTTTTAGACAAATCATAATCCAGAACTAAAATCTTCACACATGCCATACTTTTTGACCGAGAAGATATTCATAATATACTTTCGATTACTCTTTAATGTAGTTTACAATATCTTCTTTAGTCATAATCCGTACGAAATTATGAGATTCCTATCCATTCTCTCTCTTCTCCTCAAAACCCCACAATCACAACTATTTCCCCTCTCGGTTCTTTCTTTGTGAAATGTTCCAGCACCTCGGTCGCGGTGCCGCGAACGGTTTCTTCATGCGGATTTCCAGAGAGTTCCCGCGACACCGATACCGGGCGGGGTGATCGCAAATACAATATAAATTGATTAAGGTCTTTACCAGCTTATGCGGCGATACATAAAATATCCTGGTGCGGGGTTCTTCAGCAAGGTGCCAAGAAGCGCAACCAACTCCCTTTTGTCGGGAGGAAGCCTTCAAACACAAGCTTGTCGTTAGGTAACCCCATGGTGCGGGAAGGCATTCTACGTAAATGCCGTTCTCACACAGGCACGTGTTAACAGAAAACGGGGTCAGCAGGAGCGGGTGTACCCGCATCGCTTATCAGGGCAACAATCCCCCCACCCTTCAATCGCCCGATGATGTTCTCCACCGTCTTGTGCTCGTTGTGCATGTGGTGGCTCTGCACAGCAATAGGTGCCAATCTCAAAATGCTTCATGAGCTTGCTGAACTCTTCAGGATAAGCACCCTTTAAAGCACAAAAGGTCATGTCTTCGAGGTTGCCTATAGGCATTGCAAAACTGTGAGAGCTTACCCATCAGTTAAACTTTTTCTCCACCAGCGCCAGAAAAATACTCCTCTTTGCCCTGCCAGTTGTTGTAGTCAGACAGCACCATATCGGCAATAAACTCTTTAGCCTCATCAAAAGTCGTCGAAGGTATTAGGTCTTACGGATTGGGTCGCCACTGCCGCCAAAGAGATTTTTCTCTAGAGCTGCTACGGTCGTTAAGGCCGAGAGCAAACGCTGCGGCTGTTACCTGCCTGTTGTTTATTGTTGTTTGTTGTTCTCTCGCTGTTGGCTTTGTGGCTTGTGGCTTCAGCTTTCGGCCATCTTTTGCCGGTTCCCGAGACATTTCTTCCTGCTGCTGAATCACTTCAGGCTCCCCAGAAAGCGTATTCTTTCTGCACGTTTGCCGGCTCAGGGACTTCAACTTTGGCTCCTGCCCTTTCTTTACAATTCAGGCTCTTTAATCACGGTAATCCTCCAAAGTTATTTCCGCTTTTTGCTTTGGCTCATCTTCCTGGCTCAAAGTCAAAGCGGTTGAGCTTTCCAGGTTATGGGCCTTAGGTGCCGCGGCCTGAGCCCCACTTTTCAGGTTGCTCATTGCGGGTTTCCTCTGCCGGCGACGACTGCGACGAGAACTTTCAGTTCCTCTTTTTCCTCGCCAATTTCTTTTTCCTCTTCCGGCTGCCTGGTATTCCTCCTGAGCTGTTCAGGGTCCAGCGCCTTGAGGGTCTTGGGTATTAAGGTTCCGGGTCTTTGGATTCCTCTTCAGTTTCTTGGGTATCGGGTTTTGGGTCTTGAGCTTGGTGCTCTTCACCGGTAGTAGCCTCTTTTTCCCTTCAGATACAACCTCTTCAGCATTATTACCTGCGGTTACGCCTTCGCCTTTTATCATTTTCTTTTTGTCTTGTTCCACATCCTGAATTTATTGGGGTTTTCGGATGTGAGCATTGGCTCATTCTCTTCTTTTAGCTTGTGATGTGCTGGTGGCTCTTTCAGCTTGTGGTTCTTCAACCAATCCATAAATATCCTCAAGTTTCTCTTCTGCGGAAGCGCACCCCGAAGCAGGCTTTACATCATTAAAGTTACCTTCAACAAACCGCAGCACCGATATTTTTCATACAGCCGGGGTTTCCTGCTGTAGCTGGTCAAGCGACCCTGTTCTTCAGTTTCAGTATGCGGTGTGCT
>NZ_JAJOMZ010000003.1 GCF_024699965.1 Flavobacterium sp. J372
TTCTTAACAACCTTCTTTGTCACGCTACTGCCATTTACATCTTCAATCTTCGCGGAAATAAATGCCCTGGCTAAGCGCCGAAATATCGATGCTGTTTGTAAGACATTGCTAAGCACGCTGCCCTGCCTGGTTGTATATCTCAATTCTAGCAATGCCTGTATTGGCTTTTATGTTGAGGATGTTTTTAGACGGCACAGGATAAACCGTGACCGTTGATGAACTGCGGCGATCCGGCGGCGGCGTCAACCGCTGTTGTCGGCCCAATGTTGTTATCAACTCGTAATTAAAGTGTGCCTGTGCCAAAGTATCACCCAACTGAACATTAGCTTTTGGCTTTATCTTGCCGGCAATAACACCAATATACAGGATGGAAGCTCTGTTTACATTGCCAGCCAGTGTAATAAATGGCATCAAACGTAAATGTGGCCTCGGCACCATTTATTATTTCAACACGGCCGTTATGGCTCGTAACGTCAATCTGCATGGTTGTGATCCTTTCTGCACCATCCAGCCAAGTTATTCCCCCTACCCCATGTTTCAGAAACGGATAAGGTAGTGAAGGTACTCATCGGCATCTTCAAGCGATATCCATTTTACTTAAGCTGTGATATCGTGGGGATCATTATCGAAACTCCTACCGTTGCAGTGTCCGTTGCTGAGTTGTCGTCTGGCGTCGCGTCTCTACTGCCGCTCAGCGGCTGATTAACTTTACTTCATCGCCTTGTTTTCATCGTTGCCATGTGTTTTAGCTATGAGGCTAACTATAGATTCTTTAGGCTGAAATACCGAAACTGTACCCATCTTGTAAGTGAGGTTATCTCCTGTAACAGTTGCCCCGCGGCGATGAATCAGGATCATAATTTAGTTTTTGCACCTATCAAAATTCCTACACAAGACTGCCTCCCGCAGGTACTGTCCCTGTGTTTTTAACGACAACTTTGTATCGAACCGGGAATCCAGGCCTTACTTCAGTTATATTGTAAATTGAAACGTCAAGATCGGTAATTTGCGTTGTTGTCTGCAGGCAGAAATTAAGCGTACTGTTGCCTCCGCTGTTATTTGAGAAAGCAGATTAGCCAGACTGCGGCGTAGCCGTCGAAATTTGCCAGTGGCGAAGTGTTGTTGTATTATATGTGCTTCCTGATTTGTTTCGTCGTGAAAACACTAAAAGCATTTGTAAAAGATGACCCCATGTATTACTACCACTTAGTTGATAAATTACTAAAACCTGCTGTGACGTTGTATCTGTTGTATTTTCAACCATTGGCATCAACATCAAAACGTACGAGTGCCGGTAATTGTATTATAATATTCACCAACATTTTTAAACCAGCTTACTGAATCATCAAGCACCGAGCAGGCAGACGATATCATTTTTGCCATCGCCATTTATATCTGTCACGGCTATACTGCTCTGGGTCCGCTTCCCCCGGTGTTAAGTATATAATTAGGTGGAAGAAATGTGCCTGTATTAACATTGTTACGATACCATACAGTGCTTGCCCATTGTGTGATGTTGAAACGATGTCTTTGTTGCCATCTTCATCAATATCAACTTACCTTTGTCATCTCAAAGTTAAGAAACGTAGTCGCAATAAAATTTTTTTCTGACTGAAAGCACCAGACCCCATACCCTGAAACCATGGCAGTTCAGTGGGCTCTTGCAATAAACTTACCAAGATCCTTTCTTGCTCATCGGCATTCATATCGGTTATTATTGTAAATTCTCCAAAAGGTATATTTTGCAAATCTGTTGCAGGGATTAAAGTGCCGGTACCCAAATTTTTATACCATTTAACAGCTACAACTTCCGACTGCCGTGTTATTTTATCAGGCTTAGTCATTATCAATATCGCCAAGAAAATTTTATTAGGATATATGGCCATGTAGTCCATGGTGTAATAGCATAAGGATTGGCTTAAATGCCATTGCCATTGTTTTATACACTTTAACAGCAGGAGCTATATAAGCAATTATATCTTTACCCGTCACTGTCTACGTCAACATAATTATAGCTGTAAGCAGGGTTGCCAAACTCTTCAGGTGTTATAAGCTGTTGTGTAAATATTCCCTGCCCGTTATTCTTATAACAAAATAGAGAAGTATAGTTGCCTTGCACCAAATATGTGCTGTTCGCCATAATGTCGAGGTCGCCGTCATTATCTATATCAACAAGCGTGGCATTACATGCGCCATTCAGAGAAGAGGTCACAATATTCTGGTTTCCTGTAAAGCCTTGCCCGTTATTATTTTTGTACCAAGTAATCTTCTTGTCGGTTCCAGATGATACCACAATATCTATATAGCCATCACCATCAATATCGCCTGTGTCCGCTTTATTAGGGTCAAACACTGCGCTGGTGATGTTCACTTCGCTATTAAAAGCCATCCGGCGTGTTTTTATACCACGACAATTTGTAGCCCGCATTACTTGCAACAACATCAATACTTTCGTTGGTATTTATATGGCCAACCGCAAAATTGATGATGCCGGCCATATTTTGGGCGATAACCTGCTCAGCCGCCACAATACCATTTCCCATGTTTTTGTACCAGGCCAATTTACCTGTTTCCCTTCTCGACAAGCCAATGTCGTGTTTACCATCATTGTCAAAGTCGGCGGTTTCCAGCCAGAACCAATCATAGCTATTATTTGCCGTTAGTGGTGTAACCAGGGTTTGCCTCGCACCAAACTGACCATTATTATTGTTTTTGTACCACACCAAACTTTTCAAGGAAAAGCTTGAATCCTGTTCCCATCTTATAAATACAATATCTTCATTACCATCACTATCCATATCAGCAGCTGCGATATTAAAACCTATAGATGCTGTATCTATAGGTTGCATTGCTGCAAAATTCCCGTCCCCGATATTTTTAATTAAACCCATTGTATTTACATGGTTATACACAATATCCGGAAGACCGTCATTAGTGAAATCTGAGCATGTAAACACTATAGTTGCATCACTAAGTTGGGCAATTACAGTGGGCGAAGCGAAATTCTGCCCGTTAGTATTTTTAGACCAGCAAACAGCATTATTTTTTATAAACACAAGATCAGGTTTTCCATCAGCATCTATATCAGATAAATAAAGGTTTACATCTGCAATGGTATTGCCAAGACTAGCTATCATCACTACAGGAGCAAAATTACCTGCTCCGTCATTCTTGATAAAACCTATGTGTGCTGACTGACTTTGTTCACTATATCTATGGAAAATAATGTCCTTGTCTCCGTCACCATCAATATCACCTGTAATAAATCCGCGCATTGACTCACCTGTAAGTATAGTTTTACCCCGGCCAAATGTACCATGTCCATCAATATTTTTATGCCATAGGATTTTGTTGACCCCTTACTTACAACATCATTTTTACCATCACCGTCAATATCTGCAATTGCAGTATACATCAAATGAAAGTCGCCGGATGTCTCGTCTGTTATTATTTCCCGTGCAAAACCCGTTTGGGCTTGAGCTGCCCCGCAAATCGCTAAAAACACAAGCGTAAAAATTTTCTTCATAAAGTGATTTATTCTGCCGCGAATATAGCATATTGTTTTGATTTACAGCAAACAAAATACAAGCGACCGATATGTGGACTGTTTTACAAGCACACTAAATAAAGACTAAGCTGGAAAATTTCAGAATTTCAAAGAACGTTTGCAAGACTTGAAAAACTTTGAAAACTGAAGACTTTGAAACTTGAAGACTTGAAAAATGAAACCTTAA
Source organism: Flavobacterium sp. J372 (assembly GCF_024699965.1). NCBI lineage: Bacteria > Pseudomonadati > Bacteroidota > Flavobacteriia > Flavobacteriales > Flavobacteriaceae > Flavobacterium > Flavobacterium sp. J372. The sequence continues at coordinate 3,735 of NZ_JAJOMZ010000003.1, forward strand.
CTTTCTACACTGCAAAATTACGGCGGCTATTTTGAACCGGCGTTACAAAACCCTTTCAAAAAGTTACCGTTCATCGATTATTTTATAAGGAAGAATTTTCTTGCATTTTTTTAATTGAAAAACATATTGAACAGCACCTGTTAAAGAAGTGTTAATCGCTGCTCTGCAAAAATTCAAAAGTGAAGGCAAATAAGGCAATTTATTGTTCAGGTGTTAAATTCTGTTAAAACGAGGCGCGAAAATTAATTATCGTAACTTTGTTTTTTATACCACAAAATGCCGGGCAAAATTTTATCAAACATCAACTCCCCCAAAAGACATTAAACAGCTTTCAATTAGCGAATTACATCAGTTGTCGCATGAGTTGAGGGAGTTTATAATTGATGTGGTTTCGGTTAAAGAGGGGCATTTGGGTGCGAGCCTGGGCGTTGTAGAGCTTACTGTTGCCCTGCACTATGTTTTTGACACCCCTAATGACCTGTTAATCTGGGATGTAGGCCACCAGGCGTACGGCCATAAGATACTCACTGGCCGCCGAGACAGCTTTGACACCAACCGTCAGCTTGGCGGTATCAGCGGCTTCCCAAAACGCGATGAGAGCGAATACGATGCTTTTGGCACAGGCCACTCAAGCACTTCAATTTCAGCAGCTCTGGGCATGGCGCTGGCCTCAAAATTAAAAGGTGATTCTGAAAAAGTACACATTGCTGTGATTGGTGATGCCTCGATAGCATCAGGAATGGCTTTTGAGGCCCTGAACCACGCCGGGATGACCGATGCCAACCTGCTGGTGATACTCAACGATAATTCCATTGGCATTGACCCGAGCGTTGGCGCACTCAAGCATTATCTCACAGAGGTAAAAGCAGGCCGTAATCCGCGCCAAAACAACATGATACGCTCGCTGAATTTCAATTATAGCGGACCTATTGATGGCCATAATCTTGAAGTTCTGGTTGCCGAACTTAATCGGCAGAAATCACTGAAAGGCCCACGTTTCCTGCACATTGTTACAACCAAAGGCAAAGGCATGAAACTGGCTGAGGAAGACCAGGTGAAGTACCACGCCCCGGGTAAATTTAACCGCGAGACTGGTGAAGTTTTGCCGGTTAAAAACGAAGGGCTTCCGCCCAAATACCAAGATGTTTTCGGGTTAACCCTGGTTGAGTTGGCGCAGCAAAATGATAAAATCATCGGGATTACGCCGGCCATGCCATCGGGCTCGTCTATGAAATTTATGATGGAGGCTTTCCCGGATCGTGCCATTGACGTTGGCATTGCCGAGCAGCACGCCGTAACCCTCTCCGCAGGCCTTGCCAGCCAAGGAATGACGGTGTTTTGCAACATCTACTCAACCTTCCTGCAACGGGCATATGACCAGGTTATTCACGATGTGGCTTTGCAAAATTTGCCTGTTATTTTCTGCCTTGACCGCGCCGGGCTGGTTGGCGAAGACGGCGCTACACATCACGGTGTTTTTGATATTGCCTACCTCAGCTGTATACCTAACCTTATCATTTATGCACCGCGAAATGAGTCTGATTTACGAAACATTTTATATACCGCCCAGCTTGGGCTGCCCCACCCCATTGCTATTCGCTACCCGCGTGGCCGTGCAGAAAACGCCGACTGGCTGAAGCCGTTTGAACGCATTGAAATAGGTAAGGCACAACAGCTGAAGTCCGGTAGTGAAGCTGCGATTTTAAGCACGGGTACAATCGGCAACAATGTTACCAAAGCGCTTGCAAATAGTAGTAGCGCTGATAAGTTTTCGCATTATGATTTTGGGTTTATAAAGCCGCTTGATGAAGAGCTCTTACATAAGATTTTTGCAGAATTCAAATCCATCATTACTATTGAAGACGGTACCGTTATCGGCGGTTTCGGCAGCAGCATTACGGCCTTTGCTGCAAAGCATAACTACAGAGCTGCTATCAGGGTTTTAGGGATTCCGGACAACTTCATTGAACACGGAACAGTAACCGAACTGCAACAAATTTGCGGTATAGACGTTAAATCACTTACCGATATTTTTTCGGCTTACTAAAATTACCGACTTTTGCACCGAATTAAAACCGTTTCCCGATGAAGTTCAGGGTATACCTCACTACAGTAGTGTTTTTGGCGTTTTTTTCTCAATTGAAAGCACAGGTGCTTATTACTACAACCCTGCCTGATACCATTACTTACTGGACGAAAACCAATACCGTGGGCCTTGACATAAACCAGGTAGCTTTTGTTAACTGGAGCGTAGGTGGTAATAATTCGGTTGCCGGGCTTGCCAAAGGCGCTTTCATCAGGAAATACACCAAAGGCAACCTCAACTGGAATAATGAGCTAATACTGAAATATGGGCTTAACAGTCAGGAAGGGCGTGAGATGCGAAAGACAGACGACCAGATACAAATGAACTCGACCTTCGGCTACCGCACAGACACGATATCTAACTGGTACTACAGTTCAAAATTTACTTTTAATACCCAGTTTGCCAACGGTTATGCCTACCCTAATACCGATATTGAAATCTCTGCCCCATTTGCACCTGCTTATATTTTCCTGGGTGTTGGTACAGAGTACATCCGCAAAGACCTTGGGCTTACTGCTTATTTCTCGCCTCTTACTGAAAAGACTACTTTAGTCCTGAACCAGATGCTTGCAGATAAAGGTGCATTTGGGGTTGATGGTGCCATTTATGACAGTGAGAGCAATAAATTACGAGACGGCAAAAGTCGCGTACTGAAGTTGGTATACTTGTAACCAACCAGATAAAGCGCCCAGTAGCTAAAAACATAAAAATGGATCACCGTATAAGTTTCTACAGCGATTACCTGAACAATTTCGGGAATATTGATGTAGACTGGCAGCTGTCGCTTGATATGACCGTAAATGAATATGTGAAGGCCAACATAGGCACCCATATTATTTATGATGATGATATAAAAGCTACCGAAGAGCGTGATGGCGGAGTAGTGACCGTAGGCCCGAAACTTCAGCTGAAGCAAATACTAGGGCTTGGGCTGAGCTATACTTTTTAGTCAGATTTTTCGATTATTAGATCTTTCGACAGCATGACTATTTCAACAATTGACCTCTTCGATTACTCGACAGCATGACTGTCTGAATGCTTATTCTTCATATACTTGGTAATTCGAACAGTCGAAATCGAATATCCAACTTTCGAAGATGTCGAACAGTCGATTATTTGTTCCCTGTTATCATATTGTACAACAGCACTGCCTTACCATCGGTAAGGGTTGATACAAAGTGGCAGATATGCAGCAGCCTGTCATATAAGTTCATTTTTTCGGTGATGAACTTTTCGGGAAGCATTTTCAGCAGCAGGTTGTCATAATTTCCCGCGGTGCCGTCATACTTTTTGTTGTAAGCGGTACAGAAGCTATCCAGAAGTACATTAATCATCCTGTAACCCATTATCTCCTTTTCTACTACTTCACGGCTTTGGTAGATATTCTTCACGCTCAGATTGATGATATCACGCATTTGTGCAGTATATCTGCCCTGATTTGTGAGCGCGTGGGGATATTTACCTTCCAGTATCAATTCTTCGTTCTCAAGGAAGGTGCTTACCGCATCGCTGATAAGGCTGCCTATTGCCAGTGCACGCAGGTAGCTCAGGCGGTCTTCCTTAGTTGTCAGCGTATTATATTTGGCTGCGTCTATAGAATCTTTTACCAGTTTTATGAGGTATTCCAGGGCAAATTCTTCAGGAATTAGGCCCAGGTTGATACCGTCTTCAAAATCGATAATGGTGTAACAGATATCATCGGCCGCTTCAACCAGATACGCCAGCGGGTGACGCTCATAACCTATATCTCCACTTGTTTTATTCGGAATCATTCCCAGCTCTTTCGCCACGTCCTGAACAAACTCTTTATCGCATTGGAAGAACCCGTACTTCTTATCAGATATATTGGCAGTCGGCTTTTTAGGAAGCGATTCTTTGGGGTATTTCATGAAAGTGCCAAGCGTGGCATATGTGAGGCGTAGGCCGCCCTCAACGCCGGGGCGTGATGATGTAAGCAGTGTGAAACCGTTGGCATTGCCTTCAAAATCAATCAGGTCCTGCCACTCTTTATCAGTAAGCTTATCACGGTACTGCTGCCCGTTGCCGGTTTTAAAATACTCGCCAATAGCTTTCTCACCCGAATGCCCGAAGGGTGGGTTGCCAATATCATGTGCCAGCGCCGCCGCTGCCACAATAGCCCCAAAATCGTTCATATGGAAACCATGCACTTCGCTTAAGTATGGATGCTTCTCTATGATTTTCTTGCCTACCAAACGCCCAAGTGAACGCCCAACTACACTCACTTCAAGGCTGTGCGTGAGGCGGGTGTGCACAAAGTCGGTTTTAGAGAGCGGTATCACCTGCGTCTTGTCCTGCAGGCTGCGGAACGCCGACGAGAATATAATACGGTCATAGTCCACCTCAAAGCCGAGGCGGGTATCATCCTGTTCTTTACGTAAACGCTTGCTTGTATCGCCCTGCCTTTTAAGAGACAGCAGCTGTTCCCATTGCATCATGGAGTTTTTGTTTCAGGTTTAAGGTTTCAAGTTACTCACTCTTGCAGCAAAACTTGTGGCTTGTGCCTTTTGGCTAGTTACTCTTCTTTACGTGGTGTTTTTACGAACTTCTTATCAGCCAGTACAAAATCCTTTGACTTCATTGGGTAGTCGTGATAGCTGATATCGCTTGGGTTTTCAATCACCGAGCGTATCGTTATCTTATCGCCTTCCTTAAAGCTATTCACCACTATTTTATAATCCAGCAGGTACTCGCCACAGTGGTAGTTGCCTTTCTCATCTTTTCCGATAATGCCGGTGTATATATCCTTTTTATCTTTTGACATGATTTATTCTGATTTGCCTATATCATCGAAAGAATTTTTCCGACTCATTGCTTCATTATACAATTTAATATCAACTACATAGGTGTTAGAGAAGTTGTCGTGCCAGCCATACGCGTCATCACCAATAAAAGATAATGCCTCAAAAGGTATCAGCCTGCACAATGTACGCAGCACAATTGTCCCAAAAGATGGTTTTGAACCGTCGGCCATTACAACCATTGTCCCGGTGATTAACTTCCCTACCGTCCTCTGGAAAATTGATTCCGTTACAATGAAGTAAATCATTAATAGCAGCAGGCTGTACATGATATCTTCGAGCGTAGTCACAGTCTCAATCCAGGCCGTAAATCCTTCGGGATCTATTACAATCGCGATAAAACTCAACACGAACACAATCACATACCGGAAAATTAGGTCTATCACAAAATTCCCGAATCGCTTGCTTTTTACAGCAAGCACATCATCTGTTATTTCCATAAGGTGTTTTCAATCAAATAAGGAGCAGTTGCCTGCCCCTCATTTTCTGTTTGTGTTTGTTTTAAGGTTAAGATCCGCACATTTCGCAGTCTTCAGGGTCAGCATTGCGTGAACGCTCAAGCATCGCCCTGAACTCTGCCGCACTCATGCCTTCTGCTTCCGCCTCAACGGTTACAACTTCAGGCATTGCGGCTGCAACCGGTGCAGGCTCAGCTTTTTTATCGTTATTCAGCGTAAATTTAATAGCATCAACCGCGCTCTTCGTCCTCAGGTAATACATGCCTGTTTTCAGGCCGCTCTGCCATGCATAGAAGTGCATCGACGTAAGCTTGGCAAACGTAGCGCCCTCCATAAACAGGTTAAGTGACTGGCTCTGGTCAATGAAGTATCCGCGCTGGCGAGACATATCAATGATGTCTTTCATACTCATTTCCCATACGGTTTTATACAGCTCTTTTATATCAGCCGGGATGCCTTCAATATTCTGGATTGAACCATTTGCCCTCATGATCTCCTGTTTCAGGGTCTCGTTCCACAAGCCAAGGCGCACCAGGTCTTCAAGCAGGTGCTTGTTCACCACAATGAACTCGCCCGAAAGTACGCGGCGCGTGTATATGTTTGATGTATAAGGCTCAAATGCCTCATTGTTGCCCAGTATCTGTGATGTAGAAGCTGTAGGCATTGGCGCCATAAGCAGTGAGTTGCGCACGCCATGCTCCATAACTTCTTTACGAAGCGAAGCCCAGTCCCAACGCCCGCTAAGGTCGCTGTCATTAAGCCCCCCAGAGGTTATACTGGAACTCGCCCTGAGATATTGGCGAACCTGCAAATGTAGAGTATGGCCCTTCTTCTTTCGCCATTTCCATAGATGCGGTAACGGCGGCAAAGTACATGGTTTCAAATATTTCCTGGTTTAGCTTTTTAGCCTCATCACTGGTGAATGGCAGGCGCATAAGTATAAATGCATCCGCAAGGCCCTGCACACCCAAACCAACCGGACGGTGGCGCATGTTACTGTTCTCGGCCTCTTTCACCGGATAGTAGTTCCTGTCAATAACCTTGTTAAGGTTACGGGTTACGCGCTTAGTAACCTGGTATAGGTAATCGTGGTTGAATTTGCCATCTTCAACAAACATTGGCAGTGAAATTGAAGCCAGGTTACATACGGCAACCTCATCAGGCGCAGTATATTCCATAATTTCCGTACACAGGTTTGATGAACGTATAGTACCAAGGTTCTTTTGGTTTGACTTGCGGTTAGCGGCGTCTTTGTAAAGCATGTATGGCGTACCGGTCTCGATTTGAGACTCCAGTATTTTTTCCCAAAGCTCACGTGCCTTAATGGTCTTACGGCCACGGCCCTGTGCTTCGTAAGATGTATACAGCGCTTCAAACTCATCGCCATAAAACATCATATAGTCCCGGGCACTCGTTAGGGCACATCAGCGTCCAGTGTGCATCTTCCTGCACGCGCTTCATAAACAGGTCACTTGTCCACATTGCGTAAAACAAGTCACGTGCACGCATTTCTTCTTTACCGTGGTTTTTCTTCAGGTCAAGGAAATCCATGATATCAGCATGCCATGTCTCAATGTACACAGCAAAGCTTCCCTTGCGCTTACCGCCGCCCTGATCAACATAACGTGCAGTGTCGTTAAACACACGCAACATCGGCACAATACCGTTTGATGTACCGTTTGTACCGCGGATGTAAGAGCCTGTAGCCCTCACGTTGTGTATAGAAAGGCCTATACCACCCGCCGACTGCGATATCATGGCTGTTTGCTTCAGCGTGTCATAAATACCTTCAATACTGTCATCGCGCATGGTCAAAAGGAAGCAAGACGACATCTGCGGCTTTGGCGTACCCGCGTTGAAAAGCGTTGGCGTAGCATGGGTAAAATATTTTTTAGACATCAGCTCATACGTTTCTATAGCTGAGTCTATATCGTTCAGGTGGATACCTACAGATACACGCATAAGCATGTGCTGCGGGCGCTCAGCAATCTGGCCGTTCACCTTAAGCAGGTATGAGCGCTCAAGTGTTTTGAACCCGAAATAATCATAGTTGAAGTCGCGGTTGTAGATGATGGTTGAGTCCAGCTTTTCAGCATTGGCCATAATCACTTCATACACTTCGTCAGAAATAAGCGGAGCCTCCTGGTTGGTGCGGGGGTTCACGTACTTATACATGTCGTGCATGGTTTCAGAGAACGACTTCTTGGTATTCTTATGCAGGTTGCTCACAGCTATACGTGCAGCAAGCTGGGCATAGTCAGGGTGCGTAACCGTCATAGATGCCGCCGTTTCAGCTGCAAGATTATCCAGCTCACTTGTAGTAACGCCGTCATACAGGCCTTCAATCACGCGCATGGCTACCTTTACCGGGTCTACCAGCTCGTTAAGCTCATAACATAATTTCCTTACCCTGTCGGTAATCTTATCAAACATTACCGGCTCTCTTTTACCGTCTCTCTTTACTACATACATATGGCGACATTTTTTAGGTTAGAACTGGCAGCATAGCTGCATATATAATGGTTTGTTATCTTATTAAAAATCAGCATCAAAGCTTATTTTCTGCGAGTCTCCGCTTTCTTTGTTGAGCACGCCCGCCTTCTGGTATTCGCTTACGCGCTTCTCGAAGAAGTTGGTTTTCCCCTGAAGCGAGATCATATCCATGAAATCAAACGGGTTGCCGGTGTTGAACTGCCTTTCACAGCCAAGCTCTACAAGAAGCCTGTCGGTTACAAACTCAAGGTACTGTGTCATCAGCACGGCATTCATCCCGATAAGGCTCACCGGAAGCGACTCGGTAATAAATTCACGCTCAATGTTAAGCGCATCTATCAATATTTCTTTTATCCTGTCTTTCGATACTTTATTTACAAGATGGTGGTTGTGCAGGTGCACGGCAAAATCACAGTGAACACCTTCGTCTCGCGAAATCAACTCATTTGAAAAGGTTAGGCCCGGCATCAACCCGCGTTTCTTCAACCAGAATATAGAGCAAAATGCACCTGAGAAGAAAATACCCTCAACGGCCGCGAACGCAATAAGCCTTTCGGCGAAAGAGTCGCTTTTAATCCATTTCAGCGCCCATTCCGCTTTTTTCTTGATGGCGGGAAACACTTCAATAGCATGGAACAGTTTGTCTTTTTCAGCCTCATCTTTCACATAAGTATCAATAAGGAGCGAGTATGTTTCGCTGTGTATGTTCTCCATCATGATCTGGAAACCGTAGAAAAACTTAGCTTCCGGATACTGCACCTCGTTTACGAAATTTTCTGCGAGGTTCTCATTCACAATACCGTCTGACGCCGCAAAGAACGCCAGGATATGCTTGATGAAATACTTTTCGTCAGGGCTGAGTTTAGTGTTCCAGTCTGTAATATCCTGGTGCAGGTCAATTTCTTCAGCAGTCCAGAAACTAGCCTCCATTTTCTTGTACCAGTCCCATATATCATGGTGCTTGATAGGGGAAAATTACGAAGCGGTTTTTGTTTTCCTGTAAAATTGGCTCTATTGCAGACATATTATTTTGACTTTAATTTTATTATTTGTATGGCGATTTTACCGCCGGAGTAGATTACAAAGATTGGCATTTGAAAAAGAAAATGAAAGCCAAACTTATCCACAATCAGGCATAGTTTTTAACAACGCTTAACATTAAGGCAATCAAATATTAAATTTATAAATACCTGAAAAGCAAAATGTTACGAAACTAAAATAGCAAGATGAGATAGATGTAACGCCCTGTAAAATCAGGGCTTAAGAAGCGATTAACGCCTGCGTTGCGCAGGTTGTTCTTTCAGTTCGGCAGCCACTTTTTCAAGTTCAGCATACCAATCTTCCCTAAAGCGGCGTATCAGCGCCTCGCGTACAAATTTATACACCGGTACTTCAAGTTCTTTACCAAGGGCGCAGGCTGGGTTGCAAATGTCCCACCTGTCATAATTTACCGCCGCAAATTCGGTGAAGTCCTTTACCCTGATTGGGTACAAGTGGCATGAAACGGGTTTTTTCCAGCTTACGATGCCCTGGTTGTAGGCCTGTTCTATTCCGCACAGGGCGGTTTTTCCGTCAAATATTACGTACGCACAGTCTTTATTATCAATGAGCGGTGTTTCAAGGTCGCCGTCAGTCCCGGTAACCCATGTGCCCTGGGCCTCAATAGCAGCAATCCCTTCCGGGCGCAGGAATGGTTTTACCAGTGGATAGATCTCTTCAAGAATGCGGGTTTCCTCTTCATTAAGGGGTGCTCCTGCATCGCCGTCAACACAGCAGCCGCCATGGCATGCCGAAAGGTTGCACACAAAATCTTTCTCCAGTATGTCTTCAGACACTATTGTTTTACCCAGTTGAAACATGCGGCAAAGATAACCATTACATTTTGTATAAATATGTGCTAAAATCCTGCCAAAAAATTAACGGTGTGTTAGCTTCGGGTTCATAAATATTACGGTACTTTTGCGCTTGCAAATAATTTCGCACAAAGATGAATTTCGACTGGAGAGAAATGTTTACCGTGAGCATGGTGCTTTTTGCCGTGATAGATATTGTGGGCAGCGTACCTATTATAGTTGACCTACGCAACAAACTTGGCCATATACAAAGCGAAAAGGCTTCAATAGTTGCTTTAATCATTATGGTGGCGTTCCTGTTTGTTGGTGAAGAGATACTGAAGCTTATCGGGATTGATGCCAACTCGTTTGCCGTGGCGGGTTCGTTTGTACTTTTCTTCCTGGCGCTCGAGATGATACTCGGTATACGCCTTTACAAAGAAGATAATCCAAGCACAGCATCAATCGTACCTATTGCTTTCCCAATCATCGCGGGTGCCGGCACAATGACGACAATATTATCTTTAAGAGCTGAATACGAAAAGATTAACATTATAATTGCCATAGCGCTTAATGTGATTATTGTGTTCGCAGTACTTAAGTCTTCAGCAAAAATTGAGAAAGCATTAGGTGTAAACGGCCTTGGCGTAATCCGCAAAGTATTTGGGGTTGTGCTGTTAGCTATTGCTGTTAAATTATTCGCATCTAATGTTAAACAATTGTTTCTTTAGTTATAATCTGCATAACTTTACCACAGAATCATTACGATTTATATAATGAAATTTTTTATCTACACTCTTATCGCGATTGCAATTGCCCTGATCGCATTTAACGTCACTCTTCTTGATTTTGATAACCTGCTTGCCGGTAACAGCCTTGTAGCCCTTATTGGCATCATTGCCTCTATGTGTGCGGTTTGCATATTGCTTATCTTCAGGATGGCGAAAACTATTGAGGAGAAAACCAGGAACCTGTAGTTTCTCTGATATGTTTGACGTTTTAATTATAGGCGGTGGTGCAGCAGGAGTATCCTGTGCCCTTGTGCTCGGCTCATCTCTTAAAAAGCCTTATGCTGAAGGCAAGAAGGTAGGCATATTCACCCACCAGAAAGCTTCAGCCCTGCAAGACGGGCTTTACAACAATGTTTACGGCATCGCTCCCGGCACATTAGGTAAAGACATAATGGCCCAAAGCCTTGCCCACCTTTCAGGCACTTATCCTGATGTAGTACAGCTACCCGGAGAAAAGTGATGAAAGTGGAAGGTACTGCCGGCAATTTTACCATTATAACTAACAAAGGCGACTATAAGGCGCGGATTATTGTAGTGGCAGTAGGTTCGGCAGCAACTTTTGATATTGCGGGACTTACAGAATATATTATTCCGCACAAAAAAGCTTTACCTGAAAAAAACCGCATACAATTAAAGAATGAAGACCACCTGGTTGCTGATGGCATTTATGTTGCCGGGACACTTGCCGGTGAAAGAAGCCAGCTTAGTATTGCAGCCGGAAGCGGCGCTGCGGTAGCAACTGATATTATGACGTTGTGGAATAGCGGCACACAGAGCCAGCACCACGATAGCACAAGAAAATAAAAAAACCGCTGCATAGCGGTTTTTTTATTATTCAGGCAGGTTGTAATTATATGTAAACTCCCCTGCTTCTATTGTTACAACTATGTTGCTGTACTCATTATACAGCTGCCCGCTAAAAGTCCCCCTCAGCCTGTTATCACTGTTAAGCAGTGTATTTGAATCAATATCATATTCTTCTCCGTCAACCTGCTTGCGTATGGCAAGGTTACTGTCTTGTGAATATGCCCATCGTGTGGCACGGTTAGCCCCTGTTTCGTATTTATTTATCCTGAAAGCAATGTATTCTCCCGGCACACCATTATTAGACCCTACTACATTAAGATATCTTTGGCCTGTAGAACCCACTTTTTCTGTAACCTGTACATTATTATAAACTTTCTGTACATCATTCACAATAAATGTCATTTCGCCATAGGGCGTGTTAAGCAGTTCAGTGGTTTCATCTGAACATGACGAAGCCGTAAGCCCTATAATTATAGCAAATACCAGGAAGTATATTTTTTTCATATTGTTAACCTTTGAAAAAGTACTGCAATATAATAACTTTTAGCACTCACTATTTAGATTTTGACTTTAATTTAATCATTACGCTTATTGCTTCAGGTAGAGGCAATGGTTGTAATAGTCTATGATCGCTTTGCCCTGAAGCAGCACATCAGCCCCAATTATACCATGTACAGGCCTTGCTTTGTAAAGCCGAAGCGCTTCATTTACATGCGACATATCGAAAATAACAAGGCTCAGCGCGTCGGTTTTCCAGCGCCCCATCTGCAGCATATTTTCAAACGAAGATTTTGTGAGCATCCCTACACCGCCTGCTCCGGCAGCTTTGGTTTCAGAGTCGAGCGCGTTTAGCTTAAAATGTTCAATACCCTCAAAATCAACGCAACTGTTTGATGCCCCGGTATCAAGAATAAAATCGCCTTCTATCCCGTTAATCTTAGCCTTTATTCGCAGGTGCTGGGTCTTAGAAATTTTAAAGCTGATTTTTTTGTAGCCTTTATCTTTAAGGGTATCGTACAGGTTTTTCATTTATGACATTATGATTGACAAATTTGGTTTAAATTAAAGTATTGTTATACTGAAACACAAACCCAAATCGTAATTTTGGCACAAATTTACAACATGACTTTTACCGATACACATACACACCTTTACAGCGAAGAGTTTGAGCAAGACCGCGAGGCAATGATAATGCGAGCTTTTGACGCAGGCGTAACAAGGCTTTTTGTGCCGTCTATTGACTCATCATATACACAACAGATGTATGAGCTGGAAGCTAAATATCCTGAAAATGTTTTTCTGATGATGGGCCTGCACCCTACCTATGTGAAAGAAAACTATAAAGACGAGCTTGACCATGTGGAACGTGAACTGGCCGGGCGAAAATTTGCCGCGGTAGGCGAAATTGGGATTGACCTGTATTGGGATAAATCTACACTAGGGTGGCAGCAGGAAGCCTTTAGCAGGCAGATTGAACTTGCAAAGCAATATTCGCTGCCAATTAATATACATTGCCGTGACGCTTTTAATGAAGTTTTTGAAGTATTGGAGTCACATAAAGATGATAACCTGTATGGCATCTTCCATTGCTTTACCGGTGATTTCGCTCAGGCGAAGCAGGCCATCAGTTATAACATGAGAACTGGGAATAGGTGGTGTTGCCACTTTCAAGAATGGTAAAATTGACCAGTTTTTGAATGAGATACCCCTTGAAAACATTGTTCTTGAAACCGACGCTCCCTATCTTGCACCTAAGCCCTATCGCGGTAAGCGGAATGAAAGCAGCTATACTGTTATTATAGCACAGAAACTGGCTGAAATATACAGTATGCCTTTAGAAGAAATTGCCGACATAACTACTAAAAATTCAGTTGAAGTTTACGGCATTTAACAAAGATTTTCTAATAAAATCCATTAATTTTTTGTTCATTTGCAGGATTGTTTAACCCGCAGCAAGCACATGTCTAAATTTGACCATATAAGGCCTTTTTACGATACAGAAGTAAACGGGGCTATAAGGAGCGTGATACATCACCCAATGATGAAAGCGCTCATGAGCTTTACATTTCCCGGAACACCTGAAGAAGTCTGGACCCGAATGGCTGGAGAAAACGCATTCAAAACGTGATTTTCAGATCAATTTCATTTACCAGGCCATACAAAGGGTTCTTGAAAAAACATCTGACGGGCTTACCACTTCGGGTTTTGAAAAGCTTGAAACACACACACCCTACCTTTATATATCAAACCACAGGGACATCATACTTGATACATCATTGCTTAATGTGTGCCTGTATGACCATAAGCTTACCATGACAGCCAGTGCCATTGGCGATAACCTGGTGCAAAAACAGTTTTTGCAGGTACTGTCAAAACTTAATCGTAACTTTTTGGTACAACGCGGGCTTTCGCCAAGAGAACTGCTGCAAAGCTCTAAACTAATGAGCGAATACATTTACCAATTATTGATGAGGGAGTGCAGATCTGTATGGATTGCACAGCGTGAGGGACGGACTAAAGATGGTAACGACGCTACCCATCAGGGTGTACTGAAGATGCTTGCCATGGCCAGCGATGAGGAGAACCTTATGGATTATTTCAAAAGGTTAAGATTGTGCCGGTTTCAATTTCTTATGAATATGACCCTACAGATATGCTTAAAATGCCACAGCTGTTGGCAGAGGCTAACGATGAAGTTTACATAAAAGAAAAGAATGAAGACTTCATGACACTGATAAGCGGAATCATGGGCCAGAAAAAGCGAATACACCTGCATGTATGCGAGCCCCTGGACAAAGAACTTGATGCGATTGCTGCCACTGAAAGTAACCCAAATAAACAGATACAGGCACTTGCGCAGGTTATTGACGATGCCATATTAAGCACCTATAAGCTGTGGCCCACCAATTATATAGCCTATGACATGCTCAATGGATCTGACAGGTTTGCTGCACACTATTCTGAAAAGGGAAAAGATCTTTTTGAACGCCGGCTTGAACTTCGCATAGATGCAGATGACAAAATTGTGCGTGAAGGTTTCCTGGCTATGTATGCCAACCCGGTTGTTAACCAGATGAAATACCAGAATGCACTATAGGCCAAACATCCTGCTTATTTATACCGGCGGCACCATTGGCATGGTGAAAGATTTCACTACAGGAGCTCTTAAGGCCTTCAATTTTAAAAAACTGCTGAACCGCATACCCGAACTACGCCACCTGGACTGTAATATTGAAACGGTTTCTTTTGACCACCCTATAGATTCATCAAACATGGATCCGGATAAATGGACAAAGATTGCAGCTATAATAAATGACAATTACGACATTTTTGACGGTTTTGTGGTATTGCATGGCTCAGACACTATGTCGTATTCAGCATCAGCGCTAAGCTTTATGCTTTCTGGGCTTACCAAGCCAGTGATTTTTTACAGGCTCTCAGCTGCCAATCGGGGATTTGCGTACTGATGCCAAAGAAAACCTTATCACTGCCATACAGGTTGCGGCCCTACAAAAAATGGCAAACCCGTAATCAAAGAAGTTTGCCTGTATTTTGAATATAAGCTGTACCGGGGCAACCGCACAACAAAGATTAGCGCTGAGCACTTTAATGCATTTACATCGCCCAACTACCCTGCCCTTGCAGAATCTGGCGTGTATTTGAAGGTAAATGAAGATTTGCTGCACAGCAATAACAATGAACAATTTAGCGTAAAAGATAAGCTGGATGCAGGTACTGTAATTATCAAAATATTTCCTGGTATAAACAAAGCAGTACTAACATCAATAATGGCAACTCCGGGCCTTAAAGGCGCTGTTATTGAAACTTATGGCTCGGGCAATGCGCCTACAGATGAATGGTTTGTAGATATTTTAAAGGAGGCAATAGCAAAAGGCATCCACATCATTAATGTTACCCAATGTTCCGGCGGAAGTGTGAATATGGGGCATTATGAAACCAGTACCCAATTAAAGAAATAGGGGTTATTTCAGGCAAAGATATTACAACCGAAGCTGCCATTACAAAGCTTATGTGGCTGTTAGGGCAGGAGACTCCGGCAAATCAATTCATGTATGCTTTTGAAAGCAGCATCTGCGGCGAATTGACACAATAGCCTTTTTTTAATGGTTATTAAATAGTATTTTTGGCGCCAGCTTAGAGAGGTGGCCGAGTGGTCGAAGGCGCACGCCTGGAAAGTGTGTATGCTCCAAAAGGGCATCGAGGGTTCGAATCCCTTCCTCTCTGCAACTATATAAATAAAAAGGCTGCCTGTTGGCAGCCTTTTATCATAATCTACATTACAACTATTTTATAACGATTTTTGATGTACCGTAATTCACGTTACCGCTGTCAACGTTAAAGAAGAACATACCTGAGTTAAGGTGGCTGAAATCAAAGTTAAGCTCATTCCTTCCCTCTTCCAGGTTAACAGCTGCTGTATGTACCAGCTTGCCGGTAATGTCATGTACCGTAACTTTAGCAGTTGTTGTAACCTCGCTATAAAGCAAACAGTTGATATTACCTTGAAACGGGTTGGGAACATTACAAACTGGTTAACCATTGAGTTTAGCAACTCCTCATAACCTTCACGGGCTGTCTGGGTAAATTTAACGTCTTCTATTGTCAGGTCAAGGTCATTAGTCCCAGCCTGTACTGGTAAGAATGTGTACGTAATCATTGTAAGGTCATCAGCAGTCAATTGCTGGTTACTTGCAATCGATTTCATGAAGCTGAATGGTATGTAATAAACTTCTTCTTTGTTACGCACATTTATCACAGCTTTGTACTGGTGTTTCCATTCTGTAATACCGGCTTTACCAGGCCAATTTCAAGCAGGCCGCTACCTTTGGCTTTGAACGAAAGGAATTTATAATCAGTATAATTAGCGGGCAAATGGCCAGGAAGCAATGATTTGTATAGGGTAAGATAGTCTTGGTTGCTATGCGCCTGCAATTTTACATTCCTGTGTATAGCATACTCGTTCTCGTTATATACTCTGTCGAAGTCATTTGATACTGTGTAAGACTTTTATTATGGTGTTAGCGCCGTCATAGTCAAGGCCCCAGTTACCGTCAGCATGATAAAATGCATCCTGGGTAATTCCTTCCACTTTTATAAGCCCATCATACTCATAACCATCTTTGATATCGATACGAAGCGTCTGCGTCATTTCAGAAGTCAGTGGGTTATATCTCATGGCATAACCATTAGTTTCGCTATATACTTCTTCAGTAACAACCTCAATGTTCTGCCCTGCTTCAGCACTTTTCAGGTTAATAACCATATCTGTCCCTTCCCTTGACACTTTAGATGCATAGGTCTTCGGCATCCTTTGTACTTCTGTTTGCTGTACCGGGATGAAATTTTGAAGGTTGTGCAGTATATCTGTAACGAGTTTCTCTGTGCTTTCAGGATTTGTAGCCCAAACCTGGAAGTTATACATATCATTCATGATTGCATAATCCTTCACAAACCAGTTAGACTGCAGTGTATACTTAGTGTCGTTATTATTTTTGCAACAGCAAATGATATAGCATATTCAACAATACCTGTGCGTTGTTTTATTGCCTGCATCAGGAAATTATAGCCTTCAATCTGTACTGCTTTTTACGGTAAGTATTTCGGCGCCGCGAAGCCTGTCACATGATGCTTTGGTATGGTTATATACCTTATCTCTCGTTCTTACCCCAAGTACAACAGCTTTAGTTTTTGCCGGCTATTTCAAAGTCAACACTTATTACTTCCTGGGCTATAGTGTAGTCAAGGATATCTGTAGGTGATGTTACGTGCGATGTGTTTCCGGAAGCAAGTTCTGTCGGGAACATTGCAAGCATCGTCTGGCTGTTTACGTTGCGGCCGGCAGGGTTTGATTTTACAAGCAGCTTAGCTTTGTCATAAAGCATAGCATCGGTCTTTACTAATTCTGTAGGTACACTTTTCATTTTGCGTTGCACATATCTTTTTGATAAGGCATCACCAAGGCTTTCGCTTTCAAGTCCACCATTATTACCTGTACTTACATCATCAGACGCAATCACTACACCAACAACAGTTGATTTTTCACATCCGTTAGCAGTAGTTCCTGTAACAATTACTTCATAGTAGCCTTCTACAGTAAATGTAAAATTCACAATCGGCTGGTTGGTGTACAATCCTTGTACCTGCGCCTGCCATTGACCATGAATAATTAGTAAAATCTGAAGCATTTGTGAGCGTAAACTGCTTTGTGATTGATCCGTTACCTGTTGCAGCTGTTGCCTGGTTTAGAGCAGGAACAACTTCAGGGTACACAGTTAAAAATACTGTTTTTGTATTGCTGCCATAAGTATTTGTTGCGGTAAGCTTTACCATATGCACACCGGCAGTTGCAAATGTTTTAGTTGGATTCATGGCCGTGCTTGTAGTGCCATCGCCGAAATCCCAAAGGTATGAAAGCGGAGCTTCCGGTTGAACCGCATTTCCGGTATGAGATGTATTTGTAAACACAAATGCATTACCAAGGCACAGTGCGCCGTTGTTTATGCTAAAATTAGCTGTCGGGGGCAACACCTACCGGCTGTGCACAACCTGTAACAGATGGTGTGAAAACTGCATAATGCACTTCGCCGCCACTGTGTGTGAACGATTTTGCAATAACCTGCCCTTCGAGGTTTGACTGGTTACCGCTTTTATCAACGTTTGCAAAAGGAGCGAATACTGTACCTTCAATTGCATTACCTGATACAATGTTTAGCTGTGTGGTATTGTAAGAGTTATATATTAAATGTACGGACAGTTCTGGAAGCCTATGCCGCCCTGGTTCCATACATTCCAGTTATAAGTACCTGCCGCATCTACATTAATAACCAACACTTTTGAAGCGCTTGGCGGGTTATTGAAAATGATATTTTGTACAGCATTAAGGTCTGCTCCCGTAATATTAAAATAGTTTATACCATCAGCAAGATTGATTTTGATTTGTCCCGGCATATTGGTATGAGGTATAGTCGCTCCATTCGCATTTGTAATATTTGCATTGGCAGCACATTGTGAGATTGCCGAAGACTTTTGTGCGAAGCGTCTGGAAAGCTGCACTAAAATCAAGAAGCCCCCCCTGGAAAACAGGATTATTGTTTACACCTACGCCAAGCTGTGGAGAATTTGCCTGAAGCTCCAATTCTGGGCGAACCGTTGTAACCTCCTGCTGTAGGAGTAACCCTTATTGGAGGTGTGGCATTATTCTGGTCATAGTACCAAACGGTAGAGCCTGTGCTATTACCAATCTTTACGTATGTATTAGACTGTACCTGAACAGCGTTTCCGGATGTGTAATTAACTTTACCATTTACTAACAGGCCGATTTTTACTCCGCCTACAGTAAAGGTACCGGAATTATGTATAACCTGCACCTGGTAGCTGCCTTTAATAGTAAGGTCACCGCCGCAGGCAACAGGGCCTTCAGTTTCATTTGTTATAAGAGTAAGGCCGTTTCAGTAAAGATATTGAAACCTTTAGCTGCCTCGGTTGGGCTTTGCGCAGTAGCGGGTTGTAAAAAACAGAGAGGCCGCCGATAAAGGGCAGATCCTCGGGAGTACTTTTCTAATCATCAATATTAAATTTTTAACGTTTGGGG
>NZ_JAJOMZ010000004.1:2490000-2700000 GCF_024699965.1 Flavobacterium sp. J372
TTAAAACATTTGTTCCGAAAGGGACTATTCCTGCAAACATCAACCTGCCTGCTAATATTGCCGCGACAGCTAAGTTTAAAGGTACACTCAATAACTTTAATGCTGATGTAAACCTCGCCAGTAGCCATGGCAGCGCCAAAGTGAAGGCCTTGTTTGACCAGCGCCGAAAAGGCCGTGAGCGTTACGATGCTGATATAACCGTAAATAACTTTGACGTTGGCAGGCTAATCAGCAATGATTCAATTGGCCGTGTTAGCCTTCGGGCGAAAGTAAAAGGCACAGGGCTTGACCCACAATCAGCCAATGCACAAATTGCAGGTAAAGTGATTGCTGCCGAATTTAATGGGTATAATTACAAAGACCTTAACCTTAAAGGCAAGATAAATAATGGCAGCTTTGAAGCCGTTGCCGACATGAACGACCCGAACCTTGACTTTGACCTTGTGGCAAGCGGTGGTTTCAGGGGCAAATACCCTAACGGGAAAATCAGGCTAAACGTTGATATTGCTGACCTTGATAAACTGAATTTGCATGCAGGGCCTATGAAACTGCGTGGCAATGTAGATGCCGATATAGCCGATGGCAATCCGGATAACCTGAATGGTAAAGTAGCCCTGCACACTTTCTATTTTAATAATGGTGAGGAAGAGTTTGCGCTTGATACTATAAATATTACTGCTGTTACAAAGCCCGACACCACAGCTATAGAAATCAAGTCACAGATTGTAGATGCCTCTGTTATTGGTAAATATAAGCTTACGCAGGTGGGCGATGCACTGATGAACACTATCTCGAAGTACTACAATACAAACCCTAACAAGCCTAAAAAACAGATTCCTCCCCAGCATTTTGTTTTTGCGATACGTGTTGATAATGACCCTGTGTTGTTCAAACTGCTTCCGCAGATTGAAAGGCTGGAGCCTATTGACATTAATGGCCGATACAACAGCGAAGGTGATTCTATAGTCCTGAATGGCAGTATTCCGCGGGTGGTATATGGCGCATATACAATTTCAGGAGGAAATATTACTGTGGACACAAAAGATGAAGCCCTTACCTACAACATCACAATAGACGAAGTCCAGAGTGAACAATTCCTCTTGCCGCACACAATAATTACCGGTGCGCTTAAAGAAGACATTTTGAGCTACCGCCTGCAGATACTGGATAAAAAAGATGAAGAGCAATACCTGGTTGCGGGTGAAATGCGCGCGGCTGACGGGAATACTGAAATTTCTCTTGACCCTGAAGGGCTAAAATTAAATTACGAGCAATGGAATGTAGCAGCTGAAAACCTGTTGCGCTTCGGTAAAAACGGCATCTATGCCAATAACTTTGACCTGACTAATGAAGGCGGTTCCATCAGGATGCAATCACAGAGTGAAGCTCCTAACGCACCTCTTGATGTCACGCTTGAAAACTTTAAAATCGAGACGCTGACCAACATGATTCAGAAGGATGAGATGAAGTTTGCAGGTACAATTAACGGTACTGCCGAACTTCGTAACCTCTCGCAAAATCCTGTATTTGTATCACAGCTTGACATTACTGATTTTAAAGTGGCAAACGATACTGTTGGCAACATCAAAATAAATGTAGATAACCAGACGGCTAACACTTATACTGCCGATGTTGCAATAACCGGAAATGGTAACGAGGTAAACCTTGACGGTACGTACCAGGCAGCATCGCAAACCTTTGACCTGAACCTGGATATCCGGAAGATGAACATGACCAGTGTGCAGGCCTTTACTTTCGGGGAACTGAAAGACAGCGACGGCTACCTTTCAGGAAGATTTAAAATTACAGGCACGCCCGCAGCGCCAAATGTTCGCGGTAACCTTGATTTTAATGATGTAGCATTCCGTGTCACGCAGTTAAACTCTTACTTTAAAAACATCAATGAAACCATAACAGTAAATGAGCGCGGCATTGTGCTGGACAAGTTTACGGTTACTGACGAAAACAGTAATGTGCTGCAGATTGACGGCACAGTGGCAACTACAGATTTTAAAGACTATAGCTTTAACCTTACGGTAGATGCAGAAAATTTCAGGGCGATAAATAGTACGGCTAAAGATAACGATCTTTATTACGGCAACCTCTTTCTTGATGCCAACCTTCGTATAAAAGGAAATGTAAACAACCCTGTTATCGATGGCAAGCTTAAGATTAATGAAGACACCAAGTTTACGGTAGTGTTGCCACAGCAAGACCCAAGGATTGCCGACCGTGAAGGTATTGTGGAGTTTATTGACCAGGACAATATGGAGATAAAACAGCGCCTGGCCATGGAAAAAGAATTTAATAATTCTGCATTTAAAGGCATGGATGTGTCTGTTGCCATAGAGATTGATAAAGAGGCCGAAATGAACCTCATTATTGACAAAGGTAACGGCGACTTCCTGCAGCTTAAAGGAGAGGCACAGCTTACGGGCGGCATAGACCCATCAGGTAAAACAAGCCTCACCGGACGATATGAATTTACTGAAGGCGCCTACCAAATGACCTTTAACCTGATAAAACGTAAATTTGAAATTGAAAAAGGCAGCTACATTTTATGGACCGGCGAACCTACCGATGCTTCGCTAAATATAACTGCTGTATATAAAACCGAAACAGCCCCGATTGACCTGCTTGACCAGCAGCTGGCGGGAGTATCGGCATCTGAAAGAAATACATACAAGCAGCGTATACCTATCCACACATTGCTTAAAATAAACGGCGAACTGCTGAAACCGGAACTGACTTTTGATATTATTGTGCCGGAAGGAAACTATGCTGTATCATCAAAAATTATTGATGCTACCAACAGCAAGCTTGCTGAATTGCGCCAACAGCCCAACGAACTGAATAAGCAGGTGTTTGCACTACTATTGCTCAACAGGTTCATCGGTGAAAACCCATTTGCCAGTGAAGCCGGCGGTGACAGTGCCGAGTCTATCGCACGCCAGAGTGTAAGTAAAATATTATCTCAGCAGCTAAATAACCTGGCAGGTGACCTTGTAAAAGGATTTGAGCTAAACTTTGACCTGGAGTCAACCGACGATTATACCACGGGTGAGCAACAAAACAGGACTGACCTTAACGTAGGCGTATCAAAACAATTACTGAATGACAGGCTTAAGGTCACGGTAGGCAGCAGTTTTGGGCTTGAAGGTCCGCAGCAGGCCAATGAAGAAAGCACCAATATTGCAGGCGATGTATCGCTTGACTACCAATTGACAAGAGATGGGCGTTATATGGTTAGGGCTTACCGTAAAAATGATTATCAGGTAGCGCTTCAGGGTCAGGTGGTTGAGACGGGCGTAGCGTTCATCATCACTATGGACTATAATAAGTTCCGTGAGCTTTTCCATCGCTCGGAAGAAGAAAAAGAAATGATACGCCGCGAAAAAGAAAACAAAAAACGCAGAAGCGAAGAGGAAAAAGCAAAAGAGAATAAAGAGCATAATCCGGGCGATAATGATGACCTGCCGCCAAACACAACACCGGGAGAAAAGAGCACAACAGATGAGAAGTAGATACCTGTACATATTATTTGCAATAGTAACTATTTACGGCTGCAGCAACACCAAATACCTGCCCGAAGGTGATATGCTGTATGTTGGCGGTGAAGTAAAAGTAGAAGATACAGCTATATCGCGCAGTGACAGGAAAGAGCTTGAAAAGCAGATGGAAGACCTGTTGCGCCCGCGCCCGAACAAAGGCTTTTTAGGATTGAGGCCCAAGCTGTATATCTACAACCTTGCCGGCGAGCCCAAAAAAGAAAAAGGTTTAAGGTACTGGCTGCGTAACAAAGTTGGCGAGCCGCCCGTACTATTCAGCCAAGTAGATTTAGATTATAATGCCGATATATTACAGAACTATGCCGAGAATAAAGGTTATTTTAAAGCGCGTACATCTGCGGATTCAACTTCACGAAACAGGCGTGCAAAAGCGCAATATACGGTAAGGCCGGGCAGGCAATATACCATCCGTAATGTGATTTTCCCGTCAGACTCTACCTCAACCCCTCTCGACAGTATGATAAGCGCATTAAAGCGCCGCAGCAGGCTAAGGCCCGGAAGGCCGTATGACCTTGAGGTTATAAAACAGGAACGCGAGCGTATAGATGAACGCCTGAAAAACCGGGGGTACTATTACTTCAAACCTGACTATTTACTGATTCAGGTTGACAGTACCGTAGGCGACAGGCAGGTTGACCTTATCGTAAAGGTAAAAGATGAAACCCCAGAACGCGCAAAGCAAATCTGGCGTATAAATGATATTGTTATTTATCCTAACTATTCGCTTACCACAAAAGATACGCTGCAGTACATGCGTGATTCGGCTGAAGTGTACAAAGATTACACAATTTACGACCCTCAGCATACCTTCCGCCCTATTATTTATGACCGTACAATGTTCTTTCACAAAGGTGACATTTACAGCCGCAGGGACCATAACCTTTCACTGAACAGGCTGGTTAATTTAGGCACATTTAAATTTGTGAAGAATGAGTTTCGCCCTTCAGACACATTAGGCAATTTCCTTGATGCGTATTACTATATGACACCGTTGCCTAAGAAATCTATAAGGGTTGAAGTATTGGGTAAAACAAATTCGGCCAACTATAATGGCTCTGAACTAAACGTAAACTGGAGCAACCGTAATGCCTTTCGTGCGGCAGAGCTGCTTACACTTACCGGCTTTGGAGGTGTAGAAGTACAGGTATCAGGCCAGAACAAAGGCTATAATGTGTACCGCTTTGGTGGCGAGGCAAGCCTTGTATGGCCGCGTTTCATTACACCATTCAGGATTATCGACTCCAGCGCATTTGTGCCGAGAACGCGCGCCATGGTAAGCTATGAGTACCAGAACAGGGCAAAACTGTACTCGCTCAACTCATTTAGGGCACAATTTGGCTATCTGTGGAAGCCCAATATACGTGTTGAGCACCAGTTAAATGTAACTGATATAAACTACGTAAGCCCTGCCACCGTTACCGACGAATACCGTGCAGAAATAGAGGCTAACCCACCGTTGCAAAGAGTCATAGAGAAGCAGTTCATTTTTGGGCCTACCTATTCTTACACCTTTACCAACACCATGCGTAAGTTTAAGAAGCATACTTTCTTTTATAAAGGCGCTTTTGATGCAGCCGGAACACTTGCCGGGCTTGCTTCAGGCGCTGATGCTAAGGGTGGTGACCCTAAGGAAGTTCTCGGTGTACAGTTCAGCCAGTTCCTGAAAATGGAGCATGATTTCAGGTATTATTTAAGGCTGGGGCGCAATTCGCAGCTGGCAAACCGTATCATTGCAGGTGTCGGGCTGCCATATGGCAATTCAACCGAACTGCCTTTTATGCGCCAGTTCTTTATAGGCGGCACAAACAGTATCAGGGCTTTCCGGGCTAGGTCAATCGGGCCGGGCAGCTATTACCCTACTGATGTTAATCCTAATTCTTTCCTGCCTGACCAAAGCGGTGACATTAAGTTGGAATTAAATTCGGAGTACCGTGCACAGCTCTTTAGTGTTGTACATGGTGCACTGTTTGTAGATGCCGGAAATATATGGCTATGGAATGCCGATGAAGAACACCGCCCCGGTGCGCAGTTCAGCAGTAAATTTTTAGATGAGCTTGCTGTGGGTACAGGCGCAGGCCTCCGTATAGATGTAACTTTCCTGGTGCTGCGGCTTGACCTGGCTTTTCCACTGCGTAAACCATGGCTGCCTGAATCGGAACGATGGGTGTTCGACCAGATTGACTTCGGCAGCAAATCATGGCGCAGGGAAAACCTAGTGTTTAATATAGCTATAGGGTATCCGTTCTAAGCCAATAAATTCCATCAATAATACTAAGCAACCCCGCTACCATGCCCGCCATCATGTGCCTTTCTTTTCTCAGGCCTGATGATCATGCGCAAAGACTGGTCTGAGCTGAAGTAAGCGGTTGTCCAGTTATATAATGTCGTGATACGGTTACGATAGCTTATAAGCGACATAACGTGTACAAACAGCCACATAAGCCATGCTATAAACCCTTTAAAATGCAGCTTAGGTTTTGGGAGGTCTACCACTGCCTTATTCTTGCCTATGATTGCCATTGAGCCTTTATCATGGTATTTAAACGGCTTCAGGGCTGTTTTCTCTGCCATCCTTTTGAAGTTTTTCGCCAGCATTTCGCCCTGCTGTATCGCCACCTGTGCCACCTGTGGATGCCCTTGCGGGAAAGCTTCATCAGTAAGCTGTAAACAAGTATCTCCAATGGCGTATACATTGTTGCTGCCAATTATTTTATTGTGCTCATCAACAGCCATACGCTTGCCGCGGCCATAAAACTCGGCGGGGATACCCTCAAATGTTTTGGCGCTAACACCGGCAGCCCATATCAGGTTTTTTGATTGTATCGTCTCACCCGTATGAAAATGCACGGTATCATCTATATAATCTACCACACGGGTATTAAGCTTCACTATCACACCCATTTTGGTAAGGGCATCAAGCGTATCCTGCTGAGATTTTTTACTCATTGGCCCCAGCAGCTCACCGCCACCGTCAACAAGGTAAATGTTACTTACGGTTGTAGACAGTTCGGGATATTCTTTTTTCAGGATACCATTCTTCATTTCAGCAAACATACCTGATATCTCTACGCCTGTAGGCCCACCGCCGGCTACCACAATGTTAAGGTATTTTCGGCGCTCGCGGCTGTTTTTGCAAATGGCAGCCTTCTCCATGCGCTGCAGTAGCTTATTCCTCATTTCAATTGCGTCATTCAGCGTTTTCATCGGGATAGCGTTCTTCCGTACATTTTCCATACCGAAGTAGCTGGTTTCGGCTCCTGTAGCAAATACAAGCGCATCATATTCAAGCTCACCGTTGTTAAGTATGGCTTTATTTTCTGCAAGGTTAACCGACTGCAGTTCACCCAGGCGGAACTGTATATTGTCTTTACCCCTGAAAAGCTTACGGAAAGGATAGCTGATACTCGACGGCTCAAGGTAGGCTGTAGCTACCTGGTAAATTAGCGGCGGAAAGAAATTGTAGTTGTTCTTATCTACCAGCGTTACCTGAAAACGCTTATCGCCACCCAGTTCTTCGGCCAGGTTTATACCTGCAAAGCCGCCACCAATTATTACTATCCTCATAATATCTGCTATTTATTCCGCAATGGATTTTTCATAATAAAATTACTGCTTTTAAGCGTGCATTGCAATTGCTGTAAGGGTTTTCAGCAAGATTTATGAAAAATTTGGGTTTTTAATTTGTAAGGTAAAATTTACGTTGGCTGGTAGTCTAAACTATTCAAAAACATTTATAGTAATGTTAATATTATAGCATTGTACACGCATGGTTTCTAACTTTATGCAACAACAAAACCATTATGAGGAATTACTTCACCAAAAAATATTTTAAGCGCTCTGTAAATATCCTGAAAGATACTGTTACGGGCTTTATGGAAGATAAAGGACTTAAACTAAGCGCATCGCTTTCATATTATACCGTATTTTCTATGGCTCCCCTGTTATTACTTCTCATTTCTTTGGCAGGGGCATTTTTTGGGAGAGAGGCTATTGAAGGCAAAGTTTTTGACGAAATAAATGGTCTTATAGGAGATAAGGCAGCCGCTCAGGTACAGGAGATAATTACCAATCTTGAGCTTTCAGGCAAAACCACAATGTCTTTAGTAATTGGTGCAATAACACTTGTTATAGGTGCAACAACTGTATTCGGGGAAATACAGGATTCTATCAACATGATATGGCGGGTGAAAGCGAAACCGAAGCGTGGCTGGGTAAAGCTGCTTAAAGACAGGCTGCTTTCAGGCTCAATTATTGTCGGCCTGGGTTTCCTGCTTGTTGTCTCACTGCTTGTAAATGGCGCTGTACTGGCATTGAGTGATATACTGCACCGCTATTTTCCTGATATGACTATTATAATATTAAGCATTATAAATGTTGCTATCAGCTTTATTGTGATAACAATATTGTTCGGTGTAATTTTCAAAGTACTGCCTGATGCCAAAATTGCATGGAAAGATGTACGCGCGGGAGCATTTTTTACTGCTATCCTGTTTATGCTGGGGCGTTACCTTATAGGCCTATACATTGAAACCACTGCGGCAGGCAGCCCTTATGGCGCGGCTGGGTCAATCATCATAATATTGCTATGGGTATATTATACTGCAGCCATACTTTACATTGGCGCTGAATTTACCCGCGTATATGCAGACTACACAGGGGTATTGATTGAGCCTGCAGAATATGCCGTTTATGTAGAGCAAAAGGAAATTGAAAAAAATGTAAAGGCTATACCAACAGACGATAAGACAAGCAATAAGAAAGAAAATCCGTAATCAAAAAATAACATTGCCCTGAATATTGCGTTTGCCTTAGTTTATTACCTTTGGCGAAACGCATATCTACATGAACAGGAGGAAATTCTTCAGGAACGGGTCATTATTTACCCTTGGCACCGCTTTATTTAATCCGTTTGAAAGCACTGCAAAAGTGCTTAGCCCGGATATCATTAATACAAACAAAAAAGCAAAAAACATTATATTCCTTGTAAGCGACGGTATGAGCTCCGGAACGCTTAACATGGCTGACCTGTATCTTAACCGAAAAATGGGCCGCAGCAGCAACTGGATGCAGCTTTACAAAGACCAGAAGGTGAGCCGTGCGCTTATGGATACAGCTTCGGCCAGCAGCATCGTGACCGACTCATCTGCCGGGAGCTCTTCGTGGGGAGGCGGTGTGCGCGTGAAGAACGGCGTACTGAACATTGGCCCGAACGGCGAAAAACACATGCCCATCTGGCAGAAGTTCAAGAAGGCAGGAAAACTGGCAGGATGCGTAACTACAGTGCCTATAACCCACGCTACGCCTGCAGGCTTTTGTGTAAATAATGACAGCCGCAACGCTATGGAAGACATCGCCAAAGATTACCTGCAACTCGGGTTTGATGTGATGATGGGCGGCGGGCACAAGTATTTTAACGCTGATACACGCAAAGACAAAAGCGATATGTATGCCGCATATCGCAAAAAAGGCTATCAGGTGGCTCGTACACGCGGCGAAATGATGGCAGCCGTAAATGATAAACCTTTACTGGGCGTATTTGCTGATGATGCGTTGCCATACAGCATAGACAGGGCAAATGATAAGGCGCTTACCAACACAACCCCTACCCTGGCCGAAATGGCGCAGAAAGCCATAAACCATATGAAAGGCCACAAGAACGGCTTTGTGCTCCAGATTGAAGCCGGAAAGGTAGACTGGGGTGCGCACGCCAATGACATCGCGGCTGTGCTATATGATCAGGTAGCTTTTGACGATGCTGTAAAAGTGGCTATTGATTTTGCAGAACAGGATAAGGAAACGCTGGTGATAATTACTACCGACCACGGCAATGCCAACCCGGGTGTGATTTATGGAAAGGATGCTGACAAAAATTTTGACAGCATACAGAAGTACACGCATACCAACGAATGGATACTTAATGAGATAAAGCCGACATCAACTGTGGCGCAGGTTCGCGAAATCGTTGAGGCAGGCAACGGGGCAGCAATTTCTGAAGTGAATGCAAAGTCGATACTCGGGTTTTATACCGGGCTGCAAAAAGATGAAGGGCTATATAACTACAAGAAGCTGCCGTTTAAATTGTTTGCCGATATGCAGAAGAATACAAACTCCGTAGGGTGGATAAGCATGGACCATTCGGCAGATTATGTAGAGCTGGCCATGTATGGCCCCGGCAGTGAATTATTAAAGCCTTTCGTAAAGAATACTGACCTGCACTACCTGATGCTGCAGGCGGCAGAGGTTGAAAATAAGTTTTAATATGCGATATATTTTCTTGTTTTTAGCTCTAACTGTACTTTCATGCAAAAAGAAAGTTTAACAGATGTTGCTGTTTTAAAAGATGGTGACATCATTTTTCAGACTTCAAAGTCAGCCCAAAGCAAAGCAATACAGCTTGCGACTAAATCAAAATATTCACACTGCGGCATCATATACCGTCAGGGCGATGACTATTATGTTTTTGAAGCAGTACAACCTGTAACCCGAACACCATTGCAAAAATGGATTAACAGAGGTGAAGGAAGCCATTATGTAGTAAAACGCCTTAAAGACAGTACGGCACTTACTCCGGAAAAGCTCGTGTACATGAAACAGACAGGTAAGAAAATGACCGGTAAAGATTATGACTTGTATTTTGAGTGGAGCAATGACCGCATTTATTGTTCAGAACTTGTTTGGAAAATATATAAAGAAGGTGCAGGTGTAGAAGTCGGCAAGCTTCAACAGTTGAAAGATTTTGACCTCTCACATCCTGAAGTGCAGAAAATAATGAAAAAGCGGTATGGTAATGAAATCCCTTTGAATGAACGGGTGATTTCGCCGGCATCAATTTTTCGAAGTGATAAACTCTATACTGTTACCCAAAATTAACCACATAGAAAGATAGAATAAGCTATGTTCCTATGTGGTTAATTTATGAGGCTTGAACAAGTTTAGCCTGACTGGGCGTAATTTAAAAATGTAAACCAGACACTTCCCTCTTCGCCTCTTCAAACTCGGCTATCATTTCTTCAACAATAGCTGCGGCTGGAATAATGTCATTGATTAGGCCCGCTATCTGCCCAATTTCAAGCTCACCTTCTTCAAGGTCGCCTTCAAACATTCCTTTTTTGGCACGCGCACGGCCTAAAAGTGTTTTAAGGTCGTCTATAGAGGGCGACTTCGTATAAAGCTCCATCACATCGTGGAAGAACTTATTCTTGATTAGCCTTACCGGTGCAAGTTCTTTCAACGTAACAAGTGTATCACCATCCTGAGCATTTACAATGGCCTGCTTGAAGTTTTCATGTGATGATGACTCAACCGAGGCTGCAAACCGCGAGCCTACCTGTACACCGTCAGCTCCCAGTACCATTGCCGCCAGCATTCCGCGGCCTGTGGCTATACCTCCTGCAGCAATAAGCGGGATGTTCAGCTTTTGCCTTACCATAGGTATTAATGTAAAAGTGGTAGTCTCGTCACGGCCATTATGCCCGCCTGCCTCAAAACCTTCGGCTACAACGGCATCAACTCCGGCTTCCTGTGCTTTAAGGGCAAATTTTACACCTGCAACCACATGTACTACGGTAATACCCTTTTCCTTCAGGAAAGATGTCCAGGTTTTGGGATTACCTGCGGAAGTGAAGACGATCTTTACGCCCTCCTCAACAATAATATCCATTATTTCCTGGATGTTCGGGTACAGCATCGGCACATTCACTCCAAAAGGCTTATTGGTCGCCGCTTTACACTTTTGTATATGTTCGCGAAGCACTTCAGGGTACATTGAGCCTGCACCTAAAAGCCCGAGTCCGCCTGCGTTGCTCACAGCACTTGCAAGGCGCCATCCGCTGGCCCATATCATGCCGGCTTGTATTATTGGGTATTTGATGTTGAAAAGTTGGGTGATGGAGTTGTTGGTCATGATTATATTATAAGCTATTCTTTTACTGGTGGCGGCAAAAGTTTAAAATTATCTGATGCTACCCGAGTAGTATCTTTATACATCTTTAATTGTGATATCAGGTGTTCAACTTTTATATATGCCCATTGAAATTCATCCGGAGAAGAGGATGCATAATCTGAAACCGATTTGATGATTTTATTATTTTGATAGAAAGTGACAATAATTCTCCTCATGTCAGATACAGATTCAAAATAATCATCATAAAGAACATTATATTTTGCCTCTTTAAATCTTCTAGCAATATTACTGAACTGCTGTCTTTTAACTGTTGATTTAAAGCTTCCAATATTATCTACATATTCAAATCCATCATACAATACATTTCCACTCTTAAATATCACAATTTGCTGTACAGGGCATGTGCCATAACATCCTCCAAAGTAAACCTTTATAGCGTCGAAATCAGGAATGCTATCGATATCATATCTTTTTTTGATAAATGTGGTCCATAATGTATCTTGCCCAATAACTAAGGTGTCAGCAGTAATTTTTTTAATCTTTAAGCCTTGCCATTTTTTTTTCAAAAAGATTATATATTTTTAAGCTGTCATCTTTGATTGCAAATTTTGTTTCAGTCCCAAGATAGTATTTATTGCTTTTTCTTGATATATCATTATGAAATCCTTCGTAATCAAAATATCCCGGTTTATAATCAACAATACCACCTTCAAGGAATTCAAAGGCTCTATTATCAACTATCGTGATATCTCCATCCTGTTTTAGCTTATCTTCTTCAATAACAGACCAATGACCTAAAAGTAGCTCTTCAGTAGATGATCCATTATTCTTACATGAAGAGATACAAATGATCAATATTATAATAACAATATTTTTCATCTATTTCTTTACAATCCTCCCCGTTCGGGTTACACTTCCTGATTCTGCCCTGTAACTATAAATGCCGTTAGCAAGATTTTGCACGGAAATAGAGTTGCCTTGTGTTGCAGTTTGCTGAAGAACCAGCTGCCCAAGGTTATTGAAGATTGAAATATTTACGCTGTTTGCTGTTGCCGGCAGTATAAAATTTAGCCTGTCGGTTACAGGGTTAGGATATAATAGCAATTGCTGCGTGTTGCCCGTTTCGGTAAGCCCGAGGCCGTTCTGCAGGGCAAGTGAAAAATCAGGCACACCATAGCCGTACTTTGGATCGGGAATCGTGAACCTGTCGGCCGAAGCGCGTACAAGGCTGATCATCTCTAAATTGGTCATATCAGGCAGTGCCTGCCATAAGCATGCTATGAGTCCTGCTGTTATTGGTGATGAAAATGAAGTTCCGCCAACAGTGACGATTTCACCTGCCGGATTGGCGACTACTGCATTGACGCCCTGTGCCACAACATCAGGCTTTACACGGCCGTCAAAAGTTGGCCCATATGAACTAAAGGGCGATATTACTTCCTGGCTGTCAACAGCTCCGACAGTAACGGTATGAGGTGCATCGCCGGGCACATTAATATACGGATTGGCTGTACTGCCACTATTTCCGGCAGAAGTTACCAGTATTATTCCCCGTGAAAAGGCTGCTTCGCTGCCACGGGTTATAAATGCCGTGTTGCCGTTAAGGTCATCATATGTATAGCTGTACGCAGGATTATCATATGTGAAATAGCCAAGCGAAGTATTGATAATATCAACCCCAAGGCTGTCGGACATCTCAGCCGCTTCTACCCAAAGCGATTCTTCAACAGGATTTTCGCTTGCGGCATTTTCAGTTATGAAAAGGTAATAAGAGGCATCCGGCGCCGTACCTACAAGCTGCCCTTCCGTATAGCCGCCCATAGTTGAAAGTACCATGGTACCATGAAAATGGCCCGTAAAAAAGTTGGGATTGCGGTTTACAAAATCATAGCCGCCCAAAATCTGGTTGTTATTAATAAGCCTCTGGAAAGGCTGTGTAGTGTTCACTCCCGGAAACCCCGAATCAAGCACGGCGATAATCTTGCCCGTTCCCGTAAAATCCTGCTGGTGCAGTAAATGCCCGTTTAGCATGGTTACCTGGCTTGATGAATTACCATAGCTATATGTAGCCTGTGCCTGAAGAAATTTGTTTACGGAAGCCATTTGCTGTACCTCTGCCGGGCGGTTTGTGTTGCCGATGCCGTTGCTGGCGAAGTCTATATACGATATAAAAGGCAGCGTAGCCAGAGCATTAATATCAGCAACACTACCGCGTATGTGGAGGGCGTTAAGCCATTTTGATTTGGCCATAACAGTGATGCCCGGTGCTGCTGTTACCTGGGTAATGTAGGTGTTGGAAACCGGCACGTCTTTATTGTCAAGGGTAATTCCCTGTGCCATTCGCCTGTCAAGCGCGCGTTGTGATAGCATTTCCAGCGGGTTGGCAAGGTAGTAAGCCGCATCGGGCTTATCTGTAAAATACACCCACGCATCTTCCTGCGCGTAAAGCGAGGTAATCACAAAAAATAAAAGATACATCAGGCGGAGTTTCATACTCCCAAATGTACGGAATTTAGATTTATGATTTCAGATTTATGGAATTGAGGTGTTAGGTTTTAGGTGTTGGGTCTTGAGTTACGAGTGACTGAAAACTGTGACTGCGACTGAACACCCACTCTTTTAACCCAGCCATTCGCGAAAATCGTTCACCCGCTCGCGGCTTACAATGACCTCATCATCTTTATAAGTAGGCAAAATTACTTTAAGCCGCGAATTGGTATATACCACAATATCTTTTATCGCTTTCATAGGGATGATGAATTTGCGGCTTACACGGTAAAATTCTGACGGGTCGAGCTCGTTTTCCAATTGTTCCAGCGTACAATCAAGCAGGTAATCGCGATTATCATAAGTATGCAGGTAGGTACCTTTATTCTCGCTGAAGAAGCACTCCACATCTTCAATATTTATCATTTTGAGGTGCTGCCCCATCTTAATCGTGAAGCGCTTTTTGTATGCCTTTTCTGCCGGGTTAACCAGCATACGCTTTATCTGTTCAAAATCAAGTGAAAGGTTTTGCGGTTGGGGCGCACGTTCCCGATATTTCCTGACAGCTGCCTCAAGCTCGTCTTCATCTATGGGCTTAAGCAAATAGTCAATACTATTGAGCTTAAAAGCGCGAAGGGCATACTCGTCATACGCTGTAGTAAAAATTACCGCACTGTTTATAGGCACAGCATCAAATATTTCAAATGAAAGCCCGTCGCTTAGCTGTATGTCGAGGAATATCAGGTCAGGATGTGCATTGCTGCTAAACCACTGTATTGCCTCTTCAACCGAGTGGAGCATAGTAGCGGTTGCTATCCCCAGCTTATCAAGCTTACGCTGAAGCAGCCTTGCGGCCGGTTTTTCGTCTTCTACGATAATTACGTTCACGGAAAACAGTTTAATGTTTAAAGTTTAATGTTGCGGGTTATGGGTGTGTGAGTTTAAGTGTCAATAACTTGTGGCTTGTGGCTTTTGCCTTGTGGGTTAATCTACTCCCACTTACTCTTACGCTCCTCTTGTTCCATGTACTGCTGTATCTTGCGCTCTTCCCAGTTTCTGCCAAGAAAAATATTGGTGCCGAACACACCCACGCCATGAAACACCAGGCCAATTCCCCAGAAAAATGCAGTGCTAAAGGTGCCAAATGTAAAGAATTCCTCTCCCGGGTCAAGGTTAAACCATTTCATTGCTATTAAAAAGAGGTTAACTATAACATATGCAGCCAGGTGCTTGTAAAAACCCATAATCGCCTGTACTTTTTTACGGGCCCTCTCAAGCCTTTGGGCTTCTTCAAATGATCTTTCCATCTTTGTATTTGTTTTGGTTGGTTTTATCTTTTGTAATCAATTGTTTTAGCTTTTCTTCTTCCCAGTTTTTCTTCATCAGCAGTTTTGGCCCGAACACCCATGCGGCATGGCCAAGCACTATCAAACCACAAACTCCGGTAAGTATAGTGAAGCATCTTGGCCAGAAAACCGGAGCTATGAAATCATCAAACAGATAATATGTAAATGTTGCCAGGTTAACACCAACGTAGCACATGGCATGTACATAAACACTCTTAATTGCTTCGGCATGTTTTTGTGCCTTCTTAAGCTTTTCATGCATTTCAGATGAATTTCCCATTGCTATTCATATTTAGTGACATTGGTTTTACGCTGCCTTTCCTGTTCAATATATTCCCGTATCTTCTTGTCTTCCCAATCTTTGCTAAGGAAAGGTATGTACCCGAAAGCCCCAAGGCCGTGACAGATAAGACCTATACCCCAGCCGCCTGCTGAAAACCAGAACCAATGAAAGTGTGACGAATAGGTAAGGTTTACATAGATGAGTATTGGAATCACTATGCAGTAACACATAAGATTGTAATAGAATGACCGTATTTCGCCCACACGTTTCTTGGCGCGTTCATACTGTGTCTGCCTGAAAAATTCATCTGCTGGTTCCATAACTTTCATTTTAAGCGGTTAACGCCATTTATCACTATTCTCTTTTTCAATTATCTCACGAATCTTTTTCTCTTCCCAGTCGGCACCGAAGAACGGCATCCAGCTAAAAGTGTACATTGCATGAATAATTACCCCTATTCCCCATCCGGCAACCGGGTACAAAAACCAAAGGTACTGCGGGTACGTTACCAGGTTGAGTATCATTAATCCGAGGTTTATCAGTATAAAAGAGAACAAGTTGCCGTAAAAGCCTTTTATCTCTTCAACCCTTTTCTGGGCTTTGTAATAACTGTTCTCTGTTTGATAGCCTGTTGTTTCCATAATTGAAAGCTGTTTTGTAAGCACCGGGATTTTCACTATGAAATGATCTTTTGTCTCTTCGGCCAATACTTTGCGGTCGGTTATAATCGCATACCGGCTCACAATGTTCTGCAAACCCACTCCCCGCCTGTCCTGCAGCACTTCCTTTTTTTGCAAGATGTTCTGCACCACGAGGTAACCGTCTTCAAGATAAATCTTTATATGCAATGGCCGTTGCTGGCTCACCACATTGTGCTTAATGGTATTTTCAAGCAGCAGCTGCAAACTCAGCGGTACTACCTTGGCATCATCACCCGGGATTTTCTCAGGCAGCTCAAACGTAATGCTGTTTTCAAACCGCATCCGCAGCAGGTTCATATAGGTTTTGGCAAAGGCAAGCTCTTCTTCCACACTTACCAGTTCTTTGTCTTTCTGCTCCAGTACGTAGCGGTATACTTTTGAAAGTGATGTGGTAAACCTTTGTGCCGCATCAGGGTTTTCTTCAATAAGCGAACTAAGAACGTTAAGGCTGTTGAACAGGAAATGCGGGTCTATCTGGTTTTTGAGCGTTTCAAACTTTGCCGAGGCTGTGCCTGCTATTATCTTTTGCTGCTTAACCCTGTTTTCCTGATATTTCTTGTAGAAATAAAACGCATGTATGAGCAGCGTCACTACCATCGTAATTACAATGGCAACATAGTAATTGCTGATATCTTCTTCCGCAAAAAAGCGTTGCAACGATTCGCCTTCAATTAGTACATCTTCAACTATGCGAAGCAGGAAAATCACAAATACAGATACAAAGAACGAAGCCATAAACCCGACAGCAAGCCGTTTTGGCGACATCCTGTCATTATTAAAAAGCTTATCCATCGCAACAAAAACCAGTGTGTTGGCCAGATGCAAAGCTGTAGTGTACATAAGTATATAACCAATGTTTACAGCCAGGTCACCATCAAACGACAAGCGTTTACCTTTTGCCAGCGTAATAAGAATAAGCACTATTGCAATGGCGCTGCCAATCCAGATGCTGCGTGCCAGCTCTTTTAAGAGTCTCCTGAACATGAATTACTTTTTATTGCATTCAGCCTGCGCTTCCTTAGCCCTGTCCAATCCCCATTTCGGGTGGAACTGTGACGGCGCCTGGTAGCTTGCAAAAAGTTCGACAGCACGGCTTATCTCAGCGCAAATCGGCTTAGTATCTGTACCGAAGAAACGTGCACTCCCCATATTGAATTCAGCCTGGCCGAAAACCACACGCGGGTTGTTTGGCGCTATAGCCCTTGCTTTTGCATACAGCTCATTTACTTTACCTGACAGCTTCATGCCGTTGGTCATAGGGTCGCTGGCTATATAGGCCGTATAAATCATGGCCTGCATCACCATAAGCTCCGGTTCGTTTGGCGCTATGGCTATGGCAGCATCCTGCGCGGTTTGTGCTTTTGTAAGCATGGCATTTATCTTTTCTTTATCCTGCAGCATTGAGAAAGCCTGGGTAGTATTTACAAGCGCTACATAATAGTTGGGCAGCCAGTTGTTTTTCTCGGCAGATGCTATCCTTTCAAACATAGCCGCGGCCTGGTCGTTCTGGCCTTGGCCCCAAAGCTCAAAAGCTTTTTTCATCCCGGCCTCATACTTATCCTGCGCAAAGATTGAACTGCACACTAAAAGAAAAACTGCTGTAATAACTCGTATCATAATTTAAATTTGTTTTGGTTGTTGTTATTTGATGGAACAAATATCTAAAGATAACTAAAGCCATGAAAAAGCAACTGACCGAACTGTGGATTTTTAAGGATGAACTGTTTTTTTGAGTAAATTTGTTAGAAAATACTATGCCATGGAAAGGATAATTTTAAGGAGCGAATCAAAAGAAAATATAAAGCTGCTTGCTGATCTTGCACGTAAAATAGGCGTTGAAGTGGAATATACCGATGGCAATGATGATTTACAGAGTGTTGCTGAACCTGAAGAACTAGCGGAATGGAATAGGCTGACACCTGCACAACAGCAGGGTTTAATTGATGCTTATGAAGATGGAAAAGTAAGCGATGGTGAAGATGTTGAAAATGTAATTAGAGAATTGCGAAAAAGATATGAGTAAGAAAGTTGTATTACTTTCTGAAGCGGAGTAAGACCTTAAATCTGTTATGCTCTACTTAAACTTTAGATGGAGTCAAGAAGTTGCCAACAATTTTCTAAGTATTTTTCATAAAGCAACACACTCAATTTCAAATGATCCTAAAAGGTTTCCAATATTTATAAGAAAAATGAATATTAGGAAATGTGTTGTCACAAAGCATAATATTATTTATTTTGTTGAATACGAAAACGTAATACAGATTCTTCGTATCTACGATACACGCCAAAACCCGCACAAACTTAAATTCTAAAATAACCAATGACACCACAACCATCAAAAACTAAAAACCTTTTCGGCCTGGGAATATCCATTCTTTTCATACTGCTGGGCTACTACCTTATTAATAAAAGCAGTGAAACCATATACCAGCTTTCCGGCTGGGCGTGTATCATTTTCTTTACCATCATTGCGTTGTTCTCAATAGTTTCACTGGTAAAAAAATCCAGATAAAAACAAACTCCCGAATCGACTTTACAATCCGGGAGTTTATCACAAAACAAAACTTATGCTTTCACCAGGCTTTTGTGCAGGTAAGCACGCCTGTTGTCTGATGTTTTTATATGCAGCCAGTCTTTATGCTGGCCTAAAATCTTAATTGTTTCATTTGCTGTAACCGAACCTATAACATTTGTTGTAGTAGCCGGCCCCTGTCTTAAATTGGCGTTGCCTTTAACTTTCAGCTCGGGTGATTTAAATGATACAGGATAATTCTTCGCCGATATCTTCTCGGTTGTAAACACATATGGCAGTGGGTCAACCGCACCGCCAAAACGGTATATGCCAAAGTGCAGGTGAGCCGGGGTAAACCGTGCGTTGCCGGTGTTCCCGACAAACCCAAGCGTGTCGCCAACCTTCACGCTCTGGCCCTGCTCAACCGCAATGGCATCAAGGTGGGCATAGTACAGTGATTTGCCAAACAGCCCGTCACGCAGCCATACCTGTTTGCCACCAAGCCCCCGCTCACCTGTAAAACTTACCGAACCATTGGTTATGGCAACTACGGGTGTACCTTTCTTCGCGAATATATCTATCCCTTCGTGCTTTCGGGCGCCGCCGTCACGTTCCATTCCCCAAAAACTGCCCACGGCCGCATTGCCTTTACCAGCAACAGGAAATTTATACAACGGCTTTTTATTAAGGCTGATAAAGAACGGACCGCTTGCCGCAATCTCCGGCTGTATCACAATTTTATATGTCCCTGATGCATTTGGTACAAACTCTGCCGAGGCTTCGTCCATACCAGTACTCTCGAGGTGCCGGTAGTCGCTCCCATCCTGCTCAAATACATCCATAAACACCCGGGCGGTACTGTCTTTAGTCACCTCTGCAGTAAGCACTTCGCCTTCTTTCAGGTCAAAAACGTAGCTGTACACTCCATTCGCATTCAGCAAAAAACTTCCCTTTTCACCATACGGAAGGCTCACCTGCAGGCTGTCTTTTACCGCAGCATCATAGTCGGCTTCCCAAGCTGTAAATATTTCTTTGTTGTCTTTAAACTCACGGGCATACTGCTGCCGCGCTGTTGGCTGGGTTATTACATCGGCTACTTTGTTAAAGCCATTTGTAATCCCCGTTGCAATGCTGGTACACGCCGGGCATGATATCGCCAGGATAAGCAATGCCGTTGCTCCCAGCAGGTAAGTCAGGTTTCTCCTCTTCATAATCTCTTTCACAACAATATGTTATGCAGAGATTGTGCCAAAAGATGTTAATTTTTGTTTATGGTTGAGAGTTGCGGGTTTGGGGTTATTTTGTATGTTAGTGGCAAAAATCTAAATATGATTAAAAGGAAATATTACTCTGTAAGAACTGGTAAGGTTACTGATGAAAAGGTAGATCTGGATACATTCAAACGGATTTTTTTGATGGTATATAGACAATTATCGCATGATGGCTATTTCCAGAATTATTTTGGGATTGATTGTACCGACGGCTATTTGCCAGGCAGATTAGGTGAAGATATAGAATCTATTATGTTTATTAATCTAAAGAAAGAAAGATTGTATCCAATAGAAAGGTATATTAACAATTACTCTGAAGATGATCTTTTTGATGTGATTGAATTTTTACATGATCATTGTTCTGCTGGATTAGATGGAGGTCATCACAGCTGGAATAATTGTGGTTACCATTATTATACTTTTAATGATGAAATGGGAAAAGACCATTTTAGAGAAGTTGTAAATCCAATTTTAAAAGAATA
Source organism: Flavobacterium sp. J372 (assembly GCF_024699965.1). Taxonomy (NCBI): domain Bacteria; kingdom Pseudomonadati; phylum Bacteroidota; class Flavobacteriia; order Flavobacteriales; family Flavobacteriaceae; genus Flavobacterium; species Flavobacterium sp. J372. The sequence goes on from NZ_JAJOMZ010000004.1 coordinate 2,510,555, forward strand.
TAAAGATGGTTATGAAATATCAGTTGATGGTGAAATTCTAATCAATTCTGAGAATGGTTTGTCAAATTTGTTCAATGCTGAGATTCCCACTCAAGATTTTGAAAACATTCAAAATAAGATGGATAATGCCATTTTGAAATTTCGACGTCATAGGTCAACATTAGATGATCGTAAGGAGGCGATTAGAGAACTTGCTGATGTTATGGAATTTTTACGGCCGGAAATAAAAGAACATTTAGATAGAAAAGATGAAAGTGACTTATTTAATATTGTAAATAATTTTGGAATCAGACATCACAATAAAGCACAAAAAGTCGATTATAATAAAGCCGTTTGGTATAGCTGGATGTTCTATTACTATTTAGCTACAATTCATACAATCCTTAGAATAACTAAAAAGAATTAAATGCTATTGTATATTGGCTTACAATTTTAGTTATACAAAAATAATAAGCCCCTGCCAAAGCAGGAGCCCAATTATTAGGTTCTATTTTACAACTTTTAAACCTTAAATAATTTTTATGCCACAATCCTTGGATAGTACACCGTACACATCATACCTTCGCTGGCTTTGTTTGGGTGCGGACAGTGCTCTGTCTGGAATTTAGTGCATTTTAAACAATCGGTTTCTCTGCTAAGCGCCGCACGGAACTCATAAGCCTGGCAGGCCTGGGTATCAGCCGTGATAATTTCGTGTACGTTGCACAACTGGCCTTTTATATGATGGTCGCAGTTACCGCAACACTTTGCTAATTGAATGTCCATAACAATTTATTTTTTGGGTTACTATGATATAAAGTTACGCACAAACAATGTTAGAGAAATTCTAAATAACTGTTTCTAAGGAATTTGTAAATAGATTGGTTAAAAATAAGGTAGCTAAGTTGCTGTATACTTGATGGGTAAAACATTATGTGGAGCCGTTCTAAGCAAAAGCATTGCAACTCCAAAGGAAAATCCGCGGTCATCCGTCAAATCCGCGTCGTCCGCGTTACAAAAATATAATTATGGAATGAAAAAATCAGTTTCAGTATTTCAAAGAACAGCTTCTTCAAAACTTAGCCCCAAAACTTGAATTTAGATTTTTGCAAAGTTACGGCGACACTTTCGGATCGTTATTACAAAACCCGTTCAAAAACGTGCAGTTCATCGATTATTATTTTAGGCCATCTAATACAGTTTTAAGAAGTCCGCAAAATCTGGCGCAAAGCACAAAAATTAAATCGAATAAACCGCAAGGATTAACCTATTAATTAAACGTTAAAATACTCACTCTTACTTTCCAGGAGTGCAAGTCGATTTTTGGAGAAATTTCTTTAACACAACCTTACCCCCTCTACCCTAACTGAAAATCTTTCGAAAAACAGTACCTTTGCGTTTTTGCAAAAATGCTATGCTAAATCACGAAGAATCGATTGAAGTACTTGGGGCCCGCGCCCACAATCTTAAAAATATAGACGTCACCATTCCTCGCGAAAAACTGGTGGTTATCACGGGTTTATCAGGCTCAGGTAAGTCGTCACTCGCCTTTGATACCATCTACGCCGAGGGTCAGCGCCGTTACATTGAAACGTTCTCAGCTTATGCCCGCCAGTTTTTGGGCGGATTGGAACGCCCCGATGTTGATAAAATAGACGGACTTTCACCAGTTATCGCTATCGAGCAGAAGACGACAAGTAAGTCGCCACGCTCTACAGTTGGCACAATTACAGAGATTTACGACTTCCTGCGTCTGCTTTACGCCCGTGGCGCTGATGCTTATAGTTATGAAACCGGCGAGAAGATGGTAAGCTACACCGACAGCCAGATCCAAGACTTGATCATTGAAAAGTTTACCGGCAAGCGCATTACCATACTTGCGCCTATAATCCGTTCACGCAAAGGCCATTACCGGGAATTATTTGAACAAATATCGAAGCAGGGATTCCTGAAAGTACGTGTTGACGGCGAAATCCGCGACATTGAAAGCGGCATGAAGCTGGACCGCTACAAAGTTCACGACATTGAAACCGTGATAGACCGAATGGCTGTTGACGCCTCTGCAGATGTTGAGAAACGCCTGAGCGACAGCATTAAAATTGCAATGCACCACGGCGATGACGTCATGATGGTTATTGAGCAGGAAAGCGGCGAGGTCCGTTATTACAGCCGTAACCTCATGTGCCCGTCTAGCGGTATCTCTTACCCGAATCCGGAGCCTAACAACTTCTCTTTCAACTCTCCAAAAGGCGCGTGTGACAATTGCAACGGCCTTGGCGTGGTGAACGAGATCAACATGAAAAAGATTGTCCCGAACCCTAAGCTTAGCATTAAAAAGGGCGGTTTTGCACCGCTGGGTGAATACAAGAGTTCTTGGATTTTCAAGCAGTTAGAGGTTATTGGCGAGAAATTCGACTTTAAGCTGACTGACCCTGTTGAAAAAATTTCCGCGGAAGCGATGGAGATGATTATGAACGGCGGTAAAGAAAAATTCACGGTAAACAGCAAAACACTGGGCGTAAACCGTGAGTACAAAATTGATTTTGAAGGAATTTCGAGTTTCATCAAAAACCAGTATGACGAGAGCGGGTCGGCTTCCATTAAGCGTTGGGCAAAAGATTTCATGGATGAAGTGAAATGTCCTGTTTGCCACGGCACCCGCCTTAAAAAAGAGTCGCTATACTTTAAAGTCAATGGCAAAAACATCGCCGAACTTGCCAATATGGACATATCAGACCTCGCGCAATGGTTTGAAGACCTGACAGATAACCTTACCGAAAAGCAAAAAGCAATTGCCGCTGAAGTTATAAAAGAAATCAAAGCCCGTCTTGGATTTTTGGTTGATGTAGGCCTGAATTACCTGGCGCTTGACCGCAGTTCGCGCACACTTTCAGGTGGTGAGGCACAGCGGATACGGCTTGCCACACAGATAGGTTCTCAACTCGTCGGGGTGCTCTATATACTCGATGAGCCAAGCATAGGCCTGCACCAGCGTGATAATGAGAAACTCATAAAATCGCTGGAACAATTGCGTGACATAGGCAACTCAGTTTTGGTTGTTGAACATGACAAAGACATGATTGAGCGAGCCGACTATGTTATTGATATAGGCCCCGCTGCTGGGCGTTTTGGCGGACAAATTGTGAGCAAAGGCACGCCGCAGGAACTGCTTCAGGAGCACACGCTTACAGCCGCTTACCTCAATGGCGAAAAAGAAATTGCCGTGCCTAAAAAACGCCGCGAAGGCAATGGTAAGTTGCTGAAGCTGACAGGCGCGACAGGCAATAACCTGAAGAACGTGAGCATTGAGCTACCACTCGGTAAGATGATTTGCGTTACAGGGGTATCGGGCAGCGGTAAATCAACGCTGATAAACGAGACGCTCTACCCTATCCTTAACGAACATTTCTTCAACGCTGTTAAAAAACCGGCGCCATATAAAAAGATTGAAGGCCTTGAGCATATTGATAAAGTTATAGATATTGACCAGTCGCCGATTGGGCGTACACCGCGTAGTAACCCTGCCACGTACACTGATGTTTTCAGCGAAATACGCACATTGTTTACGCAGACACCGGAAGCCATGATACGCGGTTACAAGCCGGGGCGTTTCAGCTTTAACGTGAGTGGCGGCCGTTGCGAAACCTGCGAGGGCTCAGGATTGCGAGTTATTGAAATGAGTTTCCTCCCTGATGTTTATGTAGAATGCGAGACCTGCCAGGGCAAGCGCTTCAACCGTGAAACGCTGGAAATCCGTTACAAAGGAAAATCTATCAGTGATGTGCTTGACATGACGGTTGACGAGGCTGTACCGTTCTTTGAGAACATCCCGAAAATTTACCGCAAGATCAAGACGATACAGGATGTTGGGCTGGGCTATATCACGCTCGGGCAGCAAAGTACAACGCTTTCCGGTGGTGAGGCACAAAGGATAAAACTGGCATCAGAGCTTTCAAAGAAAGATACCGGCAACACCTTCTACATTCTTGATGAGCCAACCACAGGCCTTCATTTTGAAGACATACGTGTACTCATGGAAGTCATCAACAAACTGGTAGATAAAGGTAATACCGTGCTTATCATTGAACATAACCTGGATGTGATAAAGCTGGCCGACTATATTATTGATATTGGTTACGAAGGGGGTAAAGGCGGCGGACAGCTTGTAGCCAAGGGTACTCCGGAAGAGGTAGCAAAAAACAAGAAAAGTTATACAGCGCACTTCCTGAAAAAAGAACTATCTTAGCGCGTTTGTTTAAAAATTTAGAAAAAGATGTCAAAAGAGATATACAATGACGATGATGAGCGCATCCACGACCGCTTAAAACAAAAGACGTGGCAGGAGATACGCAGTAATGATTCGTGGGCTATCTTCAAGGTAATGAGCGAGTTTGTGAACGGATTTGAAACTATGGCGCGTATCGGGCCGAGTGTTTCCATATTCGGTTCTGCACGTACTAAGCCGGGGGACAAATACTACCTGCTTGCAGAAAAGATTGCAGAAAAGATTGCAAAAGCGGGCTACGGTGTTATTACAGGCGGCGGCCCCGGAATTATGGAAGCCGGTAATAAAGGCGCACATGCAGGCGGCGGATCTAGCTGCGGGCTTAATATAGAATTACCTTTCGAACAGCACTTTAATCCATATATAGACCGTGACAAGAACCTTAATTTTGATTATTTCTTCGTTCGTAAAGTAATGTTCGTGAAGTATTCGCAGGGGTTTGTGGTAATGCCCGGTGGTTTCGGTACGCTTGATGAAATGTTTGAGGCGATAACCCTTATCCAGACTAAGAAGATTGCGAAGTTTCCTATCATACTTGTAGGCCGTGAATTTTGGAGCGGGCTGATGGACTGGATTGAATCTGTAATGATACAGCGTTATGCCAATGCCAGCCCTGATGATCTGAAGCTAATAAGGCTTGTAGATACAGAGGATGAAGTGGTTGAAGTAATTGACAACTTCTACAAAAAATACCAGCTTAGCCCTAACTTTTAATAAAAATGCCACCTTCGGGTGGCTTTTAACATTTAAAGAAGCAACCGCATCCCAATTTTTGTATCTTGCGTATATAGTTGCATGAAGATGATGTTGGCAACAACGCTATGAAATTGACGAATAATATTTACGCGAATTGAAATTAAAGGGGCTTCTCTCAATTATTATATTTTTTACATGCGCCTGCCTTTACTCCCAAAACCTTAACAGGATTGTTGCGGATGTAGATACTAATGCACATACTATAAGCATTCAGCAGGAAATCACATTTACCAACAGTTCTAATGTGGCGCTGAATACCATTGTGCTTAACGACTGGATAAATGCGTACTCTAACAAAGAAACGCCCCTGGCCCGCAGGTTTGCCGACGAATTTGTGCGGGCTTTCCATATGGCGCCCGATGCTGACCGTGGATTTACAGCTATAAAATCCGTAACTTCCGAAAACACGGAACTGGAATACGCCCGCCCAGAAAAGCATCCCGATATTGTTGAAGTGAAGCTTGTGCAACCATTACAACCCGGAGAAAGTATTACATTAAAACTCGACTATGGTGTAAAAATCCCTAACGACCGATTTACCCGATACGGCTTCGATAACAAAGGTACTATGGTACTGAAAAACTGGTACCTCACCCCTGCCCGGCTCGAAAATGGAGCGTTTGTTTACCACAGCAATGAAAATCTTGATGACATAGCAAATTCGGTTACCGATTTTGAACTGCAGCTTACAGCGCCTGAAGGTTATACCATAACATCTGATCTCAATAGTTTTAATGTCATAAAGCCTTCAGGAAAAAACACAGTTGGCTTTTCAGGTAAAGGCCGGACAGATTTCAGCCTATATCTTGAAAATGGTGCAACAGCTTTTGAACGCTATAATTTTGATGGCTTTGAAGTTGTAACCAGCCTTAAGACAACTAAGACCACTGACATGCAGCGGACGCTCGTAATTGAGAATGTGGTAAGCTTTGTAAAAGAGAATCTTGGTGACTATCCTTTTGAAAAAATTACAGTCTCGCAGACCGATTATGACCGCAACCCAGTATATGGCCTTAATCAGCTTCCGGCATTTCTTAGTCCGTTTCCTGACTCATTTCTGTACGAAGTGCGTTTCCTTAAAACGTACCTGAATAATTATCTTAAGAATACTCTGAAGCTTGATCCACGCAAAGATAACTGGCTGTATGACGGTATACAGATGCACCTGATGATGAAATATATTGATGAGTACCACCCTGATAAGCACATGACCGGGACACTTGCTAACTGGGGAATACTTCGCGGGCATAACCTTTTCCGGGTGCCGTTCAACGGGCAATACAATTACCTTTACCTGCTCATGGCGCGCAAAAACCTTGACCAGCCTATTGGTGACCCAAAGAATACTTTCATTAAGTTCAACGAGCAGATTTCGGGCAAGTACCGCGCAGGGCTTAGCATTAATTACCTTGATGATTATTTGGGGAATGATGCTGTACAAAAAAGCTTTTCCGAATTCTGTGCGCTGAACAAAACACAACAAACAACCCGTGAAGACTTCAGGGCGATACTCAATAAAAACACCGCTAAGAACACCGACTGGTTTTTTGATACGGTTGTTGAAACACGTGAGCTGATTGACTTCAGGTTTGAAGATGTAAAGGAAAATAAAGATTCAGTAGCTGTTACAGTAAAGAATCGTACAGGGGCTGATGTACCTGTGTCATTATTCGGTATTAATAAAGGCGAAGTGGTTTTTAAGCAGTGGATTAATAATGTGAAGGCTGACAGTACGCTTGTAATTCCGCGAAATGGTGCCGAAAAGCTAGTGCTGAACTACAATAACGCCATGCCCGAATATAATACCCGCAACAACTGGCATCGCCTTGGTAAGTTTTTCCCTAACAACAGGCCTTTTAAGTTTACCTTTTTCCAGGATTTGGAAGACCCTCGTTATAACCAGGTATTTTATGTACCGAGCTTTGTTTATAATCTCTATGATGGTGTTTCCGTGGGTATGCGCTTCCACAACAAATCGCTTTTGGAAAAGCCGTTTATATTTGATATAGAGCCGACATATTCATCCAAAACACAAAGCCTTATTGGTTCGGTTGGATTCCTTTATAACCACTACATCCGCGAAGGCAGCCTGTATAACATTCGCTACGGATTGTCAGGCTCAACCTATCATTATGCACCTGATGCTGCCTATGTAAAGTTCACGCCGAGCATCCAATTCCGTATAAGGGATAATGACTATCGCGAGAATAAAAAACAATTCATATTAGTACGCCATGTTATGGTTGACCGTGAAGCATCGGTATTCGCGAACACAACTGAACAAAATGAAAACTATTCGGTTTTCAACCTGCGCTACAGCAAGTTTGAAAACACCATTACAAGGCTTTACAGCTATTTTACTGATGCACAATTCTCTGACAACTTCGGTAAGCTATCAGGTGAAATCCAGTTCCGCCGACTGTTTAATAATAACCGGCAGATAAACCTGCGCTTGTATGCCGGTATGTTCCTGTACCGCAATACAACCAGCGAGTTCTTTAGCTTTGGATTGGACAGGCCGACCGATTATCTTTTTGACTACAACTTCTACGGAAGATCTGAGGAAACGGGGCTATTTAGCCAACAATTCATTTTAGCCGAGGGCGGTTTCAAATCAAAGCTTGACACGCGATATGCCAACCAATGGATGACTACTGTAAACGGCAGCTTCAATATCTGGAACTGGGTAGAAGTATATGGCGATGCAGGCTTTTTCCGTAACAAGTACAGAGATGCAGAATTTGTTTGGGACAGTGGCATCCGCCTGAATTTGGTGCCTGATTATTTTGAGCTTTATTTCCCTGTATATTCAAGCAATGGCTTTGAAATTGACAATAATTATGGTGAAAAGATTCGTTTTACGGTAACTATTAGCCCAAGTACGTTGATAAATCTCTTTACAAGGAAATGGCTGTAAACAACAACATTCTTCCATAAAAATACATTTCCTTTAAATTTATTCCTGATTTGATGAATATCTTTTATCAAAAAATCATTTAGCAATAGTTTTGTTATAAATACCCTAATCAAAATTTTTAGCGGTTTCTATGATATGTCATTCTTTTATTTAAATTTGTAAATCCACAACTACGGTTTTTATGACAGAAACAGAGACAAAAAAGGAGCTTTCCTTTGAAGACTTCCGCGCAGAAGTAATAAATGACTATAAAATAGCGGTTGTAAGCCGTGAATGCAGCCTTCTGGGCCGCCGGGAAGTGCTTACAGGCAAAGCGAAGTTCGGCATCTTCGGCGATGGTAAAGAAGTGCCGCAGCTGGCAATGGCCAAGGCCTTCAGGAATGGAGATTTCCGTTCAGGCTACTATAGGGACCAGACCTTTATGATGGCGATAGGTGCACTTAATATACAGCAGTTTTTTGCAGGGCTTTACGGCCACAGCGACCTGGAGCACGACCCTATGTCGGCCGGGCGCCAGATGGGCGGGCATTTTGCCACACACAGCCTTGACGAGAACGGCAACTGGAAAAACCTGACACAACAAAAGAACTCAAGTTCAGACATATCGCCTACTGCAGGGCAAATGCCGAGGCTTTTAGGGCTTGCACAGGCATCAAAGATATACCGTAATGTAACAGGTATTGAAAATAAGACCAATTTCTCAATTAATGGAAATGAGGTTGCATGGGGTACTATTGGCAACGCCAGTACCAGTGAGGGCCTGTTTTTTGAAACTATAAATGCGGCAGGTGTACTCCAGGTACCAATGGTGATAAGCGTGTGGGATGACGACTACGGAATTTCGGTACATGCCCGCCACCAGACAACGAAAGAGAATATCTCAGAAATATTAAAAGGCTTCCAGCGTGATGATAATGCCAAAGGCTATGAAATCATCACCGTAAAAGGCTGGGATTACCCTGAGCTTGTGGCGGCTTATGAAAAAGCATCGGCCGTGGCACGTGAAGAGCATGTGCCCGTTCTGGTACACGTTTACCAGCTTACACAGCCACAGGGCCACTCTACTTCAGGATCGCACGAGCGTTACAAAAATGCGGAACGCCTTGCATGGGAGGGCGAGTTTGACTGCATACTGCAAATGCGCAACTGGATGATTGAGAACAGCATTGCCACAGCAGAAGAACTTGAGACAATTGACAACCAGGCTAAGAAAGATGTGCTTGAAGGCAAGAAGGCGGCATGGTCGGCTTTCGTTGAGCCTATGAAGCAGGAACAGAAAGAGCTTGTTTCTATTCTGAATAAAGTAGCTGCACAAAGCGATAATAAAGTATTTATTGAGAAGAATGCAAATGATGTTGCCGCAATAAAAGAACCTATCCGTAAAGACCTGCTTGTAGCTGCACGCAAATCGCTGCGCATGATTGGCGACAATGCCGGCCGTGCAGAACTTGCAGCCTGGATAACTTCTTATACGGAGAAAATTCAGCCGAAGTTCAGTTCACACCTCTTCTCGCAATCTGATAAAAATGTATTTGCAGTAAAAGAGGTATTGCCCGAATATAACGCTTCGACCGAAGAAGTTGACGGCAGGGTAATAATGCGTGATAATTTTGCAGCCATTTTTGACAAGCATAAAAATGCTCTTGTTTTTGGTGAAGACTGCGGCGGCATCGGCGATGTAAACCAGGGGCTTGAAGGCCTTCAGGAAAGGTTTGGAGATTTCCGTGTGTGTGATGCCGGTATACGCGAAGCTACAATCCTGGGGCAGGGTATTGGTATGGCAATGCGCGGCCTGCGCCCTATTGCTGAAATACAATACCTTGACTACTTATTGTATGCTATCCAGATAATGAGCGACGACCTTGCCACATTACAATACCGTACATCAGGCAGGCAGAAAGCTCCGCTTATTATAAGGACACGCGGGCACAGGCTTGAAGGTATCTGGCATTCAGGTTCACCAATGGGCATGATCATCAATGCTATACGTGGTATTCATGTGCTTGTACCACGAAATATGACCAAAGCGGCAGGTTTCTATAACACATTACTTGAAACAGATGAACCTGCACTGGTTGTGGAATGCCTTAACGGCTATAGGCTTAAGGAAAAGATGCCGGCGAACCTGGGCGAGTTCCGTACGCCTATAGGTGTTACAGAAACCATTAAAGAAGGTAAAGACATAACGCTTGTATCATACGGCTCTACCCTGCGCCTTGTGGAGCAGGCCGCAAAAGAACTGCTTGAGGCAGGTATTGATGCTGAAATTATAGATGTGCAGTCTTTGCTTCCGTTTGACGTTAACCACGATATTGCAAAAAGCGTTTCAAAAACCAACAGGCTTTTAGTGATTGATGAGGATGTACCCGGGGGTGCATCGGCTTATATATTGCAGCAGGTAGTTGACGTACAAAATGCTTATAATTACCTTGACAGTAAACCTGAAGCGCTGGCTGCAAAAGCCCACAGGCCATCATACGGAACAGACGGGGATTATTTCTCTAAGCCATCGGTTGAAGATATTTACGAAAAAGTATATGCAATTATGCATGAGGCAAATCCGGAGAAATATCCGGCGCTTTACTAAAAATAAAAACCCCGGGACTTCCGGGGTTTTTATTTTAATTCGATATCATCAATTTCATGGCCATGAAATTTAAAAATTAAACTATGTCCATTTTGAAAATCGATCAAAACATTATCCGGTACTAACTTTGCGCACTTTATTTTGCCGCTGATTATTTGAGCCAATAACTCTTCAGGTTCCTGGGAATGGAGTATTAAGTCACTTTCTAAACCATCCACCGTCCCATCGTTTTGGGGGTAGGCCTTTAAGTGCTTATCTATTGCTACAAAGGCTGAAATTAAATTTCTAATATAACGGTCTGTAAAATATCGGGGCAACTTCGCGTTTTCAATATAATTATCTACAACTTTGAAATCCAGACTGTAAGGGGCTCCATAAGTTACAAATTCCTCCTCATAAATCCTTTCATAGTTTGTTGCGTAGTGCTTTAAAAAATCTGTTGCTATTTTACAGTGATCTGAATTTGCTGTATCCTCGGCTTTGTCCGTGTCTGGGTTTTGCACTGCCGTAATAGAGTCCCCAGCTTTTGCTTCTGAATTGTCTAAGGTGCTATCGCGCTTACACGCAAATAGCAGCATTGTTGCCATACTAATAATTAGGATTTTTTTCATAGTTTAACTTTGCTGGATAAAAACAGTCTTTACATTCACAAATTCTTTTAGTCCGTTTTCAGCAAGTTCACGGCCGTAGCCTGATTTCTTTACTCCGCCGAAAGGCAGCGCAGGGTCTGATTTTACCATAGCATTTATGAAAACTGCACCTTCTTCAAAAAGATAAAGTTTATCTTGTATGCCAGAAACATCGTTAGTAAAAATGGTGACGCCCAGGCCAAATTCGGTTCCATTGCTCAATTCAACAGCTTCATCAAAAGTCTTGAAAGGCATAACCGTAGCTACGGGCCCGAAAACTTCTTCTTTAAAGACAGGCATATCAGTCGTGATTTCAGTGATGACAGTAGGCTCATAAAAAGCATCATTACGGTTACCTCCCACTATAACCCTTGCTCCCATTGCAACAGAGTCGTTTACCTGCTTTTCAATATCCTCTGCAAGGTCAATCCGCGCTAACGGGCCAATATCCGTTTCTTTATCTAATGGATTGCCCGATTTTAGCTGCTTAACTTTAGCTGTAAACTTTTCGAGGAATGCGTCATAAACACTTTCATGCACCAGAAAACGCTTTGCCGCTATGCAGCTTTGCCCCGTATTCTGGAAACGCGCTTTAACAGCGGTAGCCACAGCCTTATTGATATCGGCATCTTCCAAAACAAGAAAAGCGTTGCTGCCGCCAAGTTCCAGTACAGACTTTTTGATGAGCGCTGCTGCAGTTGCTGCTACATCAGCCCCAGCCTTTTCACTGCCGGTGAGTGATACAGCTGCAATGTCAGGATTTTCAATTACTTTTTTAACCTGCTTGCCTGAAATTAGCAAGTTAGTATAAATACCATCATCAAAACCTGCTTCGCGGAACATATCCTCAATAAGGATGGCACAACCGGCTACATTGCTGGCATGCTTTACAACAACCGTATTTCCTGCTATGATTGCCGGTATTGCAAACCTGAAAACCTGCCAATACGGGAAATTCCACGGCATTACACCAAGTATTACACCCAACGGATCATACCTAATATAGGCCTGTGCCCCATCAACAGCTTTATATTCATTTTTTAAATAACTTTCAGCATGCTCCATGTAATATTCACACAGCAAAATGCATTTTTTAACCTCGGCAAGGGCTTCTTTTATTGGCTTCCCCATTTCAAGAGCGCACTTTTTAGCAAGTAAATCCTGATTTTTACCAAACGCAAATATTAAATTTTTGATAAGTTTTAAACGCTCATCTATGCTTTTTAACCGCCATTTTAGAAAAGATTTCTTACTTTCGTTTACTATATGTGAAGCAGCAGCATCACTAATATATTGATGTTCAGATAAAAAAGTCTGATTATACGGATTGTTAATTGAAAACATTGATTACTTTTGCTGAAAATTTATACGTAAAATTAGTACATAATATGTTAAATGTAATTATTACATTTACAAAATAAAAAGCATCTAAATAAACCCCTAACCAAACATGAAGAAATTAGTACTTCCATTTCTATTGCTCCTCCTGAGCTCCACCACAGCATTCGCACAGGAAGATGATCAGGATGACAAAATGACTCTTTCAACAGATTTCAATAAGTGGTCAATCGATGTTAATGGCGGCCTGAACAAGACGGGAAACCCGATGGCAAAAGGCTACTATATTAAAGCCACTAATTTTTTCCATGCAAACTTAGGTTTCCGTTACATGTTTAATCCCAAATTCGGTTTGAAATTCCAGGGAGGGTATGATGTTTTTAACAGTGCTGACGGTTCACTGCCTTTTGAAACGAAACTTATAACCATCAATATTCAAGGTTATGCCAACCTTGGCAGGATAATGGAATTTGAAACCTGGACGCAACGCATCAACCTTTTAGGACATACAGGTTTTGGAGTTGGCGAAATGACGGGGACAAACTTCATTGGGAAAGACCACATAGGTAATTTCCTGATGGGCCTTACTGCACAGTACAGAATATCTGACAGGATTTCACTTAATGGTGATATTACAATGATAAACAGCTTCCACCACCATAAAACGTGGGACGGCAGCATGTATGATAAAGATGCCAGTTCAGGCTTTGACAGCTCTTACTATACTGCCACACTGGGGCTTTCAATTTACCTGGGTAAACATCAGCAGCATGCAGACTGGTTTGTTGACGAAGAAAATGATGAGCTGGAAGACCTGCAGTCAAGGCTTGAAGAGCTTGAGACTATGATGAATGACTCTGATAAAGACGGTGTGCCGGATTATCTTGACGCTGAGCCAAACACAATTACCGGCGTTGCAGTTGACAGTAAGGGACGTACTATTGACAAGAATGAAAATGGCGTGCCGGATGAGCTTGAATCTTATATAGAGAACAAGAATAATGAGGTGAAACAAAGCGTAAACGCTGATATTGCTGAACTTATTAACAGTGGCTATGTAAATGTTTACTTTGACTTTAATAAAGACCAGCCGAATGCACAATCTGTAAACGGTATTAACTTCCTTGTTAAGCACCTGAAAGAAAATCCGTCTGTTAAGGCTGATGTAATTGGATATGCTGACGAAATTGGCGACAGTAATTACAACAAAGACCTGTCACGCAGGAGGTCTGAAAACGTAAGGAAGATACTTATGGATGCCGGAATTGACGGTTCTAGATTGAACATTGTAGGTAACGGTGAAGATACATCGGTTAACAAATCATCGCCTTATGCAAGGCAGATTGTAAGAAGGGTAACTTTCATACTGAAATAAGATTGTCAATAACTATATGAAAAGCCCCTGCGTTTTGCAGGGGCTTTTTTATTATCTTTAAAGAAAAAGCCCACAAAATGAATAACAGAGACGAAGCCCTGCTGCAGCTGCGCGGCGAGGCAATTGGCGAGATATTTCCGCAATCATCTAAAGACGAAATATTCCAGAACAGAACATTAAGGCCTATTTTAAAACTACAGAATGACCTTTTCATTGAGTCATTTATAAACTATGTCAACAAGTCTAAAAGTGACTTTTATAACATGGGTACAGAAAAGAAAATGGCTTTTATAGATAACGCCGTTCACAAGGATATTAAGTTCAGGAATGCGTTGAAAGGAATGGTTATGGCTATGTTTACCGTTGAAGAATTCAGGGAATACATCTTAAACTCTTCTGACCTGAACAAACGAATGATGAATATGCTTATTGAGAGGCTTAAAGACCAGGTACAGCTTCTTGTAAATCCCAAATAGCAAACTTTAAAATAACAAATTGAAATAAAAAGAAAAGCATTCGCTGGTAGCGAATGCTTTTTCTTTTTAATAGCTTATGAATGTTTATTCGGCTTTTGGTACAAATACCAGTATTTCTTCTACACCATCCATAAGTATAAGTTTGTCAGGGTCAATTTTCACCATATTCGCTTTATTTAGCGCATCAAAATAAGCAGTTTCAGTCGCCATGGCATCACACGCCATTTTAGTTGATATCACCTGGCTTACATTCAGCCCCATTTCATCATTAAGGTTGTATGAACCGCTGTAGGTGTTGCAGCCGCCATTTCCCATAATCTTATTGTCTGCAGAAAATGTGGCGTTGGGCAGCCCTTTACCGAATTGCGATGATTCCACAGCAGTTCCGTTGATAGATTGCAGCTGCCAGTTCTTTGAGGTAAGTAGTGCCATGGGGTCAGCTTCTTTGGTGCTTCCGCATGATGCAAGTACTACTGCAAATAATGTTATTCCGAGTAAATTTCTTAGATGTTTCATTGTGCTTAATTTAGTTGTTCACCCAAATTTAAGCACGGCAAGCGTAAGAATTTTAGTAATTATAATAACTTTAATATTTGCTAAAGCAAGCCATTATACTTTCGTGTAAACCATTCTGCAGCAAGTGACACGGCAAGAATTACCAACAGCCATATCCAGTCGATTAGCGGAGAACGTCGCACAATTTCCTTCTGCACAGGTTTATACACTTCATTATCTGCAAGCGCTTTTACCAATTCATCTGCCTGTGACGGAAAATACAGCTTACCGGTTGTATTATCAGCCGTTTGCTGCAGCCTGCCAAGATCAGGGTTTACAAACTGCTTCTCAATATCAAAATCAAGAATTTCGAAGCTGCCACTGTAGGTTGTGTTAGAGGTATTCTCTTTTACAGTAATGCCATATTGGCCCGCTGCAAGCCCGGTAAGGTTAACCCGGTATTCATTACCTCCCTTAAGGAAATCATAGCTCTTAACGGCTTTGGTGGCTTTATTGCGAACCTGAATAGTAAGGCGGGCATTCTCATCAAACTCATAGTTTTTGTTGAAATATTGTGCCGTAACAGTGATTGCATCGCCTGAATTATAAAAACTCTCATGTGCCACTACCAGTGATTTCTTCCTGCTGTTTGATGCCAAGTATTGAATGGTCTTGTCGATAAAAATGTCAAACTGATCAAATGATTTGGTGTTCAGGTGTGATTCCACCCGCCATTTCCAGATATTTTCGCCAAGCAGGAATGCGTTGCGCGACTGCCCCTCTTCCGTAAAAGCCATAAGCGGCCCGTCAAGCGATACGTTGCGTATGCGCGGTTTCAGCAGGGTATTAACCCCCGCCTTCACTGTAATATTACCAAACGGATGCTGGAGCGGCGGCATTCCGGAGAAGCCGATATCATCTAACGAGAACAGGTTGAACTGCGAATTGAAATCAGCCAGGTAATCTTCACGCTGTGATGTCATCCTGAAGCTTAATGCATCCTGGTACTGGTTGAGCAAATTAAAATCTGTATTGTTACCGGTTATCGTAAAAATGTTGACCTTAGCATTCTTGTTCAGTTCAAACAATTGCCTGAAAGTAACATCCGGCTGGTACAAAATCAGTACGTTATAATCCTGCAGCGATTTTACTTCTGAAGGTTTCAGGATGGTAACCTTCCGCTGCTGGTTAGTTTCTATAGAACGCTTAAGGGCACCAAGGTCAGGATGATTGATTGCAGATATAATAGCAACCTCTGTACGCTGGTCTATCACTTCAACTGCAAAATTCTTTACGTTGTTGTATTTATTCTTTTCCGCCTCTGCAGAAGATATAACCGCACGGTACGACTGTACACCTACCCTGTCAGCAGAAAGCAGCACAGAGACAGCCTGTGCACGTTTTGAAGGTGAAAATGTAATGTTTTGCTTATGCAACACAGTAGCGCCCTGCATAATGCTGTATACGGCATTAACTGTCTTTTTACCGCTGTACTGCAGAAAGGCTTCAACAGGAAACTTATTCTTCAGGAAAGCGTATTTATTTACATTGAGCTGGTCAACCTTCAGGTCAAGGAATGTTGTTGTGTCGCCTAAAACAACAGGGTAAACAGAAGTATTCTGCGGAAAGCTGTAAATGTAATCGTTGCCCATTGTCTGGTTTCCATCGGTCAGCAAAACTACAGGATAAGCCGTATTGCGGTACAGCTGCTTGAGGTTTTGCACAGCATTGTCAATCTGCGTCTGCCTGCCTTTAAAGTCAGCTCCATTGCCGCCTTTAAAATCTTCTGCGAAGAGAAACGGCTGTACATCATAATTTTCTTTCAATGAAGAATTACCTAGGATAGCCCCTGCTACATCATTAGAAGCCTTCTCCTGCCCAAGCAATGCTATTGATGAGGAATTGTCAATTAATACCGGTAGCGGTGTTTTAACGGTCTCAAATGTCTTGCGGGATATCACCGGGTTGATGAGCAGCACAAAAATGGCAAACAGTGTGATGAAACGCAAAGAAGCCAGGAAGAAAAGCAGCCTGCTCTTTTTCCCGGCCCTGAAAAGATATTGGTAAAACGATAAACCGAAAGCTGCGAGCGCAGAAGCTATAAGCAATAATACTGTGGTTGCAGTCATTTAAGTTTAACGTATATATAATCTATAAATTATGTCAGCATACCGCCGTCAACATTAAGCGTCTGGCCGGTAACATAGGCCGACATATCGCTTGCAAGGAAAACACATGCATTGGCAACATCTTCAGGCGTACCCCCCCTCTTCAACGGAATACCTTCTCTCCAGCCCTTTACAACATCTTCACCAAGCTTGGCTGTCATTTCTGTTTCAATAAAACCGGGAGCAATAGCATTGCAGCGTATGTTACGTGAACCCAGCTCAAGCGCTACCGATTTGGTAAAGCCAATAACCCCGGCCTTAGATGCCGCGTAGTTGGTTTGCCCTGCATTACCTTTAACGCCAACAACAGAGCTCATGTTGATGATAGAGCCGTGGCGCTGTTTAAGCATTGTTTTCTGAACGGCTTTTGTCATGTTGAAAACCGACTTCAGGTTTACTTCAATCACCTTGTCGAAGTCCTCTTCAGATATGCGCATAAGCAGGTTGTCTTTGGTTATGCCTGCATTGTTTATAAGGATGTCAACACCGCCAAATTCTTCAATAACATCATCAACAAGCTTTTGTGCCTGCTCAAAATTTGCAGCGTCACTCTGGTAGCCTTTAGCTTTTATGCCTGATGCTGAAAGCTCATCTTCAAGCGCTTTTGCAGCCTCGGCTGATGCGCTGTAAGTAAAAGCTACGTTAGCGCCGTGTTGGGCAAACACCTGTGCTATGCCACGGCCTATGCCACGGCTTGCACCGGTTATAATAGCTGTTTTTCCTTCTAATAATTTCATAGGTCAGTTTAGTTTGTTTTATAGTCGAAAGGCAAATATATAAAATGTTCGGGTTATCAATACCATATAAATTCTTTGTTTTACCTGATTTTACCAGTCAAAATTTCAATAAATTTGTTACTTAATCTTTTACACATGGCAACAACAATCTTAGGGCTGCGTACGGTAATTTACAGAGTAGGCGACATTAATAAAGCAAAGCAGTGGTATGCCGAAGCTTTTAAAACAGAGCCTTATTTTGATGAACCATTTTATGTAGGCTATAATATTGCAGGCTATGAGCTTGGACTACAGCCGGATGAAGCAGTAAAAGGCGACAACGTGGTAACATATTGGGGAGTTGAAAATATTGAGGCAGAATTTGAACGATTTATTTCACTTGGGGCAACTGAACATGAAGCGCCGCAAAATGTGGGAGGCGAAATAATGGTGACTTCTGTAAAAGATGAGTGGGGCAACGTGATCGGCCTGATTTATAACCCGTATTTTAAGCTGCCTTAAAATGCTAAAATCAATATTATTTATTGCAATTGGCGGTGCTGCAGGTAGTGTAATGCGTTACTTTACATCACTAGTGGTAAAGCACTATTTTTCAGGAAGTTTTCCTTTAGCAACATTTATCGCAAATATAGCAGGCTGTTTTCTTATAGGGATGTTTACAGGTCTTGCGCTAAAATATAACTGGACAGTAAATTCTAATATATCATTGCTCTTAATCACAGGATTTTGTGGAGGCTATACCACATTTTCAGCATTCGCAATTGAAAACGTGAGGCTGCTGGAAAACGGCAACTTTATCACATTTATAACCTATACAGCGCTAAGCATTTTTTTAGGAATTGTATGTGTATGGCTGGGGATTTTACTTACAAAGTAACCCGCCTCCGGATTTCATTACAAGGAATTTCGGCTTTACTACAAATCTCATTATCAAGTATTAAAGTTTTACTAAAGCATGACATTGGTTTGTGCATAATCTGTAATTTTGGTACAGATTCTTACAGGAAAAATAAAAATCCTTCAAGACAAATACAAACTGATTAAAGCTGATATTATGAAACTGGTTAAATTTTTTCTCGCACTCATCGCCGGACTCGGACTTGTTAAATTTCTAAGCTTTGTAGCTGATATTGACGGCTATGAAGAAGAGGAATATGAAGTTTATGACGAGGAGCATGACCATCCGCTATTTGTGTAGTCCGTCTTACTAATCCATATACAAGTGTAGTTTATTACTGCACTAAAATTTTATTGCCGTGTTTAACACGGCTTTTTTTATAAACATAATTTATCTGAAAGCCAATACTTAAGGCTTTGTTAATTCACGTATTGTTTTAAAACATTTAAGACAACGTTAGTATCGCCCCGTTTATCATATATGTAATTTAGTGATATCAAAAATTTAAAGATAATTGCCATGATAAACGAAGATCAAAATACCAATCCGGTTGAAGATAATAATGAAAGCCTCATTGATAAAAATTCAGCCAAAAATGATACCCAAAACTGGGATGAAAGAGAAATCATGAACCGGAACCCTCAAGGTACACGACCCGAGCATGAAAGGAGCAATCTTCTTGCAGATACTGAAAAAAGACAAGGTATGCCGGGCGGTCAAAATGATCCCGGAAAGCGTGACAATAAAGGAGATACCATTTAACATTTTCTTAACTAATATAATCCACATTAAAAATCGACAACGATGAGTAACAAAAAATTGATCTTAGGGATAGCGGCAGGAGTTGCAGCCCTGGCAGTAGTAGGTGTAGTATGCAAGCGTAAAGGTTATTTTGACGGCTTTTCAGGTAAGGCTGATGAGTTCGGTACCAACCTTAAAGACAAATTTGCCGGAATAAAAGAATCTGCAAAACAAAAATTTGATGAAGTTGTGCAAAAAGGCGGCGAGATTGCTGATAAAATCACGCATCATAGTGATTCACAAACAAGCAACACACAAACTGCCGGCAAAAGCACAGCCGGAAGAAATACTTCAACAGGAAATATAAACCCTGCAACTGCATAACAGCATAAACAGGTTTTTGTGAATGAAACAGGTCAACATTATGTTGGCCTGTTTTTTTATTTTAAAAAAATATCAGGGTCGCCCTTACCCTCGCGCACTACTTCAGGTTCAGGGCCCGAAAGGTCAATTATTGTTGAAGGCGTGTTATCACCATACCCTCCGTCAATCACGGCATCTACCAAGTTCTGCCACTTTTCAAAAATTAGTTCCGGGTCAGTTGAGTATTCCAAAACCTCATCTTCATCGTGAATAGATGTTGAAATGATTGGGTTGCCCAGCTGGCGCACAATCTCCAATGCGATGTTATTGTCCGGCACACGGATACCCACGGTAGTTTTCTTTTTAAACTCTTTCGGGAGGTTATTATTACCCGGCAAAATAAACGTATATGGCCCCGGCAGCGAACGCTTCAGTATTTTGAAGGTAGAAGTGTCGATTTGCTTCACATAATCGCTCAGGTTGCTCAAATCGCTGCACACAAATGAGAAGTTGGCCTTCTCCAGTTTAATGCCTTTTATGCGCGCCACGCGCTCCAAAGCTTTTGTGTTAGTAATATCACACCCAAGCCCGTAAACGGTATCTGTCGGGTAAATGATAATACCGCCATCGCGAAGTATCTTCACCACCTTGGCAATTTCTTTCTCATTCGGGTTTTCGGGATATATTTTGATAAACTGAGCCATTTTACTTTTGTTGCAGGTTTAAAATTTTAAAGTTACAAAGTTGTGGGGAGAGGATTGTTAAAGTGAAGTCAAAAATTTCAAGTAAGCAACGAATAAGAAGTAAGATAAAAAATTTGAATCAAAATGTTGACTGTAAGATATTTATATTTAACTTTAACAAACACTTAACAATCTAATCCTTACCGTTATGAAAACACTTACTTATTGCTTTCTGATTTTGATCACTTCAATTTGTTATGGACAGGAATTTGGTGTAACAAAAGATACTCTCATTTGCTCGAATGATTTTTTGATTGTGGAAATAGAACTGAAAACAGACAATTTGCAAACACGGGAAAATAAAATAACGGCAGAAATTGTATATGCTGAGTCTACCCTTGTTGCAGGTTCCGCAAGTATATTTATCGATCCTGTCGATTTAGCAGAAAAAAAGGGAAAGCAGCCATTAATTATTAAAATGAACAATGATGAATACAAAAATAAGGTTAGTAAAATTGTAATTCTTTTGAAAGTTAAAACCATAGCAGGTGATACAATTGTTTCAGGGACTATTGAAAGGAAAATTGTTATAAATGTAAAACATTCACAAGTTCAACAATATAGATACCTTGCATATGTAGGTACAAATTTTGATTTAGTTGATGGAATAAAGGCAAAAAATTTATTCTTTGCAACAAATGTTTATCTGCCACCATCTGAAAAATGGGATCTTGGCATTTACACAAGTGTTTATGGAAACAGGACAATGACTTTTAAGGACTCTGTTGCTGATCAAAGAAGGATATATCAAATTGGAACCGATCCTGCAACAGGAGAAAGATTTAAAATTGAAGAATCCTCAACAAGGGTCTCTAATGTAATTTCTGATAATATTGGTGCATACTTTTCACCACTTTTCAGTATTGGGCTTCCAAAATTCTTTGATAAGCAACTAAAAGTTTTCTTTTCACCATCTCTTGAATTTTTATGGAGAAGAAGAACTTTCACTATAACCCACTCGAATAGCCAGCGACTGGCTCCTCAACCATTAGGAGAAACACCCGATCGTGGCGACATTATCTATTCATTACCACAGTCACAAACCATTTCTTCTAATATATATGATTTCAATATGAGTTATTTTGGCCTTTTTTTTGCTCATGAAAATGAATCTATCAGCATCAGACTTCATTTTAGCCTTGGTCGCGTCAGGCGATTTATGTCTCCTAATAAAAACTATAGCCCTGCAGAAAATCAAGAGGCCTGGGAAAATTACGATGCGGAAAATGATGACTTTTTTGGAGGCAAATTATGGATTACAGAGCGTAATTCGGGCATAACACTTCAGGCTGAAATAATAAATTATTCCGATAAACCTAATCCGTTTTTTGGCGTCACATTATCCAAAGCACTTGATTTCGGTAAAATAGGGACTATTTTTAGTCCTTTGTCAAGAACGAAGAGCTAAAGGCTCCTACCCCACCACATCCAGCTTCGCGAACCGCAGCAATAACTTCTTAATCCCGCCCACATCAAAGCGAATTTCGGCTTTTTTGTCGGCGCCCACGCCTTCAAGGTTAAGGACCTCGCCTTTGCCGAAACGCTCGTGCATTACAATATTGCCAATGGCAAGCTTGCTGTCAGTTATTGGTGCAGTCCCCACGCGTCCGGGCGTAGCAACAGGCTTTAGGCGTCGTATGTTGGTATCCGGCTTTGGCTCGTTATCGGTAATCCATTTTGGCGGTGTGCCGCTAACCGGTTTGTTCAGGCGCAGTTTCGACTTATCTACATCGCCGAAAATATCGGTATTGATCATCGGCTTATATCGATAGCCGCTGTCTTCCGGCGTCAGGTATTCAAGAAAGGTATCTGTAATCTCTTCAATAAAGCGCGATGGTTCACTGTCAACCAGCTTGCCCCAACGGTAACGCGACTGCGCATAGGTAAGATATGCCTGGTGCTCGGCACGTGTAAGGGCTACGTAAAACAGCCTCCGCTCCTCTT
This sequence comes from Flavobacterium sp. J372, assembly GCF_024699965.1. Classification (NCBI taxonomy): domain Bacteria; kingdom Pseudomonadati; phylum Bacteroidota; class Flavobacteriia; order Flavobacteriales; family Flavobacteriaceae; genus Flavobacterium; species Flavobacterium sp. J372. The sequence goes on from NZ_JAJOMZ010000004.1 coordinate 2,532,986, forward strand.
CCAGTTCGCTGCGGGTGTTCATGCTCATCGCACTCGGGAAAAGGTCTTCCTCCATCCCTACTATGAAAACATACGGGAACTCAAGGCCTTTCGCCAGGTGAATAGTCATCAGCGCTACGCGGTCATCATCACCTGTATCTTTATCAAGGTCGGTTGCAAGCGCCACATCTTCCAGAAATTCTGATAATGCGCCACGGGCACCGTCAATTTCCTTTTGTCCTTCTATAAAATCACGGATACCGTTCAGCAATTCCTCAATATTCTCAATACGGGCAATACCTTCAGGCGTTGCGTCTTTCTTTAGTTCCTGTATAAGCCCGGTCTTTTTGGTAACATGTTCGGCAAGGTAAAAAGCATCATAGGTTTCATTAAGCACCTGGAAACTCTTTATCATCGTCACAAAATCCTGAAGCTTGTTCTTGGTACCGCTATTCAGGCGGAGATCAATCTTATCGATGTTCTCCATCACCTCAAAAATCGAGCGTTTGTAGTGATTGGCAGCAACAGTGAGCTTCTCAATGGTGCTGTCGCCAATACCACGTGCAGGGTAATTTATTACCCGAATAAGCGCCTCCTCGTCTTTCGGGTTGATGACAAGCCTTAAATATGAAAGGACGTCTTTAATCTCTTTACGCTGGTAGAAAGACAAGCCTCCGTAAATGCGGTACGGAATGTCGCGTTTACGCAACGCATCTTCCATAGCGCGCGACTGGGCATTGGTACGGTATAGTATGGCAAACTGGCCGTTGTTCAGCTGGTTGCGCATCTTCTGCTCAAAAATCTCTCCGGCTACAAAACGCCCTTCTTCAGCATCGGTAAGGCTGCGGTGCACTTTTATCTTATGGCCTTCATCATTGGCCGTCCAAACCACTTTATCAAGCTTGGTTTTGTTCTTGTCGATGATAGAGTTGGCAGCCTCCACAATATTTTTGGTAGACCGGTAATTCTGCTCCAGGCGGTACATCTGCACATCCATATAATCCTGCTGGAAGTTCAGGATGTTGCTGATATTGGCTCCCCTGAAAGCATAGATGCTCTGCGCATCATCACCCACCACGCAAATGTTCTGGTAACGGTCGCTCAGCGCACGCACTATAAGGTACTGCGAGTGATTGGTATCCTGGTACTCATCAACCAGTATGTACTTAAAACGTTCCTGGTACTTGGCAAGCACTTCCGGGAAACGGTTAAGCAATTCGTTGGTGCGCAGCAACAGGTCGTCAAAATCCATTGCTCCGGCTTTAAAGCAACGATCTACATAGTTCTGGTATATTTCCCCCAGCCGCGGCTTTTTAGCCATAGCATCGGCTTCCTGCAGCTCAGGGTTGTTGAAGTAAGCTTTTACGGTAATAAGGCTGTTTTTGTATGATGATATCCTGCCCAGTACCTGTTTCGGCTTATAGATGTCCTTATCTAGCTGCATCTCTTTAATTATGGCAGATATAAGGCGAACGCTGTCCTGCGTATCATAAATGGTAAAGTTAGAGGGAAAGCCCAGCTTATCAGCCTCAAAGCGTAGTATTTTCGCGAAAATAGAGTGGAATGTCCCCATCCACAGGTTTTTTGCCTCGCTGTTGCCTACAATATCGGCAATACGCTTTTTCATTTCGCGTGCAGCCTTGTTGGTAAAGGTAAGCGCAAGGATGTTAAAGGCATCAACACCCTGGCTCATAAGGTAGGCAATACGCATGGTAAGCACCCTTGTTTTACCTGAGCCTGCTCCTGCTATCACTATCATCGGGCCGTCTTTTTGCAGCACGGGCGCCTGCTGCGCATCATTAAGCTGGCTTATATATTTGTGGATATCCATAACTGTAATTGTACCCGCAAAATTAGCGATTTAAACTGAATTTTTATGTCAGTAACATCCGCTCAAAATATCATTTGCACGTATTTTCAGGAACTGATTTTGCCGTAACGGTTAATTGCTTATTTTCGCTATACTTTTTGCAGCTGTGGCTGCGTTATTAAACCAACTAAACTTTTTTATATGAACGCCGACAAAATCCTTGAACTTATATTTTACGTACTCCCTGCCCTGATTACAGGTGCGGTGGCTTATTATTTCTTTAAAATGCATACTGATAATGAGGAAGGCCGCCGCCGATACCTCATCCATAAAGAAGCGCAGAAGAATGCCCTGCCGCTAAGGCTACAGGCTTATGAAAGGCTTACGCTTTTCCTGGAAAGGATTAACCCGGCCAAGCTGCTGATTCGCATTACGCCGCAGTCAACCAATAAGTTTGACTATGAAGAATACCTGGTATCGCAGATTGAGGTGGAATACGAGCACAACCTGTCACAGCAGATTTATATCTCGTCAGAATCGTGGGATATCATCACTACTGCCAAGAATGCTACGATACAGATGATCCGCAAGACCAATATGAGTGAGCGTATAGATTCTGCACAAAAACTGCGCGAAACGATATTGCAAGACCTATTCGACAAGCAAAGCCCGAGCAGCGTTGCCATTGCTCACCTTAAGAATGAAGTTTCAGGATTGTGGGTTGAATAGATTTTTCGATTGCTCGACTAGTCGATTCTTCGATTGAGTGTAGCGGTTCCCCTTTTGATAGTGGTTGGGTATATTAATATCAAGAGTCAGACTTCACAGACAGCTTATGGCTTTTGCCTTGTGGCTATTGGCTTAATAACCTCTCGTTTATCCTCTTCACCAATCCCGGCCCTTCATAAATAAACCCGGTATAAAGCTGAATTAAGCTTGCACCTGCTTCGAGTTTCTCAAAGGCATCTTCGGGTGAATGTATGCCCCCTACTCCAATTATCGGAAAAGCTTTACCGCTTTTCTCCGAAAGGAAACGTATCACTTCCGTCGATCGTTTTGCCAGCGGCTTACCGCTGAGCCCGCCGTTCTGGTGGCGGTTCTCCGACTGCAGGCCATCACGGCTTATTGTGGTATTAGTCGCAATAACTCCTGCGATAGCTGTTTCTTTTACAATATCAATGATATCCAGCAACTGCCCGTCTGTTAAATCCGGTGCTATTTTCAGCAGTATCGGTTTGGCTTTCGGTTTGCCATTATTTTTTTCCTGAAGTGTTGACAGCAGCTTCGTCAGCGGCTCTTTATCCTGAAGCTCGCGAAGGTTGGGTGTGTTAGGCGAACTCACATTCACAACAAAATAATCTACATAATCATAGAGCGCATCAAAGCATATTTCATAGTCTGAAATCGCATCTTCATTTGGGGTGTCCTTATTCTTGCCGATATTCCCGCCGATTAAAACATGTCCTTTGCCTTTAGGATTAGCTTTGAGCCTTTCAACAGCAGCTTGTACACCCCCGTTATTAAAACCCATACGGTTGATAATGGCGCTGTCTTCCCTCAGGCGGAAAAGCCTTGTCTTTGGGTTGCCTTCCTGCGGTTTTGGCGTAAGCGTACCAATCTCGATAAACCCGAATCCGCAGTTGGCCAGTTCTTTATACAGCTTCGCATCTTTATCAAGCCCTGCCGCCAGCCCCACCGGGTTTTTAAATTTCAGCCCGAAAACCTCACGCTCCAGCTGTTTGTCCTCAACATTATAAGCTGACCTGAACATCGCCGGAACTCCGGGAACAGACTGTAAAAAACGTATGGACGAAAAGGTAAAGTGGTGCACTTTTTCAGGGTCAAACCTGAAAAGCAGCGGGCGGATTAGTGATTTGTACATGGTTGTTGTGTTGTTCACCGCAAAAATAAGAACTTTAGACTATAATATCAGTTTTAGCATTTTCAAATACAGTTCAAATTATTACCTTTGAAGAACATCCCCTATTTGATTACTATTTATGTCCGACCAAAAGGTTAATGATACCACATTGCCTGATTTCCTGTCATCTGAAGGTGAACTGGGGCAGCTTATACGCGAATTTAACTGGGCGGAAACACCCTTAGGCCCAATCAGCAGCTGGTCGCAAAGTCTCCGGACAACCATAAACCTCATGCTGAATTCCACCAACCCTATCTGGATTGGCTGGGGACCTGAAAATACTTTTCTGTATAATGATGCTTATATCGATGTATTGGGCATAAACAAGCACCCCTGGGCATTGGGCAGGCCTGCATCTGTGGTTTGGGAAGAGATATGGGACGTGTGCGGCCCAATGTCAGACAAGGTTTATAATGAAGCAAAATCAACCGTTGGTGAAGATGTGCAGCTTTTCATGAACCGCGGCGACTTTATGGAAGAGGTTTACTACTCGTTTAATTACAGCCCTGTATTTGATGAAAACGGCAAAGTAAGCGGCCTTTTCTGTCCCAATTTTGAAACCACACCCAAGATACTAAGCGTACGCCGTACAAGGACGTTATCAGAGCTTGCAGGCAAAGCCCTGGCTGAAAAAACTATTAATGCGGCATGTTCTACGGCTGCTGCAACTCTTGCAAAAAATAAGGAAGATATACCGTTTGCGGTTATCTATCTGCTTGATAGTTCCGGAAAGTGCGCCATAAGGAAACAAATTACAGGTCTTGAGCAGGATCACTTATATTTTCCTGAAAAGATAGATTTCTCTAAACCTGAAAAATGTGCCACACAAACAGCAATTGAGCGGGTTTGTGAAGGTTCAGCCTTTACCGTGGCCGACTATGGCAACACTGATATGTTACCGCTTGGCATGGCCGGCGAAAGGATTACCTCTGCTGCAGCCTACCCACTGGTAGTTTCAGGCAGGCCCATAGGCGCTGTGATATTTGGTATGAGCCCGAATTTACGGTTTGACAATGAATATTCCACCTTTTTTGAAATGGCATCGGCACAGGTGTCAAAAGCGCTGCAGAATGCCACTGCAATAGAAGATGAGCGCCGCAGACTTGAAGAAATGGCCGAACTTGATAAAGCGAAAACAGCATTCTTCAGCAATATAAGCCATGAATTCCGTACGCCGCTTACGCTTATGCTTGGCACGTTGGAAGACCTCATGCAGAACTATTCGCTAGACGTTAAAGAACAGCAAATTGTTGAAACTACGCACCGCAATGCTCTCCGATTGCTGAAGCTTGTAAACACGCTGCTTGACTTCAGCCTTGTAGAAAGCGGCAGGCTAAAAGCAAGGTTTGCCCCCGTTAAACTTTCAAAGCTTACAGAAAACCTTGCAGGCAATTTCCGCTCTGTAATTGAAAAAGCCGGGATGAACTTTAGCGTTGAGGTTTCAGATTTAGGCGAACCCGTATTTGTTGACCGCCAAATGTGGGAGAAAATTGTTTTCAACCTTTTGTCCAACGCTTTTAAATATACCCTGAAGGGCAGTGTTACCCTGAGCCTGCAGAAAGATAGCGGCAATGTAGTGCTGAAGGTAACAGATACCGGGCTTGGCATCCCTAAAAAAGAACTGCCGAATATGTTCAGCCGCTTCCACAGGATACACAGCGTTACAGGTCGCAGTTATGAGGGTTCGGGCATAGGGCTTTCCATGATAAGAGAGCTTGTATTGCAGCACGGCGGGGATATAAGAGTAGAAAGTATTGAAGGCAAAGGCAGTACCTTTACGGTTACAATTCCGCTGGGCAGCGGCCACCTGCCGCAGGAACAGGTTTACGATGCGGAAAATATTGCAGAAGAAACAGTCTCAGGCCACTATGTAACTGAAGCAGGCACTTTGCTTGATATTGACAATGAAACGAAACAAAATAAAAACAGATTATTTAAAGATACTATCCTTATAGCTGATGATAATGCCGACATGCGCAGGCACCTTTCTTCCATCCTTGAAGACGAGTACAACATCATCACTGTCGCAAACGGCAAAGAGGCGCTTGATACGGCTGGTCACATGAACCCGGCGCTTATACTCAGCGATATCATGATGCCTGTAATGGATGGCATTGAAATGCTGAAGGAGATAAAAAAGAACCCGATTACAGCGATGATACCTGTTGTGCTGCTTACTGCGCGTGCAGGAGAAGAGTCGCGCATTGAAGGTTATGAAACAGGCGCTGATGATTACCTTGTTAAGCCGTTTTCTGCCAAAGAGCTTACGGCGCGCATACGTTCACAAATAAAAATTACCAAGACCAGAGACCATATACGTAAACAGCTGCACAACGTCTTTATGCAGTCGCCAATGGCGGTAAGCATTTTACGCGGAAGCGATTTTGTTATAGAAATGGCAAACCCATACATGCTTGAACTGTGGGGTAAAGACTTAAATAAAGTTTTAAATAAGCCAATAGCTGAAGCCTTGCCGGAAGCCGTTGACCAGGGTTTTGACAAACTTCTGACACAGGTGTTTGAAACCGGTGAAAGCTACATTGACGAAGAATGCCCTTTTTATCACCAGAAAGACGGCAGTAGAAAGGAGTTGTATGTAAAGTTCATCTATAAGGCCATGTATGATGAAGATAATAACCCGGCAGGTATAATAGTTGTGGCACATGATGTTACGCAACAGGTAATCTCGCGAAAAGCCGTAGAAGAAAGCGAGGCTAAATTCAGGCATCTCATAAGGAAGGCGCCTATGGGCATCATTATCGTGAAAGGCCCTGACCTTGTTTTTGAAGAAGCTAATGACCGCTACCTGCAATACCGCGGCAAAACAGCCAAACAGATTATTGGCAAACCTATGACTATAGCCATACCGCAATTAAAGGGCACTGCTATAGAGAAAAACGCTCTAACATTGTTAAATACCGGTAAAGAGCAAATTCACAAAGAAGTAGCGGCTGAAGTTGAGAAAGACGGAAAGATTGAAACGAGATATTTTAATTCCATTTTCCAACCGCTTATAGAAGGTGATAAAGTTACCGGCGTAATAATGATAATTGACGATGTTACTGAAGAGGTGATTGCACGCAAACTGAAAGAGCAGAATGAAAAAGACCTGCAGCTTGTGCTTGAAACCATGCCGCATATGGCTTTCAGGGGTGATGCTAACGGTAAAATCAATTATTACAACCAAAAATACTATGAGTATACCGGGCTTACCTTTGAGGAGGCGAAGAATGACGGCTGGCGTAAAGCTATTCACCCCGATATGCTAGATAAAATGGCTCGTGACTGGCAACAGGCAATAAAAGATGGGGTTGAGTATGGTGAAACGTTCCTGATAAGGCGAAAGGATGGCATGTACCGCTGGCACTTATCGCGCGTGGTGGCACTGCATGACGAGCAGGGAAATGTTACCCAATGGGTGGGTACAATGACAGATATACATGACCAGAAAATATTCAGTGAAAAGCTTGAAGCGATGGTAAACCACCGTACTGAAGAGCTGCACAGGTCTAACACGCTGCTGGCCAGAAAAAATACTGAGCTGGAGCAGTCTAACCGCGAACTGGAGTCTTTCAACTACATTGCAAGCCATGACTTGCAGGAGCCTTTGCGAAAAATACGTACATTTATAAACATGCTTGGCGATGGCGCCCGAAATGAAAACTTTGAAACCTATCTTTCAAAAATTGACTCTTCAGCCGAGCGTATGTCGCAGCTTATAAATGCCGTACTGTCTTACAGCCGCCTTTCAGGATCCAGCGACAATTTTGTACAGACAAACCTCAACGAGATACTGCGCCATGTAATTACAGACTTTGAACTTGTAATTGAAGAGAAAGGGGCTATCATAGAAAGTACAGACCTGCCAGCAATTGATGCAGTGCCATTTCAGGTGAATCAATTGTTTTGCAACCTGATAAGCAATTCTTTAAAGTATAGTACCAGGAAACCTGTTATCAAAATCTCCTCAACGGTTGTCCATGGGTATGATATACCTGAATTTATAGGTAAAGAGATTGGGCAAAAATTTGCCGAAATACGGTTTACCGATAACGGAATTGGGTTTGAAGAGCAGTACAGCCGCCAGATATTCAAGCTTTTCCAGCGCCTGCATGGCCGTACAGAGTATAGCGGCACAGGAATAGGCCTAAGCATCTGCAAAAGGATTGTTGATAAGCACAACGGCTACATTCGTGCAGAATCGGTATTGGGAGAAGGATCAACTTTCATAATTTTGCTTCCGCTGAAACAAAATAACCGCTAATACTACATATACATAAATTTAAAAATTAATGCAGCATATTATAGACCGCTTTATAAGCTACGTAACTGTTGATACAGAAAGTGACCCTAACTCAAACACAACACCAAGCACTGCCAAGCAATGGGACCTGGCCAACCAACTGGTTGAAGAGCTTAAAGCCATTGGCATGCAGGATGTAACCATTGACGAGCATGCTTATATTATGGCGACACTGCCATCAAATGTAGAGCATGACGTGCCTGTGATAGGTTTTATTTCACATTTTGATACCACGCCTGATTTTACTGGAGCCAATGTAAAGCCACAGATTATAAAAGATTATGACGGTGGCGATATCATCCTCAATAAAGAGCAGGATATTGTACTATCTCCTTCATATTTCAGTGATTTGCTTCAATACAAAGGGCAGACCATTATCACTACTGACGGCACTACCCTGCTTGGCGCTGATGATAAAGCCGGCATTACAGAGATTGTTACCGCAATGGAATATCTTATTCAGCACCCTGAAATAAAGCATGGAAAGATACGTGTTGGCTTTACACCTGATGAAGAAATCGGCCGCGGAGCACACAAGTTCGACGTGGCAAAATTCGGCGCTGAATGGGCATATACAATGGATGGCAGCCAGATTGGCGAACTCGAATATGAGAACTTCAACGCTGCCGGAGCAAAAATTACTTTTAAGGGAAAAAGCGTCCACCCGGGTTATGCCAAAGGGAAAATGATCAACTCTATGCTTTTGGCAAACAAGTTTATCTCAAAACTGCCGAAAGAAGAAGTGCCCGAGCGTACCAGTGGTTATGAAGGTTTCTTTCACGTTACAGGAATCAGCGGAAGCATTGAAGAAACTACGGTGCAGCTTATCATCCGCGACCATGACAAACGCCGGTTTGAAAAGCGCAAGGCATTAGTAAAACAAATTTCAGATAAGATTAACCGTAAATACAAAAAGCAGTTTGGCGGTGACATTGCAGTTTGTGAAATTAACGACCAGTATTTCAACATGAAGGAAAAGGTCGAGCCTGTAATGCATATTGTTGAAATTGCCGAGCGTGCCATGAATGAGCTGGGCATAAAGCCAATCATCAAGCCAATACGCGGTGGGACGGATGGTTCTCAGCTTTCATACATGGGCCTGCCCTGCCCGAATATTTTTGCCGGAGGGCATAATTTTCACGGAAAGTATGAGTATGTGCCGGTTGAGAGTATGCAGCGTGCTGTAGAGGTAATAGTAAAGATTGCCGAAATCACCGCTGAAAAGAAATAGCATGGAAAAGGAAGTAAAAGTCTGGGATAAGCAGCATGAATGGGCTGTAGAGATTGAAAGCCTTAAAACCATACTCGCGAAAACCCAGCTGGTTGAAACCGTGAAATGGGGTGCGCCGGTTTACACTTACAATGGTAAAAATGTGGTAGGCATCGCAGGCTTTAAAAACTATTTTACGCTTTGGTTTTACAAAGGTGTTCTCCTGAAAGATGAAGCAGGGAAATTGGTGAGCGCCGATGATAAAACCAAATCGCTGCGGCAATGGAGGTTTGCATCAGTAAATGAGCTTGATGAAAAACTAATTCTTCACTATGTGAATGAAGCCATTGAAATTGAGAAAGCCGGGCTGGCCATTAAACCGGAGAAGAAAAGTAATGCAGTACCTGAACTGTTGCAGCAGGCATTAGGCGAAAATGATGAACTAAAGGCTGCCTTCTCAAAACTCACTCCAGGAAAGCAGCGTGAATATTCAGAGTATATCGCTGAAGCCAAACAGGAGAAAACTAAATTATCCCGACTTGAGAAGATAAAACCTATGATATTGGAAGGCAAAGGCCTTAACGATAAATACAAATAAAAAAATCCCGGTATCGACCGGGATTTTTTTATTTTTTCTCTTCTTTCGGAGCGTTAAGCTTTTGGCTTAGCTCAGGTGATATAGCCGAGCGTTCCATCTTCAGCTTACCGGCCATGGTTTCAATCACCACTGTAGCGTTACCTTCAGTAATTTCGGCAATCTTACCGTGAATACCGCTTTTCGTGATTATTTTGTCGCCAACTTTCAGTTCGCTTTCAAATTGCTTTTCAAGCTTCATTTTTTTCTGCTGCGGCCTTATCATTAAAAAGTAAACCACTGCAAACATTAATATGATTGGCAGAAATTGTTGTAATTGTTCCATTATAAAATTATTAGTGTGCAGGTGCAGCAATTGCAGTTGCACCACCGGTTATGTTAGCTTTAAAAGTTAGGGTCTCAGTACCTTTAACTGTATTCATGGTAACGGTAATGGTTTTATTCTGGCTGCCGCTTTTTCCTGTAGAGTCAAACACAGCCTTGATTTCACCCGATTCTCCCGGTTTTACAGGAGTTTGGGTATAGCTTGGTACGGTACAGCCACAGCTTGGCTTTGCGCTGCTTATAACAAGGTCCGCCGTACCCGTATTTGTAAACTTGTAAACATGCTCAACCTTCTCGCCCGATTTGATATCACCAAAATCGTGCTCAAGGCTTTCAAATTTAGCTTCAGCCAGCTTACCTGAATTTGCATGAGCCATTTCGGCCTGGCGGGCTGCAGTGTCATCAATGCGCAGTGCAGCATTTTCTTTATTGCAGGCTGTCAGCGCAAGCGATGCAACAGCAGCCACAGTAAAAAGTTTTTTAATCATATCTCTATTCATTTTATGGTTCTGAATTATAGTAGTCCCCTGCCTGTTTTTATCATCTTGTTGCCACCCTGGTATTCTTTTACCAGGTTATCAAGTATACCATTGATAAATATGCTGCTCTTGGGGGTTGAATATTCCTTAGCAATCTCCAGGTACTCATTTATGGTAACTTTCACAGGGATTGACGGGAATTTCAAAAATTCGCATATCGCCATCTTCAGGATAATTGCATCTACCTCGGCAATACGCTCTGTATCCCAATTAGGGGTTTTATCAATAAACTCCTTTGTAAGCTCAACCTCATTTAATACCGTCTTACGGAAAAGGTCTTTTACAAAATCCTTATCATCAGCGTCTTTGTACAGCCTCGGCACTGAGAATGCATCTTTACCTTCGGTCGACAAAACTTTCAATTGCTTGCTTATCATCGTATTTACTACAGGAATATCATCAACCCAGGTAAGCTTGTAATCTTCAAGGTATTCATACAGCTTTTCATTAGGCGCAATGACTTCAGTAAAAAGGTCAAATACAAATTTGCGGTCTTCCTCAAAGTCATTGTCACGGTTGTGCATGTACTTTCGGTAAACATCGCTCTCCTTAACTGCATCAAGCAAAATCAGGATGTAGTCATCATTATTTTTCCAGTTGTTTATCTTGCGGTCTTCCAGTGCAATGCTCAGTGAATTATTCTCATCAAGAAGCAGTAGTACCTTATTGTTGACAAACTTTCGGTTAGGGTTACGGTCGGCTGCGGTAGCAAGGTGCTTTTTTGCAGATTTATCAATGAAATCTTCCTCGCTTTTCCTAAGTTCTGTCAGGGCTGAAACCATAATAAGGTAAAGGTCACGGATGTTTTCAATGCTTTGGAAAAGAAATTTTTCCTCTTTTTCAAGATTGTCTGAATTATTCTGATGCATTGCGTAGATTGACTGCATCACCTTAACACGTATATGTCTCCTGTTTACCATCCTGCCCGTAAGAACTTTTTAAAATTAACGAAGCGAAAGATTGCTCTTTCGCTCCGCAAAAATACTAATTATATTGTAAGCCGAAATTATTTCGCCATATCTTTTTACGCTCGTCAATGCGGTTTTGGGCAATAGCCATAGCCGCCTGCTGCGTAGTGATGTTGTTAGCCTCGGCAAAGTTGAATATCTCAAGCGTAGTGTTGTAGATGTTCTCTGTCCTTCTTAGCGCTTCTTCTTTACCGTAACCTACAATCTCACCATACACGTTGATGATACCACCGGCGTTGATAAGGAAGTCAGGTGCATAAAGAATACCTCTCTCCTGAAGTTTTTTACCGTGTATCTGCTCATTGGCAAGCTGGTTGTTTGCAGCGCCTGCGATTACCTTAGCTTTAAGCCTCTCGATGGTGTCATCATTTACTGTAGCGCCAAGAGCACATGGAGCGTAAATGTCAACGTCAGCGCCATATAGGTCATCGCCACGGTATATCTGTGCACCATATTTAGAACCAACTTCCTGAAGGCGTGCTTCATTAATATCGCTGATGATTACCACAGCGCCTTCTTTTGTAAGATAGTCAATAAGTGTTTCACCAACGTGGCCTGTACCCTGAACTAGAACTTTTTTCCTGCCAGGCTGTCTGAGCCAAACTGGTGCCTTGCAGCAGCTTTCATACCCATGTAAACGCCATAAGCTGTTACTGGAGAAGGGTTGCCTGAACCTCCCCTGGCCTCGCTGATACCTGTAACGTGAGGTGTTACGTCACGGATAAGGTCCATATCCGGTGTAGTTGTACCTACATCTTCAGCTGTAATATATTTTCCGCTAAGCGAGTGGATGAACTGCCCGAACTTCACCATCATTTCCGGTGTCTTTTCTGTTTTGGCATCGCCTATGATCACCGCTTTACCGCCACCAAGGTTTAGCCCTGAAATGGCCGACTTATAGGTCATACCGCGCGAAAGCCTTAATACATCGTTAAGCGCTTCCCATTCATTAGCATATTTCCACATCCTTGTGCCGCCAAGCGCAGGGCCTAAAACAGTATTATGTATACCGATAATTGCTTTTAATCCGGTATCTTTGTCATGGCAAAAAACAATTTGTTCATGCTCGTTGAAAGATGCCTGGCCAAAAACAGGATCAGCCTTAGTTATTTCATTTGCGTTGATCACTTCTGTTATCATGCTAATACTTTTTAAATTGAAATTTATTCAAAAACAGGATACAAAAATACACTTATAATTAAGATACGACAAAATTGTTCATTATTTTTAAATTTTCAACAATGTTTTAAGATGGTAATTTCAATTTAAATTTTTAAATCAAGATTATTTTTTTAACATATACACTGACTTTTATAAGCCTTATAATAAAATACAATGAAAGAACTTCAGTACTTAAATAAATACTTTGCCAAATATAAATTTCAATTTCTTTTAGGTATATTCATTACCATTATTGCACAGATTTTTTCACTTTTCACACCTGAATTTATAGGTGACTCTATTAAAGCGATTGAGGATTTTTATAAAAATGGCAATATTCCTGCTGAAACGGTAAAAAGTGAATTGCTCACAAATATTTTACTTATAGTTGCCACTACGCTGGTTGCAGGGGTATTGACATTTGCCATGCGCCAAACACTTATAGTAATGTCGCGCCATATTGAGTTTGACCTGAAGAACGAGATATTCAGGCATTATGAGGCCTTATCACAAAATTTCTACAAAAAGAACCGCACCGGTGACCTTATGAACCGCATAAGCGAAGATGTGAACAAAGTACGCCAATACGTAGGCCCGGCTATCATGTATGCACTCAACACTATTGTGCGTTTTGGTGTTGTGATAGCTCACATGATAGTTATTTCACCAAAACTTACACTATATACATTATTGCCATTGCCGGTACTCGCCTATAGTATATTTAAGATAAGTAACGAGATAAACAAACGCAGTACATTGTACCAGCAAAACCTCTCTAAGCTTTCAACATTTACGCAGGAAATGTTTTCGGGCATACGTGTCATTAAAGCCTATGCACTTGAAAACAAAAGAAATGAAGAATTTACAGGGCTTTCGCGTGACAGCGTAGACAAAAACCTTAGCCTTGCCAAAGTAAATGCATTATTCGGGCCACTGATGATATTGCTTATCGGCATAAGCAACCTCGTGGTGGTTTGGGTTGGCGGTAATATGTATATTGACGGTAACATTCCTGATATTGGTGTTATTGCACAGTTTATAATTTATATAAACATGCTTACCTGGCCTGTGGCATCGCTTGGCTGGATTACCAGCATGGTACAAGAGGCCGAGGCATCGCAAAAGCGTATTAATGAATTCCTGAAAACGGAGCCCGATATCAAAAATGAAAATCCTGCGCACACGGAGGTTACCGGAGAGATTGCGTTCGATAAAGTATGGTTTACCTATGAAGACACCAACATCACTGCACTCAAGAACATCAGCTTTACGGTGAAAAAAGGAGAAACGTTGGCGATACTCGGGCGCACCGGCAGCGGTAAGTCGACCATACTGTCACTTATCAGCAGGCTGTATGATGCCGACCAGGGAACGGTTTGCATTGACAATAAAGATGTAAAAGGCCTAAACCTTTTTGACCTGCGCGACAACATTGGCTTTGTACCGCAAGATGCTTTTCTTTTCAGTGATACGATTGCGACAAACATCAGGTTTGGTAAGGAAGATGCTAGTGAAGATGAACTGGTAAGTGTAGCTAAGAAAGCCGCGGTTCATGATAACATTGTAAACTTCACTAAACAATATGAAACAATACTCGGAGAACGAGGCATTACGCTTTCGGGCGGGCAAAAACAGCGTGTATCTATTGCACGTGCGTTGATAAAAGATGCACCTATATTATTATTAGATGATTGCCTTTCAGCAGTTGATACTGAAACGGAAGAGGAAATCCTGGGCAACCTGATGGATTATTGCAGAGATAAAACCACAATAATTGTAAGCCACAGGGTATCATCTGCCAAGAATGCCGACAGGATAATTATTCTTGAAGACGGCGAAGTTATACAGCAGGGCACGCACAACCAATTGTTGGCAGAAACAGGATATTACAAGGAATTATACCTGAAACAGCTATCTGAAAAAGAAATAGAGTAAATTTGTTGTGTAGTTTAGATTTTTTTTAGATTTTTGGTTGCGACATAAAACCAATTAAAAGAACCTACTGAACCATGAGAGAAAATGACATGCTGGAAAAGGAAGAAATCTTTTCTAAAGTTTTAAGGGCAGGAAGAAGAACGTACTTCTTTGATGTGAGGGCTACTAAAGCTGATGATTACTATATCACGATAACTGAAAGCAAAAAGTTTACCGAAGAAGACGGTTCATTCCACTTCAAAAAGCATAAAATTTATCTTTATAAGGAAGATTTCGTAGCTTTTAAAGATATACTTGATGAGATGACAAGCTATGTACTGAACAACAAAGGCGAAGAAGTTATTTCTGAAAGGCACCAGAAAGATTTCAAGAAGCTTTTTGCAGACAAGCCTGAAGAAACTGAAACAGTAATGGCATCTGAAAGTTTCACAGATATCAATTTTGACGATATCTAATTGTCAATCATAATAAAACGAATCCCGCTGCAATGCGGGATTTTTTCTTTTAGCCAATTCTCAAACCATTCTCCACTTTAAAATCGGGCGATAACAAAACTACATCTCCCTCCTCGCCTACTGCGCCCAGCACAAGGCATTCGCTCATAAATTTACCAATTTGCTTTTTTTGGAAGTTTACCACTGCAACAATCTGCCTGTGCTTAAGGTCATCTTTGGTATAGCGCTTTGTAATTTGAGCTGACGATTTGCGAATGCCAATGGCGTCGCCAAAATCAATAGTAAGCTGATAGGCAGCTTTGCGCGCTTCAGGGAAATCATTTACCTCAATGATGGTTCCAACGCGCATTTCAACTTTTTCAAAATCTTCCCAGGAGAGTTCTTGTTTCAAGTTTCAATTATAAGGTTTAAAATCAGTACGACTAGTGGCTTGTGGCTGATGCCTTGTGGCTACTCTTTCTCCAACACAATATCAATCGGTTTGTTCATTTTCCGCCCAAATTTCACTGCTGCCTGCTGGCTTTCATTTGAGCAAAGTACATACATATTATAGCTATGCAGCGGTACAATCAGGGTTTTAAACTTGCCGCCATTCTCTTTACCGTCAACATCTTCAATCTTTATACTGAAGCTATCTGCCGGGAAAGTGTTTGATACGCTCAGCAAATAACTCTGTTTCGCGAATGGAAAAAACCAACGCTCTTTTGCAGCGGTTGCACCTTCAGCCAGCTTTCTGTTATCGTCGCCAATACGGTAGTTTTCCATAAATCGCATAGGCTTGTTGCCATCCCGGAAACTATATAGATTATTGAAGTTGATAAGCTCGGTACCGGTACTGTCAACCACAGTAATCTTAAGGCCTTTTATCATTTCTTTACTACCCGCTTCATGCACATCAAGTACAAAGTATGATGTAAAGTCATACCCGCAATGCATAACCTGGGCTTTCATTGAAGCCGCAACCAAAAATAAGAATATCAGTATATATCTCATACCACAAATATAGCTAATCGCTGAGTTCAAAAAGCATTCCAAATAAAAAGAGCCACCCATAGGCAGCTCTCATATCTCAATTCTCAATACTACTATCTGAATACTATTTAACGTCCATCAGCTCAACGTCAAATACCAGCGTAGCATCCGGCGGGATAACACCACCTGCACCGCGCGAGCCGTAACCAAGGTGTGACGGAATCACAAAACGGGCCTTGTCACCTACCTGAAGCAGGGCAATACCTTCGTCCCAGCCTTCAATAACCTGGCCACGGCCCAGCATAAACTCAATTGGCTGCTTGCGCTTGTATGACGAGTCGAATACCTGCCCATTGTCAAGTGCTCCCTGGTAGTGTACCGATACCATTTTGCCTTTCTCAGCTTTTTTGCCGCTGCCTTTTTGTATCATTTTATAACGAAGTCCGCTTTCGGTCTTATCAAAACCTGCAGCAATCTTTTCCATAGCCTCTTCCGCCTGGCGCTTTTGCTCCGCAATCCTTTTCTCGCGTGATCCTTCAAAAGTACGGAACGCCTCAATGGCATTCCACTTTTTAGCCTCATCACCTTCGCGCACTATCTCAAGGCTTTCAATCTTATCGCCCTGAGCAATAGCGTCTACAACATCCTGCCCTTTCACCACGTGCCCGAAAACAGTGTGCTTATTGTCAAGCCATGGAGTTTCAACATGGGTAATGAAGAACTGCGATCCGTTGCTGCCTGGCCCTGCATTGGCCATTGAAAGTACACCGGGGCCATCGTGCTTAAGCTCCGGATGGAACTCATCGTCAAACTGGTAACCCGGCCCGCCTGTGCCTGTGCCCTGGGGGCAGCCACCCTGTATCATAAAGTCAGGTATAACACGGTGAAACTTAAGTCCGTCATAATACGGCTTGCCCTGCGGCTTCTCATTATTTTCAAGATTCCCTTCGGCAAGGCCAACAAAGTTGCCAACTGTACCGGGAGTTTTATCATGCGTAAGCTTCACGAGGATTTCACCTTTTGAAGTATTGAATTTTGCGTAAATTCCGTTTTCCATTTGATGTTTTGTTTGAATGAGCCGCTAATTTACGAATAAAAATAAAGCCTGAATGAACGCCTGATACAACAAAAAGCTAAATTTGCTGAAAACCAGTGCCATGAGCAAAGACAAAAATTATCTTGAGATTAATAAAGCAGCGTGGAATAAGCAGACGCCATACAATGTGAATTCTGAGTTTTACAACAATGGTTCATTTAAAATCGGGAAAAATTCACTTAATGATATTGAGCTTAATTTGCTTGGCAATATTGCAGGCAAAACCATACTTCACCTGCAATGTCATTTCGGGCAGGATACACTATCAATGGTAAAACTTGGCGCAACAGCTACAGGTATCGACTTTAGTGATCTGGCCATTGCAGAAGCACAGAAACTAAGTGCCGAAACAGGATTGCCGGCAAAGTTTATATGCAGTGATGTTTACAAACTACCTGAAGTGCTTGATGAAAAGTTTGACATTGTATTTACCAGCTACGGCACCATAGGCTGGCTGCCCGACCTTGACAAATGGGCGGCGGTAATAGCAAAATTCCTGAAGCCGGGCGGCAGGTTTGTGTTTGCTGAATTTCACCCTGTGGTGTGGATGTTTGACACTAATTTTGAGAAAGTAGAATACCGGTATTTTAAAGATGAGGCAATTGTTGAAACCAGTAGCGGAACTTATGCTGATAATGACGCGCCTATTGAGTTTGAAACTGTAAGCTGGAATCATAGCATTGGTGAAGTAATAACCAGCCTTGTAACTGCGGGGCTTACGATTGAAAGCTTTAATGAGTATGATTACTCACCCTACAATTGCTTTAAAGACATGTATGAATATGAAACCGGAAAGTTCAGGACGAAGGTTCACGGAAATAAATTACCAATGGTTTATTCATTGAGTGCTCATCTCTAAGGTTCAAATATTTCTTACATTTGCACATCAGTCAAAAATTAAAAATCAATCAAAACCATGCAAAGCTTATTTCACCCCGAAGGCAACAGGCAAATTATAGAACGAATTGAAAAACTTACCCCTATCACACTCTCTGAGTGGGGCGTGATGACCGTAAGCCAGATGCTTGAGCACTGCCAGCAGCCGATAAAGGTATCTTTCGGAACCCTTCAGCTGAAACCAAACCTGCTGAGTGTACTTTTCGGCAAAATGGCTAAAAAGAGAATGGCGCAGCAAAAGCAGTTTGGCCGCAGCCTGCCTACAGTAAAAGAATTCAGGATAAAACATGAGCCTGACTTCAACCAGGCGAAAAGTACGCTGATAGGTATGATACAGCGCTTTTCAAATGAAGGGCATGGCGCAATAGCTGTAACTAAACACCCTTTCTTTGGTGAAATGACCATGGAAGAATGGGATATCCTGCAATGGAAACACCTTGACCACCACTTAAGGCAGTTTGGCGTATAAAAAAAATCCTCCCGAAGTTTCGGGAGGATTTTTTTAGTGAATAACCAAATACTATTTTTTCAGTTTGGCTTTCATGGCTTTAGCTTCCGCTTCCATGTCAAGACCCTGGTACATGCTTACCATTGATGAAATCACGTATTGATTGTCAGGTTCTGCCTTATGTGCTTTATCAAAGTATGACAGCGCCTTTTTGTACAAGTCATCACGCTGCTTTTTAAGCTCGTTGTAACGCTTATCGCTTGTTTTAGGGTTGTTCATTTCATCAACAATCTTCTGCTCACCGTCAAGCATCATAATACCAAGATTGATATTGGCATTAGTGTAATTCGGGTTTATTGACAATGCCTTTTCATACAAAGCTTTCGCTTCAGCTTTATCAGTCTCAGAAGTAACAACACCAAGGTTGTAATACAAATCAGCATTGTTAGGGTTTTTCTGTGTAGCCTCAGTTATCAGCTTTTTGTATGTAGCCATATCCTTTGTTTTCAGGTATAGGTCGGCCTCAGCGATAAGGAGGCTTACGTCATCAGGATTATTTTTCCTGGCAGAAGTCATGGCTTGTTTCGCTTTTTCAGTATCGCCTTTCTGCACATAGATAAGCGCGATGTTCTTAACGATGTCACCTTTAAGTGAAGGCAGTTTTTCATCTTTAGGCAGCACATATATTTTTTGTGCAAGCCCTAAATCCCTGGTTTTTTTATCAGGGAAAGTTTCATACTTGCCACTGGCTACATTCTTAGCAGTATATGAAATACCCTCGCCCGTGTAGCCTGATTTGTCAAGCTCCTCATAATGTTTAAGCGCGGTGTCATAATCTTGTGCGTTTACAGACATTACTGCCGCATTATAGAGATAGTTAGGGTCTTTAGTTATCTTATAAACTGTAAGGAAAAGGTCTGATGCCGGCTTATACATCTTTTGCCCGTTCAGCTGGTTTGCCGCCGTTATAAGCTGGTTTTTAAGAACCGGGTAAATTTCAGTCTGTATTTCTTTGGTGTATTTAGACTTACCTGCCGCCTTTTCAAGCTCCATAACCTTGTCCAGACTTTCAATAGCTTTTGGCAGAATAGCCTGTGCACCCATAGGGTTTGCCATCATCTCAAGCATACCTGCTTCTGCCTTGAAATAGTGAAATTCAATTTGCTGCTCGGCAGTTGCTGCTCCCATTTTGGGTTCAACTGCAGCTACAAGCCTTTTAAATTCAGTTATTTCTGCAGCAGTAGGTGGTGTTTCTTTATCAGAAATTCTTTTTAAAGCCCTAAGCTCTTCTTTCTGCGCAAACGCGCTTATCGAAAGAAGCAGTGACGCCGCAATTGCATATTTAATTTTCATTGTATGTCAATTTAAAATTATTCTTCTGTATTATCTTCAGGCTCATCATGTGAAACCTGGTCAAGCATGTCACCCGGCAGGTTTTCTGCGCCTACGTCCTCAATAGCTTCCTCGATCGCCTCTTCAATAGCTTCTTCTTCACGAAGTACTTTTGTTACCGCGGCGATAGAATCATTGCCTTTAATGTTGATTAGCCTTACACCTTGTGTAGCGCGGCCCATAACTCGTAAATCGCTCACCTCCATACGGATAGTTAAACCCGACTTATTAATGATCATAAGGTCATCAGCATCCGTTACGTTGTTGATTGATACAAGACTTCCGGTTTTTTCAGTAATATTAAGGGTTTTCACACCTTTACCGCCACGGTTGGTAATCCTGTAATCTTCAAGCGCCGAACGTTTGCCATATCCGTTTTCTGAGACTACCAGTATCTCGCTGTTCATATCATTTACAGATACCATGCCAATTACCTCATCATTATCATCAGCCAGCGTAATACCACGCACACCCGATGCGCTACGCCCCATCGGCCTGGTCTTGCCTTCTTCAAAGCGCACCAGCTTGCCCGATTTTACAGCTATAAGCACCTGGCTTTCGCCTGTGGTAAGTTTCGCCTCTAATAGCTCATCGTCTTCACGTATGGTGATAGCCGCAATACCGTTAAGCCTTGGGCGGGAGTATTGCTCAAGCAGGGTTTTCTTTACGACACCCTTTTTGGTTGCCATGATAACGTAGTGACTGTTGATGTATTCAGTATTCTTAAGGTCCTGCGTGCAAATGAATGCTTTCACCTTATCATCATTCTCAATGTTGATAAGGTTTTGTATAGCACGGCCTTTGCTTGTTTTGCTTCCTTCCGGAATTTCGTATACGCGCATCCAGAAACATTTACCTTTCTGTGTGAAGAACAACATGTACTGGTGGTTTGTAGCTACATACAGGTGCTCAAGGAAATCCTGGTCGCGGGTGGCAACACCTTTTTGGCCTACGCCTCCCCTGTTCTGCGTTTTGTATTCGCTTAGCGGCGTACGCTTGATATAGCCTGCGTGAGAAATTGTCACTACAACACTTTCGTCTGCAATTAGGTCTTCAATGCTTACATCGCCGCCTGCATATTCAATCTGGCTGCGGCGTGCATCGCCATATTTGTCGCGTATCTCAACAAGCTCTTCTTTGATAAGCTGCATCCTAAGCTCTTTGCTTGCCAATAGCGCTTTCAATTCAGCAATCAATTTCATGATTTCTTCATATTCAGCACGCAGTTTGTCCTGCTCAAGGCCGGTAAGCTGGCGAAGCCTCATCTCTACAATAGCCCTGGCCTGTATTTCAGAAAGGTTGAAACGCTCAATCAATTTGGCCCTTGCCTCTTCACCGTCTTTTGATGAACGGATAAGCGCAATAACCTCATCAATATTATCTGATGCGATAATCAAACCTTCTAAAATGTGTGCACGCTCCTCAGCTTTGCGAAGTTCAAACTGCGCACGCCTTACCACAACATCATGCCTGTGCTCTACAAAGTAGTGAATCAGGTCTTTCAGGTTGAGCATTTGCGGCCTGCCGTTTACAAGCGCAATATTATTTACGCTGAATGATGACTGTAGCTGTGTAAACTTAAATAAGGTATTAAGCACCACATTCGGTACGGCCTCACGCTTCAGTATGTAGACAATGCGCATACCGTTACGGTCAGACTCGTCACGTATGTTGGCAATGCCCTCAATTTTCTTTTCGTTTACAAGGTCGGCAGTTTTCTTGATCATCTCCGCCTTATTTACCTGGTAAGGTATTTCGGTAACGATTATGGCTTCACGCCCGTCAACTTCTTCAAATGAAGTTTTGGCCCGCATTACTATCCTGCCACGGCCGGTCTTGAACGCTTCACGAACACCTTCATATCCGTATATTGTACCTCCTGTAGGGAAATCGGGAGCCTTAACATGAGTCATCAGCTCGTCAATCTCAATCTCGTTATTATCAATATATGCCAAAGTTCCGTTCACTACCTCGGTAAGGTTGTGCGGCGGCATATTTGTAGCCATACCTACTGCGATACCTGAAGCTCCGTTTATAAGCAGGTTTGGTACGCGCGTTGGCATAACGGTAGGCTCATGCAGCGTATCGTCAAAGTTAAGCTGGAAGTCAACCGTTTCCTTATCAAGGTCGGCCATGATTTCTTCCGATATCTTCTGCATCCTGGCTTCTGTGTATCGCATTGCAGCAGGGCTGTCGCCATCAATAGACCCGAAGTTACCCTGCCCGTCTACAAGCAGGTAGCGCAGGCTCCAGTCTTGCGCCATACGTACCATGGCATCATATACTGATGTATCTCCGTGCGGGTGGTATTTACCCAGCACTTCTCCTACAATCCTTGCTGATTTTTTGTGGGCGCGGTTGCTCAGTACGCCCAGTTCATACATTCCGTATAGTACTCTTCTATGCACGGGTTTAAGGCCATCCCTCACATCGGGCAGCGCCCTCGACACGATAACCGACATCGAATAGTCGATGTAGGCAGATTTCATCTGGTCTTCGATGTTAATAGGAATTAACTTTTCTCCTTCAGCCATAAGCAGTTATATTAAGTCTTTATAATTATTACAAAACGTGCCAATATACGCAATTTTATCAGGTTTGAAAACGGCTGAAGCCTAAAAAATTCACGTTTTATTAACAGGTTTTACAGGCTCATCTTGATAAACTATTCCTAAAACTTTTCATGATGTCAGTATTTTTTTGTCACTTAGCTGTCAGTACTCCTGTAAGGTATGGTTTTTGTAAAAATCTACTTAGGAAATACTTAAATTTACAGTACCAATTATAGAGTTATGGATGATAATTTTTCACCAAGGGTAAAAGACGTGATAACCTACAGCAAGGAAGAAGCCTTGCGCCTGGGCCACGACTTCATTGGGACGGAGCATTTGATGTTGGGGATACTACGG
The DNA here is from genome assembly GCF_024699965.1 of Flavobacterium sp. J372. NCBI lineage: Bacteria > Pseudomonadati > Bacteroidota > Flavobacteriia > Flavobacteriales > Flavobacteriaceae > Flavobacterium > Flavobacterium sp. J372. The sequence goes on from NZ_JAJOMZ010000004.1 coordinate 2,555,900, forward strand.
GACGGTAACGGTAAGGCGATTTCTATTTTGAACAATATACATATTGACCTTGACCATTTAAGGAAAAAAGTAGAAATACTGAGCCCCGCCAACCCAAACGCAGAGCGCAATAACGAGAAGAAGAACCTGCACCTGACCCGCCAGGCAGAGCGTGCCCTGCGCACAACCTTCCTGGAAGCTAAGGTGTTTCAAAGCACTTCAATCAGTACCGCACACCTTTTGCTGTGCATTTTGCGCAACGAGAATGACCCAACGACTAAGCTGCTGAACAAGCTAAAAATAGATTACGAAACAGTTAAAGAACAATTTATCAGTATGACATCAAACGAAGAAGAATACTTAGAAAACCTGCCACGGGCGGAGTCATATAATGATGATGCAGGACAAGATGACAGCCTGCGCGAAAGCAGCTTCAACAACCCTGCACCGGGCAAAGCAAACAAAAAATCGAAAACGCCTGTGCTTGACAACTTCGGGCGCGACCTTACCGAACTTGCCGAAGAAGGCAAGCTTGATGCGGTTGTAGGCCGTGAGAAAGAAATTGAGCGCGTATCGCAGATATTGAGCCGCCGCAAAAAGAACAACCCGCTGCTTATTGGTGAGCCGGGTGTGGGTAAATCGGCTATTGCTGAAGGGCTTGCACTACGCATCATCCAAAAGAAAGTATCGCGCATACTTTTCAATAAACGCGTGGTAACGCTTGACCTTGCCAGCCTTGTTGCCGGTACAAAGTACCGCGGCCAGTTTGAAGAGCGTATGAAAGCCGTGATGAACGAGCTGGAGAAGAACACCGACATCATCCTTTTCATTGACGAGATACACACAATTGTAGGCGCGGGCGGCGCGACAGGCTCGCTTGACGCAAGCAATATGTTCAAGCCGGCACTTGCGCGTGGCGAGATACAATGCATTGGCGCAACCACGCTTGATGAGTACCGCCAGTATATTGAGAAAGATGGAGCGCTTGAAAGGCGTTTCCAGAAAGTTATTGTAGAGCCGACTTCGGTTGAGGAAACAATTACCATCCTTAACAATATCAAAGGCAAGTATGAAGACCACCACAATGTGAACTATACTGATGAAGCGATTGAGGCCTGCGTAAAGCTCACCAACCGCTATATGAGCGAGCGTTTTCTTCCGGACAAGGCTATTGATGCATTGGACGAGGCAGGTTCACGCGTACACATAACAAATATTGATGTTCCGAAACAGATTTTGGATTTGGAGCGCCAGCTTGAGGAAGTGCGTGAACTGAAGAACACTGTGGTTAAAAAGCAGAAGTATGAAGAGGCGGCTAAGCTTCGCGATGACGAGAAACGCATTGAGAAAGACCTTGCCATTGCCCAGGAGCAGTGGGAAGAGGATTCTAAAAACAACCGCGTTACCGTTACCGAAGATAACGTTGCTGATGTAGTGAGTATGATGACCGGCATCCCTGTAAACCGTATTGCACAAACAGAGAGCAACAAGCTGGCTAAACTGCCGGAGCTTATCAAGAATAAAGTTATTGGGCAAGATGATGCCGTTGCCAAGATTGCAAAATCTATACAGCGTAACCGTGCGGGGCTTAAAGACCCGAACAAACCAATTGGTTCGTTCATTTTCCTTGGGCAGACAGGCGTTGGTAAAACACAGCTTGCTAAGGTAATTGCCCGTGAGCTCTTTGACAGCGAAGATGCCCTTGTGCGTATTGATATGAGCGAGTATATGGAGAAATTCGCTATATCACGCCTTGTGGGTGCGCCTCCGGGATACGTTGGTTATGAAGAAGGTGGCCAGCTTACTGAAAAGGTAAGGCGCAAACCTTATTGCGTGGTACTTCTTGACGAGATTGAGAAAGCCCACCCTGACGTATTCAACATGATGCTGCAGGTGCTTGATGACGGCTATTTAACAGACAGCCTTGGCCGTAAGATCGACTTTAGGAACACGATTATCATAATGACATCAAACGTTGGTGCACGCCAGCTGAAAGATTTCGGTCAGGGTGTTGGTTTCGGTACTACCGCCAAAAAAGCACAGGCTGATGAATATTCTAAAGGTGTAATTGAAAACGCCCTGAAGAAAACTTTCGCGCCGGAATTCATTAACAGGATTGACGACATCATCGTATTCAACCCGCTGGAGAAAGAGCATATTGACTCTATCATCACTATTGAACTTGAGAAGCTGTATGCAAGGATAAAAGACCTTGGCTACAACATTCAGCTTAGTGATAAGGCAAAAGACTTTATTGCCGAAAAAGGCTTCGACAAGCAGTATGGTGCGCGTCCGCTTAAGAGGGCTATCCAGAAATACGTTGAAGATGCACTGGCTGAAGAGATTATCACCTCAAAAATTGCAAGCGGTGATGAAATTTTCATGGACCTTGAAGACGGTGCCAGCGAATTGCAGGTAACTATCCGTAAAGCCGATACCGCAAGCAGCGACAACTAAAATTTTAAATTGTAAATTTTGAATTATAAATTAATCCCCGGGCAGAAATGTCTCGGGGATTTTTGTATTATTTTTTCTTTAAAAATAACCGGCCCTTTAATTCATCATTTAAAAAAAGTAGTACTTTAGAATCTTAAATCATCAATTACAAAATGCAGGAGAAAGTTATAGTAGGGAGCGAAGAATGGTGCGCCTTCCCCGACTTAGGAATACCAACCATCAAGGCACGTGTAGATTCGGGCGCAAAAACATCGGCGCTGCATGCCGTTAATATTCAGTCGTTTGATAAAGACGGCGAAAGCTGGGTGAAATTTGACATCAACCCAATACAGAAAAATACTAAAGCGGTAATACATTGCCAGGCTCCTCTTATAGATAAGCGTGTGGTTAAGAGCTCAAGCGGTTTCAGGGAACAGCGGTACGTGATTAAGACCGAAATTCAGTTTGGCGGCGCCAGCTGGGAGGTTGAGCTTACACTTACCAATCGCGACTCTATGGGTTTCCGTATGCTGTTGGGGCGCGAGGCTATGAGCGGACGCGTACTGGTTGACCCGGAACAGAAATACCTATTGGGACAGCCTACCAAAGAAAAATTAAGGGAGTATTACGACCGAAGTGAAGAATCAGGACGCGGGCTGCGGATAGGGCTTTTGGCAAGCAACCCATCGCTGTACAGCAACAAACGCATCATGGAAGCCGGCGAAATGCGCGGGCATGAAATGCATTTCCTGAACCTGAAGGACTGTTACATGAAACTGGATGCCGATACTCCGGAAATTCACTACCGCGGCGGAAGGATATTGAATGATTTTGATGCGGTGATTCCGCGGATACGCCCCAGCATGACCTTTTACGGATGCGCGCTCACAAGGCATTTTGAAGCATTAAAGGTATTCTGCCTCAATTCAGCTATGGCCATCAGCCAGTCGAGGGACAAGCTGTATTCACTTCAGTTACTGCTGAACAACGGCGTGGATATCCCGACTACCGGCTTTGCCAACTCACCTCTGGATACAAACGAACTTATAAAAATGGTAGGCGGTTCGCCGCTTATTGTAAAACTGCTTGAAGGTACACAGGGCAAAGGCGTAGTACTGGCTGAAACCAAGAAGGCAGCAGAGAGTGTTATCAATGCATTTAAGAGCCTTAACGCCAATATACTGGTACAGGAATTCATAAAAGAAGCAAATGGTAAAGACCTGCGCCTGTTTGTGATAGATGGCAAAGTTGTGGCTGCCATTCAGCGTGAGGCACTGCCGGGCGAGTTCAGGGCCAATATACATTTGGGTGGCACGGCATCGGTAATAAAAGCTACGGCCGAAGAGAAACGTATCGCGATAAAAGCTGCAAAAGCCATGAACCTGAAAGTAGCGGGTGTAGATATCATCCGTTCCACAAAAGGGCCGCTATTGTTGGAAGTTAACTCATCACCGGGTCTTGAAGGAATTGAAGGCGCTACCAACAAAGATATTGCAGGAGAGATGATTAAGGCCATTGAGAAAAACTTTAAATGGAAAATATAACATGGGCATAGCAGCCAAAGCGCTTATCGGTGTCGTCATACTCATCCACCTGTACATAATGTGGCTGGAGATGTTTGGCTGGATGACACGTGCGCGCAAAGTTTTCAGGAAGTTCCCGCCCGAGCTTTTTGAAAAAACAAAACCCATGGCTGCCAACCAGGGACTGTACAACGGCTTCCTGGCCGCAGGGCTTATATGGTCGCTGTTTATTCCGGATATAGGCTGGAGCATAAACGTGGCGACCTTCTTTTTAGGCTGTGTGCTGGTAGCAGGATTGTTCGGTGCTTATTCCGTACAGAAAACTATTCTGTATGTACAGGCCCTACCGGCAACATTGGCATTGCTGGCTATTTATTTTAATTTGTAATTATGAAGATAAGACTACTTATAGCATTACTATTTATTACCATAACTTCGGCGTTTGCTCAGGAAGGCTGCGCCAAATTCAGAACCGGTACTTTTAAGGTTACCGACCCTAAGAGCAAGCAGGTCTGCATCATAACCCGTTCAGGCGACACGCAAACCGAGAAGATGGAGGAAAGCGATGAAACCTATGACTTCGACGTGAAATGGCTTGACGATTGTACATACACCGTAACGCCGACTCCGGGATCTGTTGCTAAAAATAAAGACCTTTCCAAGGCCGGTACTATGACGGTAACCATGAGCAAAGTGAAAGACAGCAGCTATGTACAGACAGTGAAAGTTGCCAACTACCCTACTTTTAAACGGACGGATACGGTGTATTTCGTGAAAGAAAAAGAGGAGTAGTGACATGGAAACAGTATTAACAGGTGCTGCGGTAATACTGGCGGCACTAATTATTGTAGCATTCTCAACTACTAAATCAAAAAGCGAAAAAGTCGAAGAAAAGCGTTTACAAGAAAGCCTTGAAGACGTATTGATTTATGATCCTGAAACAGGTGCGAAGATAACATTAGAGCAAGCAGAATCAGGAAATTGGTTGTTACCTGACCAAGAGTTGAAAGACAAATACGACAATGACTTTAGAAAATTTCTTGATGAAGATAATTTAAAAGTACATGATATAGAGATTAAGTTGCGAGCCAATGGCTTCAGGCGGCAAAAACTTTCGGAACATCAAATATCACAACTTGAAAATACATCTGTTTTAAAGAAGTACGACAGTTGGTCTTATCAAATATCATATATAAATCAAAGTAATACAGTTGTATTTTTTCCTTTTGTTGAACTGGGAGCAAAAGTACGCGGAGAAGATGATTACCGAGAAACACAATTGATGTTTTGGACTAGTATCGAGGATTGTGGAGGGCATTTTTATTTTAGAGAAAAAACATCAATAGAACGGATTACCGAAATCTTCCGTAATGATGATGAAATTAAACTTAATAATTATGAATCATTCGTATTAAAGAAAGGCTATTCAGTAATTCCGCTAATTAGACTAATGCAAAAAATAGACAAAGAAAAATCTCTTGAAATTGAAGTTAATAATAACAACCTGTTTATTAAAACTGTTATGAAGCCGACTATTGTTGATTATGATCGAATAAATAAAGCGGTGAATAATTAGCTATGGATTTTAACCACATAGAAACCCCGCGCTTCCTCCTCCGCATTGTAACTCCGGAAGTACATAGTCACGCTATGGAAACCTTGAGCGACAGCGAGCTGATGGAGTTTTTCGGGCTGGATGAAGCGGGCCTTGAAAAAACAGAAATCGCGGCAGGCATGCGGGCTCATCACTTTCAATAAAAGTTTTGTAAACTTCTACCCTGTTGACAAATCAAGCGGCAAAGTCATTGGCTGGTGCGGCTACCATACCTGGTATACCGAGCATAACCGTGCTGAGATTGGTTATTACCTAAATGCTGAAGAACACAAACGCAAGGGTTATATGAGCGAAATTTTACAGGCTGTGCTCACATACGGGTTTAACCAAATGAACCTGCACCGTGTGGAAGCGCTTACTGCCACATACAACACTGCATCTATAAAAACGCTTGAGAAGTTTGGGTTCAAGTACGAAGGGCTGCTTCGTGAACATTACCTTGTTGATGGCATACATGAAGATTCGCCGATATACTCGCTGTTACGGCATGAGTTCCCGCGTACGATACAAGTACGTGAAGCTACATTGCAGGATATTGATGCTATGTCGGTTATACGTCTGTCAGTTAAAGAAAATCCTCTTAATAACCCTGACCTTGTTACCCGCCGGGATTATGAAGATTACCTTACCAGCTACGGCAAAGGATGGGTTGCTGAAGTAGATGGTAAGATTGCAGGCTTTGCCATAGTGGGCCTTCAGCAGAAAAACATCTGGGCGCTGTTTGTTGACCCTTCCCATGAAAAAGCAGGCGTTGGCAGGAAGCTACACGATACCTTGATGGACTGGTATTTTACCCAAACGGATGAAGATGTATGGCTTAGTACCGACCCGCAAACGCGCGCAGCAAAATTTTACAGGCGGAAAGGCTGGAGAGAGTCCGGCATGCATGGTAACGAACTCAAATTCATTATGTCGGCTTTAGATTGGAGAACCAGATAATACTGTTATACATGACTATAGAACAACTACAACAAATATGTGAAACCTTTCCTGGTGTCACTACCGATATAAAGTGGGAAAATCACCTGTGCTTTAATGTGGGCGGCAAGATGTTTATGATCACTGCGCCTGATGAAGTGCCGGTAAATGCATCATTCAAAGCATCAGATGAAGATTTTGAACAGCTTACTGAGCGTGAGGGCTTTATACCCGCCCCTTACCTTGCCCGATACAAATGGGTTAAGGTTGATAATATTAGCCGTTTCACCACTGCCGAATGGAATCAATATGCACGGCAGGCATACCAAATGGTGTATGACAAGCTACCGGCGAAGGTAAGGAAGGATATTGAAAATTTATGATTTAGCTTTAGGCGGGTAACACTTCGACAAGCTCAGTGTGACAGCGACTGAAAATACAGTATGTCAAAGAACGATGCAAGATTTACTTAATGAAGATGATTTTAAACTAAGGCCCCAATATAATCCGTGGCCGAGGTTCTTATTATTTTATGCTATTGAAGTTGCGGCTATTATTGTAAATATTTTATTGATGCTGCTGGCAGATGCTGATGTTGGTATAATTGCAATGTTGACGATTGTACTCCTGCCGCTTATACTTGCCCCGATAATGATACTGGCTAAAAACCGAAATAAAATAGTTACTGACAGGCAGGCTGTTAGAGGTATGCTAATACTATTCCTGATTTACCTGGCACCGGTACTGCTGGCGATGCTGGGCGATGCACTCACTACAGGAATTGATAGTGGCGGTGTTATTATTACGGTAGTACTTATAACGCTTTACACAATATGCTTTATAACTATATTTACAATATTGAGAAAAAGAAGACGAAGAGTTTAAGTTTTAGATTATGTACAACTTTGCACTTAAAATATATATTCAATCGTAGAGTGTAATTTTATTTCTTTTGTCTTGAAACAAAAGAAACAAAAGTTCAAGCCTGACTGGTTTTTTACTTAAAATCAACGTCAGGCTTTTGCCAACGCGACCCGAGCCGTTCGCTTGCTGCGCCGCTCACTCGCGGATCGCTTTCCTCCTTCCACTCTGAAGCCTTCCTTGATTTTTTACGTAAAACCCAGTAGGGCAGCAAAGCTTCACTCAAACAGATAACGGTGCTTGCAAAAATAATTTAAAAGCTATCCGTATTATAATACTTCGATGTTTAGGTTTTAAAAACTAATCTTTAAACCAGCGGTAGTACCAGGTACTGCAATATTCGTAGATAGCAATCTCTGTATACATTGCTTTTATTGAGGACGGATACCAATTGTATGGGTTTACGCCGGGTTCATTGCGGTTAATGAAGTTAGCCGGGGCAGCGATAGGCTGTAGCCCCGTTTTCTGAAAAATCTCCATGGCACGCGGCATATGTACGGCGCTTGTAACCAATATGAATTTCTTGTTGGCGCCAAAACGTGCTTTAAAAGCCGCGGCTTCCTGCCAAGTGTTTGAAGGCTTGTCAAGCATGAGCGTGTCAGACGGATTGACACCAAGGCTTACGGCAGCCTGGCTCATTGCCATCGCATGGGGTGATTTATTAAATCTTGAGAATCCTGAGAAAATAATTTTGCCTTTTGTGACCTGATGAAGACGGACACCCTCGGCAACACGGTCAAGCAGCGGTATTGACAGGCGCTGCAACGGCGGCAGCTGCGGGTCGTTAACATGGCCTGCACCTAAAACAAGAACCGGCACAGAATCCTGCGTTGGGTTATAGACCTGATATTGCTGCTCAAGGCTACGCACCATAACAACCGGCAATGGCGTAACTGTAAAAAGAAATAACTGGAAAAATCCGGCAAGCAGAAATACCTTTGCTGTTTTCCTGCGTTTTAGTTTATAAAAAACAAGGGCAAAGATTAAAAAAATCCAAAGGTAAGTGATGGGGCTTATGAGGCTGCTCATGAAAGTTGAATCACGCTGCAAAGATACGCCGACGGATTTTAAATGATGTTACAAAACCCTTTCAAAAACGTGCAGTTCATCGATTATTTTTTGAATCAATATTTAAATTTATGAAAATCAAATAATTGCAAAAGCTTAAAATTCGAAAAATATTCAAATTTTACTCCCCTTACATTTACGGATAAATCTGACTACTAAAAAATTGTTAAATACTTCCTCCCTCCTGCATCAGAAGTGGAGTTAAAATTTACTGTGCTTCGTAACGCTCCATTTCGCGGTCGTAAAAATTATTAGCCGCTTCAATCAAACCTTCCATTTCCGCATTGAGCTCATTTTCGTCAAGGTCTTCCGGCTCCTCAAGAAACTCTACCTCATCGTCTTTAAGATTAATGATAAACCTCGGATAATCAAGGTGTATAATGAAGATATCGTCAGGATAATCAGTATTATCGGCAAGTACAAATTTTGGTAATTCCATTTAATTTGAAAGTTAAAAAGTTGAAAGTCTTAAAGTTAGCTTCTCTTAGCTCTTAGCGAGTCTATTTGTCATATAATTAAAGCGAAGATACAAAAATAACGCGGCGGCTGAAAGCCCTGCCAGCAGTCCAATCCAAATGCCAATTGCTTTTAAATCAGTATATAAGCCTAAGTAAAACGAAATCGGGAAGCCTATAAGCCAGTACGAAACAAATGTTATGACCGTTGGAATCTTCACATCCTGGATGCCCCTTAGCGCACCGAGCACCACTACCTGTACGCCATCACTAATCTGGAATACGGCAGCCACGAGCAAAAGCGATGATGCAATAGCAATAACCTGCTGGTTATCAGCCAGTATAGTTGCAGGATCATTGTTTAAGAATAAGTGCGGAAGTACCTGGTGCAGCGCTACAAAAAGTATGGCAAAGACAATTTCAACAAGCACCACCAGCAAAAATATCGACCTTGCCACGATTCGGAGCTTGTTGTAATCCTGAAGCCCTTTCTGGTTGCCAACCCGCACCATTGCTGCAACGCTCAGTCCCATGGCAAACATAAACGTTAGTGATGCAAGGCTCAGTGCTATCTGGTTTGCGGCCTGGCTTTCTTTACCCAAAGAGCCTGACAGCCAGATTGCTGTAGTAAAGAGCGCCACCTCAAAAAGCATCTGCATGCTTGATGGTATACCCATTGCCACAATCTTCTTCAGCATTGCTTTTTTAATGGAAGCCCAGCTGAAGCCATGGAAGTATTGCCTAAGTTTCTCATTATGAGATAGTAGGTAGTGCATGTAAGCTACCATAAGCACCCGTGAAATAACAGTGCCGAGGGCAGCCCCAACTATTCCCATTTTAGGAAAAATCCAGACACCGTAAATCAATAAATAATTGATAATCACATGAACTATATTGCTCATTACAGCGGCATACATGTCATATTTCGTTAATGACATACCATCGGCAAATTGCTTATATCCCTGAAATACAACTACCGGAATCAATGAAAATGCCACCAGATTTACATATGGCCCTGCAAGCTTTACAACCTCTTCCGGCTGGCCCATGTGGTACATTATTGGCTTTGCAAGCATAACCACCCCAAACAACGCAATGCCCAAAATTGTGCATAAAAGCAACCCGTGATGAAAAACGCTGCGTACCATACCATCATCTTTTGAGCTGTCTCCCTGCGCTACCATTGGCGTTATAGCAGTTGAGAAGCCTATACCTACCGACATAGCTATAAATACCATGCTGTTGCCGAGTGATACCGCTGCGAGTTCTGTGGCGCCTATACGCCCCACCATGATATGGTCTACCAGGCCGATGAGCGTATGCCCCACCATGCCGAGTATTACAGGCCACGCGAGTGTGAGGTTTTGGCGAAATTCTTTTGTATAAACTGATAGTACCACAGTATTTTTTTTGCGCAAAGGTAAAATTTACACCGGCGAAATTCACATTTCGAGCCAATCTTTTAATAATCACCATTTTATAGGATTACTCATCTTAATTTTGTGAATTATTATCAAATGATTAACAAATTCTTAAAATTATTAGTAAAAGTATTACAGTAATTTTGACTCAATAAATCAATCTAACAAAAGAGAAAATCATGAAAAAGCTGAATTTAAAAAAGATAATGCTGGGTGCATTACTATTTGTGGGAGCGGGTAGCTTTGCACAAGACATTACAGGTTCACCGAGCCAGGAAGTGAACGAGTTTCAACAAGCATTCCGTTTAGGGTTTGGTATTAATGCCGGACTGCCGGTAAATGATGATTTTGACGCTTATACCTTTGCACTGGGCGGGGACATCAGGCTGCAATATGACCTTACACGAAAAGGATCTATCACGCTTACAACAGGTTACCAGCATTTCTTCGGTGATGACTATACAGTTGCAACTCCGGGCGGTACGGTAACTTATGAGGCTGATGACCTTGGATTTATTCCGATTAAGGCAGGTTTTAAATATTTCGTTTGGGAAGACCGTTTCTATATTTTAGGTGAGGCAGGTATCGGTATTGCCGTAACACATGATGAAACATCATTCCTTTGGTCTCCGGGATTTGGCTATGCTAATGATAAAATCGACATAAGCCTGCGTTATGAAGGCGCCGATGATTTCCATACAGATCAAATAGCGCTTCGTTTCGCTTACGGATTTAAACTGTAAAAAGTCAAAATACCTAAGTACAAAAACTAACTTGACTGAAAAGCCTGTGGGTTACTCCCGCAGGTTTTTTTATATTTGTATAAACCATCATCACCATGCAACTATTTATCATCGACTGGAGCAAAGAGCCTACCACACCCCTGCTTGATTACTGTAAAAAGTCAGGGCACAAAGTTGTTGGCAGTGAGCTTGTTGATGGTGGTGAAGCTTACCGGAAAACCGGTAAGTGCAAAGCCGATGCCATTGTGGTGAACTATGCTGTAAAACCTTCGCATGGACGTATTACAGCACAGGAGATACGCAGGCGGAAGGCTACAGCCGAAACGCCCATATACTTCATCGGCGGCAGTGAAGATGATAACGAGATGGTAAGCCACCTGGGCATATGCTTGTCTGAAGAAGAATTCAGGGATATGTTTGAGGAATAGCTTTATTTCTCACTACGCAACTGCTGCCTGTATTTATTTATATTTTCAAGCACTTCATCAGCTACTTCGGGGGCTGCAATATCATACTTCTGCAATACATCAAATATTGTGTTTGCTACAAGAAACCGTGCTGTTGGCTTATCATCAGCAGGGATTATATACCAAGGTGCGTGTGGTTTTGATGTATTTTTTATCGCTTCTTCATAATATTTTATATAGGCGTCCCAATGCTCGCGCTCTTCCAGGTCGCTCGGTGCAAATTTCCAGTTGTGTTTTTCATTATCAAGCCTTCGCAGGAGCCGGCGCTTTTGTTCGCTTTTACTGATGTAGAGGAAAAACTTAAATACGATAACACCATTTTGAGCTATGTGTTTCTCAAAATTATTTATCTGTTCAAAACGCTGCTGCCAAAGGCCATCTTTAATGTCTTCCACTTCATGTATGCCCGGCAGGTTTTCACTCAAAACATATTCCGGATGTACCCGGCTTACCAGCACATTTTCGTAATGCGACCGGTTATAAACGCTGAATTTACCGCGCTCGGGCAACGCAATGTAATGCCGCCAAAGGTAGTCGTGTTCCAACTCTGTGCTTGTAGGCGTCTTATAGCTGTAAACGTGCAGGCCGCGGGCATTGAACCGCTTAAATACTTCGCGGATAAGGCTGTCTTTACCTGATGTATCCATCCCTTGAAGGCAAATGAGTACGCTGTAACGGTTGTTGGCAAACATCTTTTCCTGTAGTCGGCTAAGCTTTTTGCTGGTCTTCTTTAAAGCTTCGCAAATTTCATCTTTAGTTTTGCCCAAATCTATCGATGTTTGCATTGCTGCTAAAGTAGTCTCCGGCTTTGCTATAAAGTTAGTTGTGTTTAGGTTTTCCATCAGGGAAATAGTATCTTTATCTATAAATGTAAGAATTTATTTTACGGCACGTTTTTAACAAAAACATAAATTATGCGCAAATTCAGCTTAGAGCTTTTCTGCAGGATTATTGGCATTGGCTCGGCTTCAGGCCTTTTCTTCCAGAACAATTCACTTTATCTTATTTCTGATAACAGCAATGTGTTGTACAACTATGATATTCCCTCAAAAAACCTCACTAAAACAGAACTCTCACAAGCAAGGCCATTAGAGAACATCCCAAAAGCTTATAAGCCCGATTTTGAAGCGATGACATTATATGGAAACGATCTATACCTGTTTGGGTCGGGCTCTACAGATAAAAGAAATACAGCGCAGAAAGTTAACACTGCAACAACAAGCACATCAAAGATTGACATGGCCGAATTGTATGATGCAATGCAGAGTTTCGGCCAGATTGATAAAGCCAACTTTAATATCGAAGCTGTTGTTAATGATGGTGCCGACTGGTATTTCTTTAACCGTGGCAATGGCCCCAAAGGCCAGAATGCCATCTTTACATTGAGTGGGGATATTTTCGGGCAGGAATTCCAGATGCTTCACAACGAATTTAAATTACCAAAAATAAACGGTGCATCCGCAAGCTTTACTGATGCCGTGAAGGTTAAAGGTAAGCTCTATTTCCTCGCAGCCGCAGAAAAGTCAAATTCTACCTATCATGACGGCGAGGTTGCAGGCACGCTAATAGGCTGTATTGATATTGACAGTATGGAAATTGACTGGACGCAGGTTATCTCATCCAAAAATAAATTTGAAGGTATTACCCTTTATGCCGAAGATGCAAAAAACCTGACCTTCCTGCTTTGCGAAGATACTGATAGCCAGGTGGAAGCGTCTGATATTTATAAGCTGACGATAGATAAATAGGCCTCTCCCCCAGCCCCTCTCCAAAAGAGAGGGGAACCTGACTTAGACGTTAATTCAAAATTTATCATTCAAAATTTAAAATAATTTTGAACTCGTCCCAACCTTTCCCTTCGTTTTGTGCTCTATATAAGCAAAGAGACTAATTGTGATAGACGAAAAACTACTTTTAGCGTGCAGGAAAGCCCAACGCGATGCGCAGCGGAAGGTGTATGAGCTTATGGCGCCAAAGCTGTACCACACCTGCAAACGCTACCTGAAGCATGAGGAAGATATTGACGAGGCCATGGCCGATGCTTTCTATACCATCTTCACTAAGCTGGAGCAGCTAATTGAAAGCAAGGCTTTTGAAGCCTGGGCACGAAAAATTACGGTGAACCAGTGCCTGCTCACCCTGAAGAAAAAGGTAAACTTCAATATTTATATTGAAGACCTGGGAGCCGGTGCAGAACCATCTCAAACACCGCCGGCTGCGCTTGATGAGGAAGACCTGCTGCACCTGCTTACGTACCTGCCTGAAGGATGCCGCACAGTATTCAACTTATTTGCCATTGAAGGTTATAGACACAAAGAGATAGCCGCCATGCTGAATATAAGCGAAGGAACCTCTAAATCACAATTAAATGTCTCGCGTACCAAGCTGAAAGAACTGGTTAACAATGTTTATTACCAAAACGAAAAGAGTCATGGAAAATCAAGATAAATTATACCAGCAGTTTAAAGATGCCGCCGACAAAGCCGAAAGCAAAGGCTTTGACTGTATGGAAGCGATATGGAACCGCGTTGAAGAAAAGCTGGACGAAAAGAAGCGCAGGGTGATCCCGATATGGCAGTATGTGAGTATTGTGGCAATATTGCTGATATGCCTTACCGTTGGCGGGTATATCATCACTAATAACACTAGCGTAACTGCGCCAAAAGCATTGCCTGAAAATGAGGTAAGCACGGTTATTGACACGCAAAAAGTGAATGATGTGCTTGACCCTGAGAAGGTGAAGGACGAAGAAGAAGTTGTGGTGAATGAGCCGGCAAGGACATTGTATAGTTCGAAATCAGCTGAAAGAAATGATTCAAAAACATCGCCCGATACTAAATTGCAAGAAGGTCACACAGAATTGGATGAAGTTGTAGTTGATGTACAAATGCCACCTGTGAAAGAACGATATGTTGGTTCTGCAATTGCACCTGAAAAAAGCAATGATTCTTTAAACGCTGGTACAGGTATGGCAATGCTGCACAACAAGAACATGAAAGCCATAGGCCAGGGCACTATTGAGCAGAGTCCACGTGCAACGTTTGTACAAAACATGGAAGGCCAATTCCCGGGAGTAAAAGTTGAAACCGGCAAACCATTCGGGACAACTATACGGATTGGAAGTAACGCAAAGGGCTTTCCTGAACCTATGTACGTGATTGACGGCATGATAGCTAATTACTCGATTTTTAAACAGCTCGACCCAAAGAAAATAGAATCGGTTTCTATACTAAAAGATGAAGGCGCGAGAGCGATTTACAGCGACAGAGGAAAGGATGGCGTAATAATAATAACTACTAAAGACCTTTCACGCAAAGAAAAACGCCAGCTGAAAAAACTCATAAAAGAGCATGCTGAGAAATCAGTAACATTATCTCCTGAATCAAATAACGAAAAACCTAAATAGCTATTCCTAAGCCATGAAATATATTATATTGATAATAATGCTGTTTAGTTTAAGCATCAATGCTCAGGAGCCTTGCACTAAAGGAAGAACTTTACCCGCAGTCCCTACCGTTGCCCAGAAGTTTGCAGCCGATGCTGCTAATAACAACGTTAGGCTGTATATCCTTGGCGGTTTTGTGCCGGCTGTGACGGAGGCCGACAGAAAATTTGAGGAGAAATACAAAGTGCGCTTTCACGACTTTGGCTGTACGCCCCCGCCGTTAGACTACTATAAAGAATACAATATACTGGCCTTCGCTTACCTCAACGAAACGTATGGTGATGCCTGGCAAAAAGAAATCAGGACAAATATTTTAGGCTGGGATTTATGGAAGGGTATTAGCCAAAAGTAAAAAGCCACAAGCCACAAGCCCTGTTCGCCACCAGAATAAAGCCAAAAGCCACTAGCTTGCTACACGCGAACTAGTGGCTTTTTTATATGTAAGAGTGCTTTTGCCTTGTGGCTATTTGCTAATCACTAAGCCTTCTTCTCTATTTCGCGAAGGTTCTCCATCTTCTTATGTTCAAGGAAGCCTTTAATGTCTTCAAAGTGTTCTTTCACGCGCTTATGCCCGAATTCAAACACCTTCTCTACGAGTCCGTCAAGGAAATCCCTGTCGTGTGATACCAGTATCAATGTACCGTCAAAAGCCTTTAGCGCATCTTTAATGATGTCTTTGGTTTTCATGTCAAGGTGGTTGGTAGGTTCATCCAGTATCAGCAGGTTTACAGGCTCCAGCAGCAGTTTTATCATGGCAAGGCGCGTACGCTCACCACCTGAAAGTACTTTTACTTTCTTTGTTGTGTCATCTCCGCTAAACATGAAAGCCCCTAATAGGTTCTTTATCTGAGTACGGATGTCACCCACCGCAATCTGGTCAATCGTTTCAAAAACGGTAAGGTTTTCATCAAGCATAGCTGCCTGGTTCTGTGCGAAATAACCAATTTGCACATTGTGGCCTATTTCCATCTTTCCTTCAAAATCAATCTCGCCCATAATGGCTTTCACCATTGTAGATTTACCCTCACCGTTACGGCCTACGAAAGCAACTTTTTGTCCGCGCTCGATAACCATCGACGCATCTTTGAACACAACGTGGTCGCCGTAACTCTTTGAAAGTTCATTTACCACGACAGGATATTGACCGGAGCGTGGCGCCGGAGGGAATTTCAGGCGAAGTGCCGATGTATCAACCTCATCAACCTCAACAAGCTCCAGCTTCTCTAACATTCGCACACGGGATTGCACTTGTTCGGTTTTTGAAAAAGTCCCCCTGAAACGCTCAATAAACGCCTGGTTTTCAGCAATGAATTTCTGTTGCTCGTCATAGGCCTTCTGCTGGTGCGCGCGGCGATCTTTACGCAGCTCGAGGTAGTGTGAATATTTGGCTTTGTAGTCATAGATGCGACCCATAGTAACCTCGATAGTACGGGTTGTAATGTTGTCTACAAAGGCCCTGTCGTGTGATATTACCATTACGGCTTTCGCGCTGTTGATAAGGAAGTCTTCAAGCCACTGGATACTGTCGATATCCATGTGGTTGGTAGGCTCATCCAGAAGTATCAGGTCTGGCTTCTGCAAAAGTATCTTTGCAAGCTCTATGCGCATACGCCACCCACCGCTAAACTCTGATGTTGGCCTTGTGAAGTCGGTACGCTCAAAGCCCATACCTGTAAGTACTTTTTCAACTTCAGCTTCATAGTTTACTTCCTCGATAGAATAGAACTTCTCGCTCAGCTCGCTTACCTTTTCAATGATCTTATAATAATCTTCGCTTTCATAATCGGTACGCACGGTAAGCTCTTCATTCAGCGCATCAATTTCGGCCTTCATTTTAAAGATTTTCTCAAACGCTTTTGATGTCTCTTCAAAAACAGTGGCGTTATCTTCAGTAAGCAAGTGCTGCGGAAGATAGGCAATCACAGTACCCTTTGGTGCAGAGATACCGCCTGAAGACGGCTTGTTAACTCCGGCAATAATCTTCAGCAGGGTTGATTTTCCCGCCCCATTTTTACCCATCAGGGCTATCTTGTCATTCTCATTGATTGAAAAAGAAACATCGCTGAAAAGCGTGGTACCGCCAAACTGTACCGAAAGCGCATCTATAGAAATCATCGTGATAATTTTGAAGGCGCAAAGATAGGATAATTAGGCAGGTACGCAATTGGCAGAAACACGTTAAACTTCTACATTTGCGAAAAAAAATTACATGAAAAGCTGGATGAAATTCGGGTTGATATGGGGTGTCGTGATGTTCATAATCCTCAACATCATTTTCCCGTTAGTAGATGGAGAAAAAATAATCGTGAAGAAGCTATTACTTTTTCTTCCTTTGTGGCTGGTGTTCGGACTGATTTTCGGATACATTTCCCAAAGCAGGAAAAAGAAGATGGATAAGATGTAACTAAAGCCCGGGGTTCACAATCTCATACCAAACCGCACGTTCGTCATTTTCTTTTTTAAATAATCAGAGTCAAAAGTATTGATGTATTTCAGGCCTGCTTTTTCCAATGCGCGGCGTGATGCTTTATTAGATTCATCAGCATAGGCACAAATTTTATCGGCTTTTAATATGTTGAAACCATAGTCTACAAATGCCCTCGCCGACTCAGTTGCATACCCTTTACCCCAAAACTCAGGGCGCAGCCTGTAGCCAATATCATAAAAAGTTTCGTGTCCGTTTACATTTCGCTCCAGCTTAAGGCCTACCCAGCCTATCCATTCGCCGGTTTCCTTTAAAATGGCTGCAAAACGCCCGATACCGTTGTCGATATATTGTTTACGGATCATCTCGATTATTCTGCGCGTCTCCTCAATGGTTTGTGTAGGATTGCCACCAAGATAGCGGTGTACTTCCGGATTGCTGTCCATTTCAAACATGGCTTCAGCATCACTTGGAAGCAATTCGCGGTACAAAAGTCGTTCAGATTCAAAGGGTTTGAGCATGGAACTTAGTTTAGCTATTCATTTTAAAATCCTCAATTACTTTACTTACTTTCAGATAGTCGCGGTCATTGATGAAAACCTCGACGGCCTGGCCAAGCGTGCCAAAACCGGCAATATTGCCTGCCTGCACGTTATTCTTAACCATTGTTTTTACATCGTTTGCCTCAATCTTGTCTTTTAAAGCCAAAGCCATGATTTCACTACCAGAGAATATTTTTATTAGTGCCATATTTTATTGGTTAAGTTCATTTTTGAGTTCGGTCAGAAGATGGTCATAGTCTATTGCCAACAGTTTTACCAAATCGTCAAATTCAAGTTTACCTGCGCGGCAATAACTAATTAATTGCGGACGTAAATGTAATCTGTCATACTGCCCGAATTGTCTTACATACGTTGTGACGATATTACCATCAGGATAATAAAATATAGCCGCATTATTTACCCCGTTTGACAACAAACCGTTACATGTTTTTTCATATCGTCGGTAATCCTGCCCCTGATAGTCGTACATGAACAGTTCCAATTTGGACATTTCTTCAATCACATATACTTTTTCATTTACTACAATTGAATCATTTTTGAACTGGATCTTGCCATCAATTACTCCCTTTAAAGGCTTATATCGAATAAGATTATTAAACCTCAAAATTAAAAATGGTATCCACAGGATACACATGCAAACTAGAAAGAACTTACTTATAATCGATAATTCCTCAGTAGGAGATAATTTAATAAATAACGATTCTACCACTCCGGGCAATAGAAAAATTACAAATAAACTGTTTATAACAAGATCAGGTGTAAAATATAATTTTTTAACCGGAGTATATATATCGAAACTATCAGTATGAAAATAATCAGGTCTCCTCATCGTCAAAATCTTCTTCCTCTCCCCCTTCATCAAACTCAAAGAACAACGGCTCAATCATAATCCTGTCAGCCAGTATCTCAACCCTGTCGGTTATCACATCGGTAAAGAACAGGCGCTGAGTTTTAGTGATGCTGTCGCTGATGCGGACAATTTTTGTCTCCATACGGTTTTTGAGGAGGGTTTCAGCCTCGTCAACAATGAACATCTTCAACCTGTTCACGTCAAAACCGGCCGTTGAGAACATCTCGTTAAGCCTGCCGGGAGTACCTATAAGCACATCTATGCCCAACGATATCTGGTTTTTGTCATAATCTATATCGCCCTGCTCATACACACCGTAAACCCGTAGTCCATTATGGTTATTATATTGCCTGAACATATCCACTACAGCCAGCACTTCAGCCTTATTTTCCACTATTATAAGTGCACGTGGAGACTCCTCAAATGGCTTCTCAAGGCGCTGAATAACGGTAATAACTAAAGTCGTCGTCTTGCCTTCGCCTTTCGGGGCGCAAATAACTGCATCGGCACCGCTTTTTATGGTGCTCCAGGTTTCAAGCTGAATTTCATTAGCTTCGGTAAGGCCTGCCTCTTCGATGGCTTTGGCAAGGTTGGGGTTTATTTTTTTTAAAAACACAGTATTCAATTATGAATTACGAATTATGAATTACGAAGCTCCCAAACAGAGCTCATAAGGTTTATTTACTTGCAAAAAGCCTCACGTCGTTTTCTGAAATCTCGCTGCCACCGAGGATTATAAGCCTCTCCACTACATTGCGAAGTTCCCTGATATTACCAGTCCAGTCATACTCCTGCAATAGTTTTACTGCATCTGCTGAGAATTTTTTGGTGGCTGAGCCTTGCTCCCCTGCAATCTTTTCGGCGAAATGGTTAATCAGTGTAGGGATGTCATCGCGCCTGTCATTCAGCGCCGGAACTTTTATAAGGATTACCGCCAGGCGGTGATACAAGTCCTCACGAAAGCGCCCTTCGGCTATTTCTTTTTAAGGTCTTTGTTAGTTGCGGCAATCACGCGCACATCAACACGGATATCCTTCTCTGCCCCTACCCTTGTTATCATGTTTTCCTGAAGCGCACGCAGCACTTTAGCCTGCGCCGGCATGCTCATATCGCCAATCTCATCAAGGAAGATGGTCCCCTTATCTGCAGTCTCAAACTTACCGGCACGGTCTTTCACGGCGCTTGTAAACGCCCCTTTCACATGCCCGAAGAGTTCGCTCTCTATAAGCTCTGAAGGTATTGCCGCACAGTTAACCTCAACAAACGGGGCATTGGCACGTTCGCTTTTCTCATGCAGCCAGTGTGCCACAAGCTCTTTACCGGTACCATTAGGGCCTGTAATAAGCACCCGCGCATCAGTAGGGGCTACTTTTTCTATAATGTCTTTGATAAGGTTAATAGGCTCACTGTCGCCTACCATTTCGTAGTTTTTGCTGACTTTCTTTTTCAGCATCTTATTCTCAACCACAAGCGTCTTACGGTCGAGGGCATTGCGAACGGTGTTCAATAGCCTGTTTAAATCCGGTGGTTTTGAAATATAATCGAAAGCCCCAAGACGCATGGTGTTAATTGCTGTTTCAAGGTCACCGTGGCCTGAAATCATCACCATTGGTATTTCGGGCTTTATTTTTTTCACGGCCTCAAGCACCTCTACGCCATCCATTTTAGGCATTTTGATGTCGCACAGCACTAAGTCATAATCGTCATTCTTTATCTTTTCCAGGCCTGCTGCGCCATCTTCGGCTTCCTCAACTTTATAAGTATCGTTCTCTTCGGAAAGTATCTTCCCGAGCACCCGGCGTATAGCAGCTTCGTCTTCTATTATCAATATCTTAGGCATTCTTTGATTGTTAGATTATTCGACTATTCGATTTTTCGATTAGTAATTTAATATCAAATAACTAGTGCACCAAAACCATTGTGCATCTTTTAACTTGTGTCTCACTTTTAACTGTGACTGTGACTGAAAGCTAGTAGCGAAGCCACCTGAAAATCTCTTTGTATGTTGGTTTTTTACCGTACATCAGGATTCCGATGCGATAGATTTTTGAAGCAAACCATACCACGCCAAGGAATGTCCCGAACAATATTGCTATTGATAATAGTAACTGCCACAGCGGCACGCCAAACGGTATACGCATAAGCATCACAATTGGCGATGTAAGCGGAATCATCGAGAAAACTGTCGCTACAGTGCCGTGCGGGTCATCTATCACCGTGAAGAAACCTACATATACTCCAAGCATCAGCGGCATTATTATCGGGAAAAGGAACTGCTGTGAGTCGGTCTCGCTGTCAACAGCCGCGCCAATTGAAGCATAGAATGAGCTGTAAAGAAAGTACCCACCAATAAAATAAATGATGAAGCCAATGAACATGGTAAACAAAGGCAGTTTCAGGAACTCATTTACATATAGCTGCACCCCGCTCATTGCCGCCTGTGAAACCTCCTGCTGTGGCGGAGTGCCCATCTGTACATTGAATACTGATGTCAAGACTGTAAAGAGCGTTAATCCCAAAACAGCCCAGATAATAAACTGTAGTATCCCCGCAAGTGATGTACCGATAATCTTGCCCATCATTAGCTGGAAAGGCTTTACCGATGATATGATAATTTCAATGATACGGCTGGTTTTTTCTTCTATCACGCTGCGCATCACCATGTTCCCATAAATAATGATGAACATCATGATAAAATAGCCACAGCCACCGCCGATGATTATCTTGATAAGGTTGGCTTCTTTAAACGTTTCTTCACCGGAGAACTTGCTTAGGTGGATGTCTGACTTTGTTTTTGCCTGTTCAATTTTGTCATAATCAAATCCAAGTTCTTTAAAATTGCTTTTGGTGAGCTTGTCGTCTATGACTTCTTCAACGCCGTTTACAATGTCAAGGTCAGGGCTATCGTTAGTGATGAACTGAACTTTTGTTGCAAGGTCTTTAGCACTGATATTTTCGGGCACGTACAGCATACCTTCATAACCTTCAGATGCATGTTTCTTGGCTACTTCATAAGGCATGGCCGATACATCTTCATATTTTATCTTTTCTGTTGATTTAAGGTCGCTCTTCAGCAGTCCGTTTTTATCATGTATCGCAACTTTTGAAACCTCATCGGCATTTACATTGGCAAGATACCCAATAAGCACTGCCATGGCTACCATTAATAGCGGACTAAGGAATGTCATTACTATGAACGATTTATTACGCACCTTGGCGTTGAATTCCCTTTTTATGATTAAAGACAGGCTCATTATTTCTTGCTTACAGTTTGGATGAATATATCGTTCACACTCGGTATCTTCTCAACGAAATAGGTCACGTCGCCTTGTGCCATTAGATATTGCAGCAGCTCGCGCGATGTTTTTCCTTCCGGTAAAGCTATTTCAAGTTTCACCTCATCATCAAGTGTCTTAAAATTAGCCTGCTGAGATGTGTATTGTGTAGTGGCCATGTGTGCAAAGAAACGTTCTATGCCATCGGGCACAATGCCAACCTCATATGTGCGGCTGCGGTACTGGCGCTTCACTTCGCCCAACGCACCTTCAATCAATTTGTTGGAACGATGAATCAAAGCAATATGGTCACACATATCCTCTACACTTTCCATTCGGTGGGTTGAAAAGATTACGGATGTGCCTTTGTCGCGCAATTCCATAATTTCATCTTTAATGATGTTGGCGTTAACAGGATCAAACCCGCTGAAAGGTTCGTCAAGTATTAGTAATTTAGGCTTGTGCAGTACAGTAACCACAAACTGGATCTTCTGTGCCATACCTTTAGACAATTCCTGTATCTTTTTGTTCCACCAGCCTTGTATCTCCAGCTTTTCAAACCAGTATTCCAGCTGTTCCTTCGCTTCCTTTTTGGTGAGGCCTTTCAGCTGGGCCAGGTAAAGCGCCTGCTCGCCCACCTTCATGGTCTTGTAAAGTCCGCGCTCTTCGGGCATATAGCCAATGTGGCTTATATGCTTTGGCTCAAGCTTTTCCCCGTCAAGGAAAACCTCGCCTGAGTCGGGCATTGTAATCTGGTTGATGATGCGTATAAGTGATGTCTTTCCGGCACCGTTTGGCCCAAGCAGGCCATATATACTGCCGCGCGGCACCTGTAAAGAAACGTTGTTGAGCGCGGTGTAATCGCCGTACTGCTTCACAACATTCTTTACCTCGAGTATTGGTGTTGTCATTTTGTTTTATTGTGATTGTAAAAATAAGATAATATGGCGTAATAACAGCCGTGATGTTACATTCTCTTGAGCAGAATCGCGCGGAATAGCTGACATAATAAAAAAACCCACCCTTAACTTGCGAAAAGGATGGGAAAAATTGCTATGAAAAAGAAAAATTCACTAGTATGCTAGTGAATTTCAAATGTATAATTTTTTTCTTAAACTATGAAAACATATCCTTAACTTTTTCAAAAAAGATTTATCACTTTTTTCAGGGTTTGGGATAAAGTTTTCGTCTGTAAGAGATTTCTCAAAAAACTGACGCTGTTCTTTAGTCAGTGTCTTTGGTGTCCAGACATTTACATGTACCAGCAAATCACCATTGCCATAGCCATTGAGGCTAGGTATGCCCTTGCCTTTCAGCCTTAATATTTTACCTGACTGGATGCCTTCTTCAAGCTTGATGCGGACTTTGCCGTTTACAGCCTCAATATCTTTAGAAACACCAAGTGCAGCTTCAGCGAAGCTTATGTACAGGTCAAGGTGAAGGTTCTCGCCTTCGCGTTTAAGGGTTGCGTGTTCGATTTCCTGAATCACTACAATAAGGTCACCCGGTATACTGTTGCTGCCCGGTGCATCATTGCCCTTGCCTGAAACTTTTAGCTGCATGCCATCGGCTACGCCGCCAGGTATCTTGATTGATACTGTTTCATCTTCCATCACCATACCCTGTGCGTCGGCATGGTTGGGTTTGCTCTCAATTATCTGGCCTGTACCGCCACAAACATGGCAGGTTGAGGCGCTCTGCATACGGCCCAGAATAGTATTGGTTACCTTCATCACCTGGCCCGTACCGTTACAGGTAGAGCATGTTTTGAATGAAACCCCTTTAGCCTGAACTTTGCGCTTTACCTTCACTTTCTTTTCAACGCCGTTGGCAATTTCATCAAGCGTCATTTTTACCTTAATGCGAAGGTTGCTGCCTTTCATGCGGCGCTGGCCTGCACCGCCGCCAAAACCGCCAAAGCCGCCGCTGAAACCGCCACCGCCAAACGCACTGCCGAAAATGTCACCAAACTGGCTGAAAATATCATCCATGTTCATGTGGTGGCCGCCGCCAAAACCGCCCGCACCGTCAAATGCTGCATGGCCATACTGGTCATAACGTGCTTTTTTGTCAGGGTCGCTAAGTACCTCATAGGCTTCTGCCGCAAGCTTAAAGTTTTCTTCAGCCGCTTTGTCGCCCGGGTTTTTGTCAGGGTGGTACTCAATAGCCTTTTTACGGTAAGCCTTTTTAATCTGCTCAGCCGTAGCGCTCTTATCTATACCCAGTATTTCGTAAAAATCTTTTTTCATTTTGCAATGGATTATACCAATATTAGTTACCGATAACCACTTTCGGGAAACGGATTATCTTATCGCCAAGCTTGTAGCCTTTTTCTACAACATCTACCACCTTGCCTTTCAGGTCATCACCGGCAGGAATCTGGGTAATGGCTTCGGCAAAATCAGCATCAAAAGCATCGCCCGCTTTTATATCAACAAGCTCAAGCCCTTTTGAAGCCAGCGTGTCACGAAGCTTGTTGTGAATAAGTTCAACACCCTTAAGCAACGCTTCATCTTCCGATTTTGCAATTTGCGCCAGTGCCCTGTCAAAATCATCCATTACAGGCAGCAGCGCCTGAAGCACTTCCTGGTTTGCTGTTTTAAAAAGCTCAAGCCTTTCTTTTGATGTACGTTTTTTGTAATTCTCAAACTCGGCAAACAAACGAAGGAATTTGTCTTTTTCTTTTGCCAGATCTTCCTCAAGCTTAGCCTCCCTGCTTAGTTCTTCAGCAGCAGGCATTTCCGGCGCAGCAGCATCGGCTGATTCAGTTTGTGTATCTTCAGTTGTGTTAATTACCTCATCCTGTGTCAGGTCTTTGTCTTTTGTTTCAGCATTTTCCTGGCTCATATTCTTAAATATTTTCTTGAACATTATTTGTTTCGCGTGTATTCGCAAACGTGGGTGCAAAAGTATTGCCAAAACATGGAAAATGCCACTTTGTCACCGTGTTTTTTATAACAGGTGAAAATTTTACAGACTATAAGTTTATGCAATTAAACTTTAAGCGCGCTTTTTACGGCTTTTTCAAGTGAAAGATAACGGAACTGGAAACCGCTGTCGAGTATTTTTCGTGCGCTAACATTCTGGCTTGACAGTAAAAGGATATGCATTTCGCCAAGTGCCAGCTGTAAAACAAATGAGGGAATATTCGGCATGAAATAAGGCTTATCCAGCACATCCGCAATAGTTTTCATTAAAGTATTTTGTGATACGGGGTATGGCGCCACGGCGTTATATACACCTTCCAGCTCTTCTGTAAGTATATAGTAATAAATATGTACCAGGTCGCGAATGTGAATCCATGACTGGTATTGCTCGCCATCTCCAAATGCGGCGCCAAGTCCGAATTTTACCGGCTTAGCCATTTCAGGAAGCGCACCGCCCTTGCCTGATAGCACAAGGCCTGTACGTACTTTAGCTACTGAAATACCAAGACGTTCAATTTGCGACACAGCCTCTTCCCATTTTTGGGTTACTTTTCCTAAAAATGATGTATCAACAGCTGTGTTATCTTCAGAATATACTTCTGTGCGGCTGTCAGGGTAGATGCCAATAGCCGATGCACTGATAAATTGTTTAACCTCGTGCTTTGTGTTTTTTAGCACATTATAAAGCATGTTGGTTGAAATAATGCGGCTTTCCAATATCTCCTGCTTGTATTTTTCAGTCCAGCGTTTAGAGATTGTAGCTCCGGCAAGGTGTATTACAGCGTCAACACCCTCAAGTGCAGATTCGTCTATTTCACCTTTGTCAGGATTCCAGAGATAGCCGTTGTATCGTTCTTCGTTTTGTATCTTATCTTCTGCAGTAGTGAGATAATTTATATGTATGCCTTTTTTCAGCAGGAGCGAAACCAATTCTGTCCCGATCAAACCTGTAGCCCCCGTGATAAGAACTTTCATAACTTTTTTTCCCAAATTTAGCGAGGCAAACGGCAAACAAAAGTTAATATTCAGGCGTTTAACAGCATTTTATGAACAATGCTACTGTTTTACCTTCAATGTCCATTCAAAACTGAACTGAGATACAATATCGCCCTGTTCATCTATTCCCTGGCTTTCCAGCCAGACTGTCTGCCCATCACCTGTAGCTACAGCCTTTTCAATTACGTCGCTAATCACATTTCCTTGCGTACATGTAAAGGTAATCCTGCCACGTGCCTTCTTGCTAAAAGAGCTTTTATTGGTAGCTACCAGCATTGAGATGTTTTTACGGCTCAACTTTATGTGATACATCACCAGTGCACCTGTAGTGAGCTCTGCCGCCATAGCCTGCACTGCAAAATACATTGAATTAAAAGGGTTTTGGTTAAACCAGCTGTGCTTTACAGCGGCAATACACTTTTCGGTTGTAATATTTTTAACCCTGACCCCGCTCCAAAAAGCAGACGGAAGTTTGAAGAACAAAAACACATTAAGTTTGGCAGAAGTAAATTGCATAATACACTGTATTTATACGAAGATACGTAAAATATAATAGTATGCACGCATATTTTATATTGTTAAAATTATGTTAAATATAGGTACTTTGTATTGCATAGTATCTGACAAAAGAAATATATTTGCATAGAATATTAATAGCTAATAGCATCTACTATGGAAACTACAGCAAACAAAAACACAGCAACACTAATACATCTAAGCGCCTTAAGCCAGTATTTTATTCCGCTAGGCAGTATAATCTTTCCTGTGCTGATATGGAGCATGCGCAAAAACGATTCAGCTTTTGTTGACCACAACGGCAAACAAGCCATCAACTTTCACCTGAGCCTGTTTGTATATACAGTGATATTCCTAATGCTCGCAGTTCCCTTTGCTGTGATAGGCATCATCAATAATATTAATTTTTCTGTGAGTCAGGGCTTTGAAGAAACCATTGAACATTTTGCCATTGGCAATATTGGCACCATCACATTTATAGGTGTTATTGCTACTGCATTATTTGCAGTGTTTAAAATAGCTGAGTTTATACTCATTATATATGCCGCTGTAAAAAACAGTAACGGCCAGGACTACACCTACCCTTTTGCAATCAAATTTTTAAAATAAGAGTTTCAATCATCAATCAAATCATCATCAATCATCAATCATCAATCATCAATCATCAATCATCAATCATCAATCATCAATCATCAATCATCAATCATCAATCATCAATCATCAATCATCAATCATCAATCAAAAAACGGACATTATGAACAGACAGACATCACACCCTCCCCCAAAGCGGGGCACAGCACAAGGGACTAAGGAACAAGTGTTTAATGCATTAAGAAAAAGAAGACCATGAATATCGAAAATACAAAAGCCCAAATGCGCAAAGGTATTTTGGAGTTCTGCATACTATCGGTGCTGAAAGAAAAAGACGCCTATACATCAGAAATCCTGGATACGCTTAAAAACGCAAAGATGCTTGTGGTAGAGGGCACAGTTTACCCACTGCTCACAAGGCTAAAGAACGACGGACTGCTAAACTACCGTTGGGAAGAATCAACATCGGGGCCGCCCCGCAAATATTACGGGCTCACCGAGCAAGGACAAGAATTTTTAAATGAATTAAATGTTACCTGGACAGAACTATCTGATGCGGTACATACCATAACCAGCCAAAACGCATAAGCCATGAACAAGACAGTAAGTATAAATTTAGGAGGCCTTTTCTTCCATATAGATGAAGATGCCTACCAGAAACTGAACCGCTACTTTGACGCGATCAGGAAATCGCTTTCGCCCGACGGCAAAGACGAGATAATGAACGACATTGAGGGCAGGATTGCAGAACTTCTTTCTGAAATGCTTAAAAATGACAAGCAGGTAGCCGGCATAAAAGAGGTTGACGAGGTGATTGCCGTAATGGGCGAGCCCGAAGACTACTGTATAGACGATGAGCCTGCACAGGAAAAAAGCTATAACTATACATACCCGACCCCTCCGGTTAAGAAATTTTACCTTGACGGAGACCGCGCCATAGTTGCAGGTGTGTGTGCCGGTATAGGCCACTACTTTAGGATAGATCCGCTGTGGGTGCGCATAATTTTCATTGCATCACTTATTTTTACAGGAGGAATGTCTGCAATTGTATATGTGCTTCTGTGGATATTAATACCAAAGGCCGTTACAACTACCGAAAAACTGGAAATGGTGGGTGAACCCATCAATATCTCAAACATTGAGAAAAAGGTAAAGGAAGATATTGACCAGCTTGCTTCAAGAATAAACAACTATGACTATGACAAGTTTGGCAATACGGTAGGCAAAGGCGCTGAGCGTGTTGGTAATGCCATAGGCGACGTATTTTCTGCTATCTTCAGGGTTATTGCTAAAGTAATAGGCGCCATACTGGTAGTAGTTACTGCCGTTTGGCTGGGTACCATGCTGGCGATGCTGATATTTGTATGTTTCTCTAATACTATGCCCGACCAGGCCTGGTATCCGTTCATGAACGTGCTGAATTATACCGATACCCCGCTGTGGATAATTGCAACGCTCGGTTTCTTCGCCATAGGCATACCTGTATTCTTCTTGTTCCTGCTTGGCCTTAAGATATTGGTGAGCAACCTTAAACCGATTGGGCAAGTTACACGATATACCTTCCTTGCCGTATGGATTCTCTCTTTAGCCGGACTGGTTTATTTTGGGCTTAAGCAGGCAACCGAAGTGAGCACCGAAAGCAGGACATCAAAACGTGAAGGCTTATACGTAGAACAAAATGATACCCTTTATGTAAAATTCCGCAATAATGATGATTATTCCGAATATGGTGACTTCAGTTTCACACAGGACTCAACCGGCCGCGGCATAATCTATTCACGCGACGTAAACTTTTATGTGGAGCGTACCAATGAAGACATGCCATACGTTAAAATTGAAAAATCGGCCTGGGGCAACTCATTAAAAGATGCGCGCAAAAGGGCCGAAAGCATAAAATATGGCTATGAAGCAATTGGTAATGAGTTGATACTTGACGATTATCTGCTGCTTGGGAATGAAAATAAATTCCGCGACCAAAAGGTAAATGTGTATCTTTACTTACCTGAAGGAACCAAGTTTAAGCCGGACAACAAAATGCAGTACCATGACATGACTGACAACTCATTCTTCGACCTGTGGTTTGATAATGACCAGTATATTTATGAGATGGGCAAGCAAAATGTAAAATGCCTCAATTGCCCCGAAGAGCGGAATGATGATGAAGATAATGAGCATGACAGCTATGAGCATATACATTCACAAGGCGGGAATATAAATTATGAAGATGAAAATGTAAACCTGAAGGTTGACATAAAGAACGACAGCATCAACATAAAAACGAGTTCTAAAACCAGGAGGAGATAAAATTTAAACCAATAAAAACAACCAATATGATACGTGTAATTTTACATCTTGCGAAAGCTGTTGCAGTGATTATCACAGCTATGATGTTCTTTTCCTGCGGACTTGACATGAAAAGGGTTGACGGCAGCGGGAATATTATAACCCAGCAGCGCAATGCCGGTTCAGAGTTCAATTCCATTTCAGCCTCAGGAGATATAGATGTGATAATTGTGCAGGGTGCACAGAGAGCCATAACTGTTGAAGCTGATGATAATATACAGCAGCATATTAAAACTGAAGTAAAAGGCGGCCAGCTTGTAATTGACGCTGATGCAAACTTTGACTCAGCATCTAAGAAAACAATTACTGTAGTTGTGCCTGCGGTTAAAGAAATTGAATCATCTGCCAGCGCCAGGGTAAAAAATAAGGGCACACTTAAAGCGGAAGGCCTGGTGATCCATTCTTCCAGCGGAAGTAATATTGAGCTATCAATTGATGCTGAAGAAGCTACTTATGAGGCCAGCAGCGGAAGCAGCATAAAAATAACCGGGAAGGCCGGGAAGGCCGAAGCCAAAACTTCAAGCGGCGCTACCGTTGACGCAGGAAGGGCGATATCACCAAAAGTAAAAGCTGAAGCATCAAGCGGCGGAACTACTATTGTAAATGCCGTTGATAACCTTGATGCTAACGCTTCAAGCGGTGGCAGCATACTATATGTAAATACGCCGGCAAACCTTAGTAAAGATGTTTCATCAGGCGGAAGCGTGTCGCAACAATAAACTTAAAGCCCGCAGCAACAGCGGGCTTTTTTAATCTTTAATTTTTATGAAAAAGATAATAGCGTTGCTGCTCATTTTAGCGGCAGGGGAATCTTATGCCCAGGAACCGGTAACAAGCCAGTTGTATAAGGATGTTGTAGCGCTTGATAAAGCCATATTTGATGCTTATAATAAATGCGACACAGAATCGGTTAAGATATATTTTTCTGAAGATGTGGAGTTTTACCATGACAAAGGCGGTGTAACTTTAGGTGCGAAAGCCCTTGCCGAAGCAACAAAAAATAACCTATGCAGCAGGCCGGGCTGGAAAATAAGGCGGGAATTATTACCATCATCTGTAAAAGTGTACCTGATGGATAACTATGGCGCGATAATGACAGGTGAGCATCTTTTCTACATCACAGAAAATGGTAAAGAAACACTCAATGGCCACGCTTTGTTTACACATCTTTGCCGCTTTAAAGACGGTAAATGGCAGGTGACGCGGGTGCTGAGCTACAGCCACGGCCCGGCGAAATAGCGCACTAAAAAATTATGCTGTACGTTTGTGTTTTATATATTTGCGCTAACCAATGTTTTACAAGCACAAAATGAAGAATTTTTATATTGCCTGCCTTTGCCTGTTTGTGGCTGCGGGCGCGTTTGCACAAAAAAAGGAAAAAATAAAAGGCTCTAAAGTTGTTACCGTAACTCAAAAAGAATCACAGCCGTTTGATGCCCTTGAAGTAGAAGACAACATTGAAGTCTTTTTGGTAAAAGGCGCTACACAGGCTATAGAGATTGAGGCCGATGACAACCTTCACGAGAGCATTACAACTGAAATGTATGGCACCACGCTGCGCCTGGCGACATCTAAACAGGTTACCGGTTACAAAAAACTAAGCGTACGTATAACATACACTGACAACTTAAAAACCATAACAGGTAAGCATGAAAGCGTAATCAATGCCCTGGCAGATCTTGACATGCCGGCGGTAACTGTAAAAAATGTTGACTACTCGAAGTCTTTCCTTAATGTGAAGGCACCAAATTTTACACTCTCGCTAAATGATAAGGCCAAGGCCGAAATCAACGTAAAGAGCGATACCACAAGCATTGACATCAGCAAAAATGCAGAGCTTAAGGCGCTAATAGCCTCAACCGAAGTGAAAATAGATCTTTACCAGAAAACTACAGCCGCTGTTGAGGGTGATGCAGCCAATGCTAAAATACGTGTTGACAATAACGCGACATTTACCGGCAAGCGCTTTACGGTAAAAAATATGGAACTGGTTGCCGAAAGTTATTCAACGGCAAGCGTTATGGCTACTGAAAATATAGCAATATCTGCCACTGGTAAAGCTGAAGTACAGCTTCTCGGAAAGCCGAAAGTTACTATCCCTAATTTTGCTGACAGTGCGGTGATTTATAAGAAAGAACAATAGTTTAGAGTCGCAGTCACAGTAGTCAGTTGGTATAACCAAAAAAGCAGTATTAAATCTAATATGAATACTGCTTTTTTGGTTATGTCATTGTATCAATCACAATAAACTGCGACTGAAAACCGGGACTGCGACTGAAAACTACTATTACTGCCACTGTATACTGTGACTGCTACTGTAAACTTCTTAGTGGTTCTCTAAAGTTGCCAGGTAGCGCTCGGCATCAAGGGCGGCCATACAGCCGGAGCCTGCTGCGGTAATAGCCTGGCGGTACTCTTTATCCTGAACATCACCGGAAGCAAACACACCCGGTAGGTTGGTTTTAGTTGTCTTGCCTTGTGTTATTAGGTAACCAGTCTCGTCCATATCAAGCTGGCCTTTAAAGATATCTGTATTAGGCTTATGGCCTATTGCTATAAATAAGCCTGTAATGGCAATCTCACTCTTCTCACCTGTCTGGTTATTTACCATACGCAGGCCTTCAACCACCTGCCCGCCAAGCACCTCATCAACTTCAGTATTATAAAGTACTTTCAGGTTAGGGGTATTTTCAACCCTGTGCTGCATAGCTTTTGAGGCACGCATAAAATCTTTACGTACCAGCATTGTCACACTTTTACAGATGTTGGCCAGATAAGTAGCTTCTTCGGCAGCGGTATCACCGGCTCCGACTATCGCTACGTCCTGCCCGCGGTAAAAGAAACCGTCACACACAGCACAGGCAGATACTCCCCCACCGCGCAGCCTTTGCTCGCTTGGCAGGCCAAGGTATTTTGCCGTAGCTCCGGTAGAAATAATAACTGTTTGTGCGTGAACTTCCTTATTGCCATCAATAATCACTTTGTGCCAGCCGCCTGCTTCAGTAGCAAATTCTACTGCCGTAGCCATGCCTATGCGCACCTGCGTACCAAAACGCTCAGCTTGTTGCTGTAACTGTATCATCATGGTAGGCCCGTCAATACCCTGCGGATATCCGGGGAAGTTGTCAACCTCTGTAGTAGTGGTAAGCTGTCCGCCCGGTTCCATACCCGTGTAAACAACAGGTTTCATATCGGCGCGTGCGGCATATATTGCGGCTGTATAGCCGGCAGGGCCTGACCCAATGATCAGGCATTTTATTTTTTCGATTGTATCAGACATAGTATTTTAAAACTTGTTTTGTAAAGCGATACAAAGGTAAGTTTTATTGAAAGATTTTCAGAAGGTTGTTGATTAGTTTTACTTATATGGTGATAAGTAACTTTGCATGGGTATAATTCACTGAAATAATTTGCTGCATATTTTCAAAAGTCAAAATAAGTTGTATATTTGCACCCTCTTTACAGAGAATCGGGGTGTAGCGTAGCCCGGTCATCGCGCCTGGTTTGGGACCAGGAGGTCGCAGGTTCGAATCCTGCCACCCCGACAAAAATCCTTCCTGTTTCAGGAAGGATTTTTTTATAAATCTTTGCTAAATAATTTTTTTAGATATATTTACTGCCATTCAAACTGTTATGGCAAGAATCATTACCTTTTTATTACTTAGCTTAATCTCTGTGTATGCTCAGCCTACAAAACGCATACAAGTAGATACTGCAGATATTGCATACCGTACCAGCTTAAAAAACCTGTATAGAGAGCGCACAGCAGCAACACTTTCATCTTTCAAAAAC
The DNA here is from genome assembly GCF_024699965.1 of Flavobacterium sp. J372. Lineage (NCBI taxonomy): Bacteria > Pseudomonadati > Bacteroidota > Flavobacteriia > Flavobacteriales > Flavobacteriaceae > Flavobacterium > Flavobacterium sp. J372. The sequence continues at coordinate 2,589,169 of NZ_JAJOMZ010000004.1, forward strand.
ATGCCTGATAAAAAACTAGGCAAAGCAATGGCAGGCCAGTATGAGAAGGTTAATTCTGAATTTATTGCGAAAATTGATGAGGGTACATTTGTAAAGGCCGCATATTATGAAGAAAAAATAAACAGCCTTTTTAGTAAGATTGTTGAAACAAACCCGCAGTTTACAGCCCTGGCATCAACCAAAATCCTGCTTTCATTTGATGAAGCTCCAAATGCATATGCCATTGGTGATGGCTTTGTAATTATACACCTCCCCCTTTTTTCACACCTTACCAAAGAACACGAGATAGCCTTTGTATTGTGCCATGAACTAGCGCACAACCTGCTTAACCATCCGCAAAATGGCCTTAAAGAATATTCGCAAATGATGGGCAGTAGTGAAATTGCTAAGCAAACACGTGAAATTGAAAAAAGAAAATACAATAAAGGAGAAGGCGCATCGGGGTTGTACAAACAAATTATATATGGTAACAGAAAGAAGAGGCGCGAAGTAGAATTTCAGGCCGATTCGCTGGGGTTTGTATTGTACCGAAACGCCTTTGCCGGGAAAGAAGCTATTGCCGTTAAAAGTTTCGGCACGCTTGAGCATATTGATAAGGAAAAAGATTCACTGCAGCCTAAAGATTTTGAAAGGCTGTTTTCATCAGCAAGTCAACCTTTTAAACCTGAATGGCTTGCTAATGACGAAATAAATGGATATAAATATGACAAAAACCCAAAGTTCTGGCAGGTAGATTCGCTTAAAACACACCCAGACTGCAACCACAGGTCACAACGCCTTGCAGCCCTCTTCGGCATTAAGACTGACGGAAGCCAATTGACCGACAATGCTTACAAAGAGGTAGCGCTGCAGGCAAAATATGACCAATTACTGGGGCTGTATGTGCTTAAAGAATATGGTAAATCACTATATGAGACTTTACTGCTGCTAAAAGATAATGAGGGCGATGTATACCTGAAGCAAATGGTGCAAAAAAATTTACTGCGCATACAGGAAGCGCAGAAAAATTACACAATGAACAAGTATGTTGATACTGTAAATCCGCGTTACTCTAACAGCTACAACACATTTCTCTCATTTTTAAGGCAGCTGCGCAAAAGTGAGATGACACAAATCATAAACCAATATTCAAACTAATAAAAATGAAACAATTTATTATTGCAATTTTACTTACCTGCATGAGCGCGGGTGCACAGGTACAAAAACTCAGCCAGTTATCTTCAGGTAAATTCATTGACTCGGCAGTGATAATGGAAGAAGAGGGCGATGATGTTTTTGGCTATTGCCTTTTGTATGAAAAAGACCGCCAGAGCCGCGAAGTGTTCCAGCTTGAATATGTGGTGCTAGACAAAAACCTAAATAAGCTTACATCTATAAGCCTGGTGCAGGCTGCTTTTAAAACCTGGATGGCCAGGACATATACCGAGCTGAGTTTTGTAAAGAAAATTGGCAATCGCCTTATTATTTCGGTAAATGACCAACTGCAGAACGTAAATGCGTATGATCTGATTTCAGATTTCAACTATAGATATATTAACCTTAACCTTGACGATTTTACCTTCTCAAAAGAATACAAATTTGAAAGCTTTACCAAAAAAGAATTTGAATATAAGGCAGGCTACAAAATGAATTTTGAAGATTTCTGGGACCTGCAAAAGCTTACCAAAACAAACAGCCAGTACCTGCTAGCATTTGCAACGCCGGAATATAACCCAAAAGCGGCTGCAATAAGCAACCCGTTGAATTTTGACTTTAGGAGGCAGAAGTCGGTAAAGCGTTTTGCGATACTGAACCGTGACCTGAAAGAAGTTTGGGCAAAAGATATAAATACTGACGGAAAAACAGCGTGCAAATATGAATATCTAGACTCTGACCCCAATATATTGTTGCTGAAAAAAGTTACGATGATTAAAAAAGAGGGGCTTGAAACAAAAAGTGTTGTTGCTTATGACATTAAAACAGGCGAACTGCTTGGCGAAGCAAAATTTAATGACAAGATATATGATATAAACCTGAGCAGGGCTACAGTAACAAAAGATAAAATATATTTTTTTATGAATGCCTATGACCAAAAGGAAAAGAGTAAAGGTTATATGCAGCTAACATACAGCAGGCAGCCTTTTACTGAGGTTAACCGCGTACAGATGCTTTGGAAAAACCTTACACCTGCAATACCAGGAACCACAGAATTTGGAAAGCTGGATGACGGCACTACACTTCTGGCGCAGGATTTTATTGTTACTCCAAAGGGCAATGTACTTTTGGTGCTTGAGGCTTATTCCATAAAAACGCCGGTTACCTTTGGGAACAATCCTAAAGTTTTTGCCGAGCTTAAAAATATGTACCTTGTTGAGTTTGACCAGCAGGGCAATATTGCCTATAATAAAACTATTGAAAAAGATAATACAGTACAGGTGCCCAATGGACTGTCAATAATAGGTATGAGGAATTACGGCTATTTTGATTATAAATATGACCAAAAGCTAAATAAAAATGGCGACTTTGCATTGTATTACCGTATAAATGACCGCGAGGGCAGCCGCAGGGCTGTAACTAAGAAGCCGCTTTGGACACTGGGTATAATTTCAAATGTTGACGGGCAGTATGGCGAAGAAAAGTTGCCATTATATGGAGAAAATTTAAAGATATACCCAAGCCTGGCAAAAAATGGCTATGTAAGATTGCTCGAGGTTAATGAGAAAACTGACGAGGCAGAAATGAGGCTTGAAAAAATAAATTACTAATCACCCAACGATATTTATGAAAGGGCCGGGCACTTGCCCGGCCTTTTTTATTTTATTTGTACTATACTTTTTACGTTAACAAAATCCTTATTTTTCAGGGTTTTACAACACTTTCTTAACCAACATTTAAGCCTATGTATTAAACTAATGGTAAATACCTAAAATTTCTTCTTCAGGTAGCAAAGCGGTCGTAATTTTATAATACGGAAACGAATAAAACACTACAGCCATGAAAAAGTTACTCTTTACCCTGCTATTTGCCGGCGCTGCTTTTGCGCAGGACGGCTTTAAATCAAACAACGGAAATTTGGTATGGGAGCGCACGTTCCCTGCTAATAATGCGAATATTGTTGCCCTGCTTGAAAAAGAGCCAAACCTGAAAGTGGGCACCTTTATGGATAACGTTTTTAAAGGGAGTGGCAATGAAATTAAAAACTCATGCGACGGCGGAAGCGGACTGATGAAAAACAATACTAAGTTTGATTTTCTTATTATTGTTAACCCCGACTCGTACACCGTAAAAGTAAGTAACCTGAAATTTATTGAGAAATATGGCCCAATGCAAACCCGCATTGTAGCCAACCCCTGCGAAAAATATTACGTATATAATGGGGCGGTAAAAAGTGACGACAAAACCAAAGGTGATTTTGACTGCCTGAACAATTACCTGAGCAGCGTATTTTCTGCAGACCCTATAACTTCAACAGGCAATGCACTGACATCAAATTAAGATTTTCATTGTAAATACCCCTGGGCTTCCGGAACAATCCGGAGGCCTTTTTATTAGCCCTTACTACCATTGAAGCGACTTAGCTCACTACAACAGATTAGGCAATAGTTAGCCTGATAATTCTTGATGATATAAAAAAACTACCCCAATTGAGGTAGCTTTCAGTTTAGTCAGATGTGTGGAAAGCTTTTTAAGATGCGGCTAGCGGCATCACAAAAATACTATGTCTCTTTACTTCTCCGCTGGTATCTTCGAGTATCCTGGTACCCAGAATTTCTACCGGGCGATACATCATCAGGTTATTTTCGATTATAAATTCTGTTGCAACAGTGTCATAATCCTGCGGATGAAGCATTATCGCATCATTTTCGGTAAGGCTGTTTTCAAGCACAAACTCGTGCATAGCTTCATAGTTAATCACCGTTTTCATAGCCTTAGTTGAATTTGATTTCAAGCACATCAATCTCACCCTCGCTAACTTCACCATTATTATCGGCAATAATATTGATACCGTTTACACAAAGTGATTTTATAGTTTTTGTACCTGTTTTAGCAAGCTTGGCGAAATTTGACGGGTGAAGCATCAGCATCACATTTTCGTTAAGGGCATTGGTAAGGATAAAATTTTTGATAGTAGCTAGGTCAATGTTTTTTTTCATGGCAGTAATTTTAATTGGTTGGTTAGTGTTACAAATTTGAACATTAAACCCTTAAAATTTTTGTAAGGAAATGCCAATAAATCGTTAGATTATTCAACCGCTTTGATTCTCCGACCGTTTCGATTCTTCGACTTTCAGACTATCCGGTCATTGACTAACCGATTACTCGATTATTCGACTATTCGACTTTATGACTTATAACTTTACAACTTTGCCAGCCACCGGTACAGCCTTTCCACATCTTCCTTTTTAAACAATCCGGTACCTGTGCTCATCGTTGCCGCAGTACCGCAGGCTACACCCATACGCGCCATTGCAAGTTCGCCTTCACCTTTAGCCATCATCGCGACAATACCCGCCACCATACTATCACCCGCCCCTACCGTGGTGCGTTTTTTAACTGATGGCGCCGGTATATGTATAGTTTTATCTTTAGTTACCAGATAGGCACCCTGCGGCCCCATAGAAACCACAATCATTTCAGCCATACCTTTATTGATTAGTTCTTTTGCTGCGTCATCGGCATCATCGTTATGCAGTTCGTCAACACCCACCAGCTTTGCCAGCTCACCCAGATTCGGCTTAGCCAGGTATACGCCCTCACTCAGCGATTCTTGCAGAGCCTCGCCCGAAGTGTCGATTATGACTTTTGCGCCCTTGCTTTTAAGGTTTTTAATGATTGTGCGCATTTGTTTCGGTTCAAAGCCGGGCGGCAGGCTACCGCTTATCACTGCTATTTCCGGGTTGCAGCTGTCAATAGCTTTAATTATACCCTCAGCTTCATCAGCATTCAATTCGCTGCCGGGCATGCCAAAGCGGTATTGGTCATTACCGTTTGTTGCCACTACCATAAAGTTTTCGCGTGTTTCGCTTTTTACCGGGAAAGGCATCGCTTTTACACCTTCCTCATCAAGAAGTTGTTGAAGCCTGTTGCCTGCCGGCCCTCCGCTTGTAAAAAACGCTGTAGAAGATATCCCAAGTCTTACCAACCCGCGCGACACATTTATACCGCCGCCGCCCGCCTCATAAACAGGTTTTTCACACCTGAGCTTTTTATCGGGCTTGAGGCTGTCTATGGTTGTGCTTTTATCTACTGCAGGATTTAATGTGAGGGTAAGAATTGTTTGACTCATATCGATATTTTAGATTGATAGCTAATTTACCGATATGAAACCGCGAAGCGAAAAAATAAATGTTAACGATTTCTTAAATCCTGCACTTATGCCTACCTGTAAGAGAAGCGTTCGAGTATGCTATATTCATTGTTAAGTTCAATGTAATAACATCCCTTCGGAATTTCCACATCAAAATGAGATATTTCCCTATCGGAAAATCCACGCTGTTTAAGTTCTTTTTTCGTATGAAGCATTACAGGGTCGTCGCCTACAAAGTATAGATTCTCATCACTGCGCCTAATTTCGCCAACATTCCCCGTCAGTCCGTAATCAAGTGCGTTATACATAAGGTCTTTTTCAAGCTCTTCCGCAGGTAAACTGTTCAGCCATTCTTTAAGATCTGATAACTTCATAAACATCAGTAAATTAAATTCAACAATATATTTGGAGGGCACCAAATTTGGAGGGTTAAAAATATGTATATTCTGTTGCAGTAACCAAATATTTGTAACAAAAATTTCATAAAATGTTTATATTCAATTAATAAATAAAAAGTTTATAGAGTGTTTTACAGTTCCAAAGTAATTTTTGCATGCTTTTTGACGTTCTGAATTACATGAATAAAATTGATACGAAACATATAGCCTTTCATGTGCTTGCAGCGCTTTACTTTATCTGGCTGCCATTGTTTACCATACTGCTTTCATTATTGTTTTACTACATTTATGAAGATTACAATACCATAATTATTACCACTGTTTTACCTACATTATTCATCAATTTAATAATGGGTGCATTGCTTATGTTTGTACTCAGGCTCTTTAAAAGTCACCTTAAGCTTATATTTTTTGTAAGAATTTCCTACTACATAGCTTTATGTTTTTCAATAATTTCTGTTGTTGTGTGGTATTTTATTTAAATTTTTAAAGATTTATCTACGGCCATTTATCTGCATTCACTCTGCAACGCATAAAACCGTATATTTGCGTTTATTTTTAATGATAGATGGATAAGAAAACAGAGGAATTTTACGCACGGCTTAAAGAAGAGCTTACCAACTCAACCCTTTGGCCGGCAGAATATTTATTTAAATTTATAGTGCCCTCAGACAATCAGAAGGTTTTACAGATAGAAGATTCATTTGACCGCATGGGTGCCGTAATTGAGACAACGCAGTCAAAAACAGGCAAGTACACCAGCGTTTCAATAAATGTGAAAATGGAAAGCGCACAAAGCGTTATTGATAAATATCTGGAGCTTTCGGAGATTGAAGGCATAATATCATTATAACAACAACTATGCAATTTACCCCGGAAGAAGCGGTTACACACCTGGAATACAATGCCGAAAGGCCGCACCTTATCATTCCTGAATATGGCCGCCACCTGCAAAAACTAATTGAGCAGGCGGTAGCGCTTGAAGACCGTGAAGAACGCAACAAGGCGGCAAAATATATAATTACAGTAATGGGCAGCCTAAACCCGCACCTGCGTGATGTCCCTGATTTTCAGCATAAACTATGGGATCAGCTGTTTATTATGAGTGATTTTAAGCTTGAAGTCGATTCACCCTACCCTATCCCCTCACGTGAATTGCTGGCACAAAAGCCTGAAAGGCTGGCTTATCCGCAAAATTTCCCGAAATACAGGTTTTACGGCAATAATATTAAATATATGATTGATGTTGCCCTGAAATGGGAGGACGGTGACATGAAAAACGCCCTTATCATGGTGATTGCCAACCATATGAAGAAATCATATCTCAGCTGGAATAAGGACACTGTGAAAGACGAAGTTATATTTGAACACCTGTATGAGCTTTCGGGCGGGAAGATAAACCTGCAGCTAACCGATGAAGAGCTTTCAAACTCAACCGACCTGATGAAGGTGAACAAGAAAGTTTCTAACAAAATGCAGTTCAATAATCCTGGGAACAACAACCCGCGCCAAAAAATGCAACGCCAGAATACCGGCATGAGAAACCAGAACCAGAACAATAAAAATAACCGAAAAAACCCTAACCAGTAACGTTTTCATGGGAACATTCAGAATTGAAGGAGGAACACAATTAAAAGGAGAGATAACCCCGCAGGGCGCTAAAAATGAAGCATTGCAGGTACTTTGTACACCACTGCTTACAGCTGAAAAAGTAACGATTACCAATATACCTGACATTATTGATGTCAATAAGCTTATCACCCTGCTTAAAAACCTGGGTGTGAAGGTTGAAAAACTGGGCCATGGCGCTTACAGTTTCCAGGCGGACGAAGTGAATATGGATTACCTGCAGAGCGATGCCTTTAAAGAAGAGGGTAAAGCGCTGCGTGGCTCTATAATGATTGTAGGGCCCCTGCTGGCACGTTTTGGCAAGGGTTATATACCTAAGCCGGGCGGTGATAAAATAGGCCGCAGAAGGCTAGATACACACTTTGAAGGTTTTATAAACCTGGGTGCAAAGTTCCGCTATAATAAAGAAGAATATTTTTACGGTGTTGAAGCCGACAAACTGAAGGGCGCATACATGCTGCTTGATGAGGCATCTGTCACCGGTACTGCCAACATTGTAATGGCTGCCGTGCTCGCCGAAGGTAAAACTACCATATATAACGCAGCGTGTGAACCTTACCTGCAGCAGCTGTGCAACATGCTGAACAGCATGGGCGCAAAAATTACAGGCGTTGGCTCAAACATGCTTCATATTGAAGGTGTTGAAAAGCTTGGCGGTTGCGAACACAGGATATTGCCCGACATGATTGAGATAGGAAGCTGGATTGGCCTTGCAGCCATGACACGCAGCGAAATCACCATCAAGAATGTTAGCTGGGACAACCTGGGCATTATACCTAATACCTTCCGCAAGCTGGGTATAACCCTAGAGCGGAAAGGCGATGATATTTACATTCCTGCACATACAGATGGTTACGAGATACAAAATTACATTGACGGTTCTGTACTTACCATTGCAGATGCACCATGGCCGGGCTTCACCCCTGACCTGCTAAGCATTGTACTGGTAGTAGCTACACAGGCACGCGGTAGTGTACTCATCCACCAGAAGATGTTTGAGAGCCGACTATTCTTTGTTGACAGGCTTATAGATATGGGCGCTAAAATAATGCTATGTGACCCGCACAGGGCTGTGGTAATAGGCCACGACTTTAAGTCGCAGCTCAAAGGCATTACAATGTCGTCTCCTGATATAAGGGCGGGTGTGTCAATGCTTATTGCTGCACTTTCAGCTAAGGGTACAAGCACCATCCAAAACGGCGACCAGATAGACCGCGGTTATGAAAGGATTGACGAGAGGCTTAGGGTACTTGGAGCTAAAATAGAAAGGCTGGATTAAGAGAATGAAAAATCCATATAATTTTCCACAAGAAATTCTTGAAGCAAACCGCAAAATTCGTAAAAGAAATTATAAGCTCATTGCATTAGTAATTATTGGTCTGGCAATTGCTGTTACTGCCTTCGTATTTTTGGTTTCATTCGGGCTTAAATCTACCGATGCATTCAAGACTGCTGAACAAGAAATTCATAAAAGCCATGAAATTCAAACAATTACAGGTGGAATTGAAGCAATTTCTCTATCAACCGGATCAGTATCCACGCACAATAATGATGGTGAGGCAAATTTTGACATCAGCGTTGACGGCACACGAAAAGATATTGACGTTTCAGTATATCTCACAAAACATAATGGTCAATGGAGAGTTGACGAATTGGTTTGGGAGTAATATTATATCTTTAATAAAAAAGCGCTTCAGTCCGGAGCGCTTTTTTTATAACATTATTAAGAATAGTTTATCATATAATTAGTAGTACTACAGGGGTTTATAAAGTAATTTTAAACATATTAAACTTCAAAACCTAACTTATATGGAACCGATTAAACAACAGGCTTTAGGCAGGGAGGCCTATAGTACAGACAAATTAAGTTTCTCAAAATATGACCCGTCAGGTACCGACCCTAACCGTTATGCAACGGTGTCAAATTCTACCGAAGCTGATCAATACCTTCACAAAGGCAAAAAAAGCGTCATCCCGGGGCTTAGGGTAAACGTAGGCACTACCGAAAGGATTTTGATGGTGGCAGCCGGCTCTTACCTTTTGTACCGCGCATTCAAGAAAAACCATGGCAATGGCAAAAAAGCCCTTGAAGGCCTTACAGCCGGCACAATGCTTTTCCGCGGGATAAGCGGCTACTGCCCTGCATACGATGCGCTGTCACACAGCAAAAAGCTTTCAGGAGGTAATGTAGCTATTACTCAAAACCAGACAATTGACAGGCCTGTAAACGAAGTGTATAACGCCTGGCGCAAGCTTGAAAACCTTCCACTCTTTATGGAGCACCTGCACAGTGTTTCGGTAATTGACAATTATAAATCGGAATGGAAAGCAAGGATACCGGGTGGCCTTGGTACAATTGGCTGGACGGCTGAAATACTGATGGATGAACCCAACAAGCTTCTTAGCTGGCACTCAATGCCGGGTTCTACAATAAACAATTCAGGTAAAGTACGATTTACAGACAACGGTACTTCTACAGATATTGAAGTGACAATTTCTTACCACGCACCACTGGGAGCTGCCGGTGAAGTTGCAGCCAAAATGTTAACCCCTGTGTTTGAAAGCATGCTGCAGAAAGATATTGACGGATTTAAAGCCTATATTGAGGGAGGCAGCAGTGCAGGGAACTAAGCGTTCCTAAAAACAATAAAAGCCGCATTATAGCGGCTTTTATTGTTTTATATGGCAGATAAATTACAGAACCTGGTAGATGCCCATACCGGCCATAAACGCAATTACGCAGGCAACAATTATTTCAATGTTCCTTACGGCTGCATCTTTCTTCTTGAATGCTGAATAGTGTGCATATTTATTTTCACTTCCTGTTACGGCCTCAAGCCTCATGTTTCTGTATTTCTTCATGGCAAATAATTTTTGTTTCCTTTCAAAAATACCATGACTTTACCTTGAAATGAAGAGGTTTAACAAAGGATTATCATTTAACACCGTACATATGGGAAAATGCTTTTAAAATAAGTGACTATTGCCTAAATTTGCCGCTTATTTTACAAAAGTGGGTAAAGAAATAGTTGTGATAATTGGTGGCCCCGGCTCAGGGAAAACTACAATAATTGACGGGCTTACCGAAAAGGGATACACATGCTATCCTGAAATTTCGCGTGAAGTGACACTGGAAGCGCGTAAGCAGGGTATTGAGCAGCTGTTTCTTGAAAAACCGCTTTTATTTAGTGAGCTGCTTCTTGAAGGCCGGAAAAAGCAGTACAAAAATGCCCTTGCAGAAGAGTGTGACATAGTATTTCTTGACCGTGGCATACCCGATGTGCTTGCCTATATGCACTACATAGGCGACAGTTACCCGCCTTTTTTGACGAAGCTTGCCACGAACACAAATACACCAAGATATTCTTTTTGCCGCCATGGGAAGAGATATATACTGCCGATGAGGCACGCTACGAAAATTACGAGCAGGCAAAACTTATCAGCGAACATTTGCTTGAAACCTACCGCAGCTACGGCTACGAAATGATTGAAGTGCCAAAAGACACCCTTGATAACCGAATTCTTTTTATATTAGGGCATCTTTCGTAAAATCCGTTAATGCAGGCAAAAGACATCCTGGAAAAATATTGGGGTTATGATACCTTCCGTGAACCGCAGGAAGCGATAATCAATGCTGTATTACAAAGGCGCGACACTTTTGCATTGATGCCGACCGGAGGCGGTAAGTCTGTCTGCTTCCAGGTGCCTACGATCATGCGCGATGGGTTGTGTGTGGTAATTTCACCATTGATTGCCCTGATGAAAGACCAGGTAGAAAACCTGAAGCAGCGTGGTATAAAAGCCGTATCATTGGCCGGGAGCCTCTCTTCAGATGAAATAAGCAACCTTCTTGACAACTGTAAGTTCGGTGATTATAAATTCCTGTACATTTCTCCGGAACGTTTAAAATCTGACTGGATTGCAGAGCGTATCGGCCAGCTGCCGGTAAACCTTATTGCTGTAGACGAAGCGCATTGTGTATCGCAATGGGGGCATGATTTCCGGCCCGCTTATCTCCAAATATACAAAATACGCGATTACCTGCCTAAAGTACCATTAATTGCACTTACAGCTTCAGCAACTGAAAGGGTTCAGCAGGATATTGTCGCGCAGCTGAAGATGCACGATGTGGCATTTTTTAAAAAATCGTTTCTTCGGGAAAATATCGCCTATATGGTTCTGGAAGCAGAAGATAAGCTTGGCCAGATGCAGCGTATTTTTACAAAGTATAGCGGTTCATCGATAGTTTATGTACGCAACCGTAAAGCGTGCCATGAAGTATCGCGCCAGCTCATTTCATTAGGCATCAGCGCGACATTTTATCACGGCGGACTTACTTCTCGTGAGAAAGAAGCAAATATGTCGGCATGGCTGGCAAATAAGGCGAAGGTAATGGTTGCAACAAATGCATTTGGGATGGGCATAGACAAACCCGATGTACAATGCGTTGCACACATTCAGCTGCCTGAAAACCTTGAAAGCTATTACCAGGAAGCAGGACGTGCCGGGCGCAACGGTGAAAAATCATTTGCTGTAGCGCTGGTAAATGCTTCCGACATAAGGACGGCCAGGAGCCAGTTTATTGATGTGCTGCCTGATAAATCTATTGTCCACACAGTATATGCCAAACTCAACAGCCATCTTCAAATTGCATATGGCGAAGGGCTTGGTGAAACTTTTCCGTTCAATTTCAATGATTTTTGCAGGCATTATAACCTTAACCCCATTAAAGCTTTTAACGCAATACAATTTCTCGACAGGCAGGGCATACTTACTTTGTCACAACAATTTAATGAAAGTGTGAGCCTGCAATTTTTGATTGAGGGTAAAGAAGTGCTGCGGTACATAAGCCTTAACCCGGCTGATGAAGAAATGGTGCTGGCGCTGGTACGGAATTATCCCGGTATTTTTGACATGCAGACAGCTATTAATACAGAATTTATCTGCAAGAAAGCGAAATGTACAGAAAATGAATTCAGAGTATTGCTTGAGAAGCTTTCGCAGAAAGAAATAATTGCTTATAAAAGCTCAGGTAATGACAGTACCATCACATTTAATGAGGTACGCGAAGATGAGTTTACGATAAACAAAACCATAAAATTCCTGGAACAGCAGAACGCATTAAAGACCGTTCAGTTTGATGCCGTGGTGGAATATATTACCAATACTGCGCGATGCAAAAGCAGGCTGATACTGGACTATTTTGGGGAAACCGACAGCACAGATTGCGGAAACTGTTCAAATTGTATAGCTTCCGCTAAAGAGACCGTTAAACCGGCAGCTATAAGATCATCCGTAGTAGAAGTACTTAAAACAGGGCCTCACAGTTCAGCTGAACTTGAGCGCACCCTCGGGCTAACAACACAAGAAACAGTGACTGCACTGCGCACATTACTTGAAGAACGAAAAATAAAAATTGATAACCGAAACTTTTACAGCATAGCATAATGGAAAAACTACGCATAGTATTTATGGGGACGCCCGAATTTGCAACCGGCATACTTGACACGATATATAAAGAGGGATATAAAATTGCCGGAGTAATTACAGCACCTGATAAACCTGCAGGCCGCGGACAGAAACTAAAATATTCGGCTGTGAAAGAATATGCCCAGGAGAAAGACCTGAAGCTATTGCAGCCTACCAATCTTAAAGACCCTGCTTTTTTGGAAGAATTAAAAAGCCTGAATGCAAATTTACAGGTGGTGGTAGCCTTCCGTATGCTGCCAGAAGCTGTTTGGCGAATGCCTAAGCTGGGTACGTTTAACCTGCATGCCTCCCTCCTGCCCGATTATCGCGGTGCAGCGCCTATCAACTGGGCTGTAATAAACGGAGAGACAAAAACGGGTGTCACCACTTTTTTTATAGATGACAAAATAGATACCGGGGCCATGATACTGAAAGCTGAAACTGAAATAGGTGAAAATGAGACTGCAGGTGCGTTGCATGACAGGCTGATGGTATTGGGGCAGGAAACGATAATAAAAACATTGCAGCTAATTGAAAGCGGCAATGTAACCACAACTATACAGCCACAGGAAGGCGATTTAAAAACTGCTTACAAACTAAACAGGGATAATTGTAAAATTGACTGGAATGCTCCCGGAAAAGCCATACACAACCTTATACGGGGGCTGAGCCCTTATCCTGCTGCCTGGAGTTTAATTAAAGATAACGAACAGGAATGGAATGTGAAATTTTATGAAGCAAGGTTTATTCCTGATGCCCACAATTATAGCAACGGAGCAATATTAACAGGAAAAAAAGAAATAAAGGTTGCAGTAAATGGCGGTTATCTGGAAGTGCTGTCATTACAATTTCCCGGCAAGAAAAAAATGACAGCTGCGGAATTGCTGAACGGTTTACAGCTAAGTGATAATGCTATGGCCTATTAAACCGCATAAACACTAAGGTTAACAGATTTTTGAATAATACAACAGTCCTTATCAACATTCGGGCTAAAGTTATCAACAATGAATACGAAAAAATACGAAAACACTTGTGTACGTTGATTTTCCTATTAAATTTGTAGGACAGGAGTGAAAAATAAAAATTTTTAACCAAACAATTAATACCAATCATTATGAACAAATCAGAATTAATCGACGCAATGGCTGCTGATGCAGGAATTTCTAAAGGTGCTGCAAAAAAAGCGCTTGAATCTTTCATCTCAAACGTAGGCGGCGCGCTTAACGCAGGAAACAGGGTATCTCTTGTAGGTTTTGGTTCTTGGTCAGTTTCAAACAGGGCTGCAAGAGAAGGCAGAAATCCTCAGACAGGAAAAAGCATAAGCATTGCTGCTAAAAATGTAGTTAAATTCAAGCCGGGAGCTGAGCTGGACGGTTCAGTTAACGCTAAAAAATAATCCTGTTTATAGAATTAAAATTAAGCCTTCTGTTAAAGAAGGCTTTTTTTTTAAAAGTTTCTAAATTTTTTTGAACGTATATATTTTTTAGTTAAATTTATTTCAAATTGCACCAAAGATGATTTCAATAAAACCTAAGAAAGGCCACCTGCTGATAGCAGAACCTTCAACAATTGGGGATATATCATTCAACAGGTCTGTAGTGCTCCTTGCCGACCATACCAGTGAAGGATCTATCGGCTTCATCCTAAACAAACCGCTCGGCTACACTATTCATGACCTTATACCCGAGATACATGGGAGCTTTAAAATATACAATGGTGGGCCCGTTGAGCAGGATAACCTGTACTTTATTCATAACGTGCCAGACCTGATACCTGACAGTATAGAGATATCTAACGGCATTTACTGGGGTGGCGATTTTGAATCAACTAAAGAACTGATAAACCAGGGACTGATAAAGAAAAATAACATCCGCTTTTTCCTGGGCTACACAGGGTGGGATGCGCACCAACTTGAAGATGAGCTTGAAGATAACTCATGGATAGTAAGTGAAAACAGCTACCAAAACCGTATCATTGGCAAGTCAAGCACTTCATTCTGGAAAGAAAAAATTATGGAACTGGGCGGCGACTACCTGATATGGAGCAATGCGCCTGAAAACCCTACATTTAACTAACCCAGCCTAACTGCAGCATTCAATCTCTGCAATAGTTTTATCGAGAAAGTATTACTATATTCTTTTTTGCGGTATTTTGTTACCGGCTGTATACCCTGTATCACATTAGTAATAAAGATTTCATCAGCTTTCTGAAGGTCAAATGGTGATATAGAGCTTTCAACAACTTCAACCTCATCAATCTTTTTCGCTAAAGCGATTATCTGCTTTCTCATTACACCATTCAGGCATCCGTCACTTACAGGAGGAGTAATCAGTTTACTGCCCATCAGCATAAAAACATTACCCTGCAGGGCTTCTACAACATTTTTCTCATCATTTACCAACAGGCAGTTTTGCAGCCCGTTTTCATGGGCATATATGCTGCCTGTAATGTGAACCATTTTATTTGTGGTCTTCAGCGTTGAAATAAGCTGTTTTGAGACATAAAAATCTTTGTAAAGGTCAACTTCATAATCTGCATCAGTAAATGAATATAAAGCGCTATTCAGCGCCTCTGCGGTGATAATAAATTCAGTATTATTATCCGTTGGCAGATACTTACCTCCCGGCTTTCTGAAAATCGATAATCTTATCCTGTACGAAGAGGTGCTTTCGAATGATGAGAGCAACAGCTTTACCTGCTCTTCCATATACTCCATAGTGAAATGCATAGGTATTTCCATACGTACAATGCGCATGGAAGCCATAAGCCTGAAATAATGGTCTTCAAGAAACAGCACCTTGCCATCAACCACTTTCATGGTTTCAAAAATGCTGTCACCGTAAAGAAATGCGCGGTTTGTGTGTAATGGTATGGCAGCTTCAGCCATTAATGTGCCGTTGTAATTTATCATAAAAAATGCCCTGAAATATCAGGGCAAATATAGCGTAAAGCTGTAGCTTTTCCTAAACTGAGCCAAGCACATGTTTCAGGTCGCTCACCTGGTTTTCCCAAAGCTGCTTAGATTCCTGTATATCATTTTCTTCAGCGAAGTCAACTACCATTAGTGATACATCTTTTGTTATCTCATCAACTAAAATACGCAGTTCAAAATAATAATCGCTATCCTTATCATTTTCGTCAACCCACCTGAATTTTACCTTCTCACCTGTTTTTTTTGACGACATACGGGCCTTCTCTTCACTGTCATCCCATATAAATGTGAAGTATTCACCCCTGCTGTTTACATTATCGGCAAACCATTCAGATAGTCCTGAAGGCGTGGAAATATACTGGTAAAGAAGTTGTGGTGAAGAAGTTATGGGAAACTCAAGCTCGTATTTTATTTTTTCGTCCATTTCAGTATTAAATTTCGGGAAATATAGAATATTTAACATTCATAAAAAAGCATTTTTACAAATTATTTTTTTCAGCAAAATATATTTGCATCGTTTAAATTTAGTGCTATATTTGCACCCGCATTCAAGGATGTACAAACCGAATAAAATGGCGAGGTAGCTCAGTCGGTTAGAGCGCAGGATTCATAACCCTGAGGTCACGGGTTCAACTCCCGTCTTCGCTACAAAAAATGGAAGCTTAATGCTTCCATTTTTTTTATTTTCAGTGCATTATAACTTTAAGTTATCGTTACATATTCAAAAATTATGTTATTTTTTTTTGTATGTTAAAAATATGCTCTATTTTTGACCTCGTAATAAACCCCCTAATGTTATGAAAAACAGTTTCTTGAAATTATATATGCTTGCTTTCTTTTTGGTTAGCAACATTGCTCTTTATGCTCAGCCGGGCCAGGATAACCCTGATGGTGACCTTGAGGGAGGAGACCCGCCGCCGGCACCAATCAATTCAAAGCTTATTTATCTTGCATTGGTGGGAATTGCATTTGGGTTTTATTATTTCATGAAAAAACGTGAAGAAAAGCTGAACTAACACATACACAGATAAATAAAAAGCCTCACAATCGTGAGGCTTTTTATTTATTAGAATTAAGCTAATATATTCTCTGCCAGGATCTCATCACTTTCGTTCCTGTACGACACCGATTTATATATAGATTTTATAATTAGAAATGAAAATACAGAGCAGCTTATAAATACCGTTGCATGTAAAACCTTATACGTTAAGTAATCGGGGTTTTGGGTATTAAATTCACTCCAGAGATTGTATCCGGATATGATTATAAATATAATGTTCGGCAGTAAAAGAAGGAGTCTCATAGCATATTGTTTTGAGTGCAAGGTCGGTATTGAAATGTAAAATGATAGCTAACCTTATGCTAATAAAAAGATAAATTAAAGCCTGAATAAGCAACTCTATAATTTTATCATTAATCTTAGCGTTAACATACTATATAGGCTGTAATAGCAGGGAAATCATTAAATTTACTTTATGAAGCTTTCAGAATACAAACAACTTGATGATACCGAACAATACCGGCTATTATGGTCCGACGGTGTATTGATTGATGCCTGTATTGAGGGAGAGGTGCGGAAGCTTTTATATTCTCTGCATGATTTTTATATTGAGCTATGGTGCCACTGCCATACCAATAAAATTATTTGGAAGCTTAGTTTTAAGCAGGGTAAACTTCTGGAGAAATACCTTAATAAATACAACACCAATATAGATATTGGCGCTGACGAATAGCTTATACAAGTTTCTGAACTTCAATTAAAAATGATTGCTGCCTCTCATTTATTAGTATTAAAGCTTCTTCTACTGTAAACCAGCCCGCTTTATCTATCTCAGGAAATGACTGCTTCTTGCCCGAACGTGGCGGCCATTCTATTTCAAATTCATTACATTGTACGTTGCCGGCGTCTACATCTCCCTCACATGCCCAGCCCATAACAGTTTTACCACCTTTTTGTACCACAGGCTGCAATTCAGTATAAAGACCTTCAGGCTTATGTCCTGTTTCTTCCTCAAATTCGCGTATGGCACAGTCAAGGGGTTCTTCGCCCGGCATTATCTCGCCCTTGGGAATTGTCCACCACCCGGCATCTTTATTTTTAAAATAGGGCCCGCCGGGATGTACCAGGAAAAAGAGCAACCGCCCTCCTTCAAATTTGTAAAGCAGTATTCCGGCGCTTTTCTTCATTATGAAAAGCCTTCTAAGATTTTGTATAGGTATATGTTACAGTACCTGTAGCGTATACCGGGTTGTCTTCTGCGTCACGTGTAGGGTAAGTACCATTATTGCGTACAATAATAATTTCTGTTCCATTAAAATCATGCTCAGTAGTCAGAGGCACATCAACACTGGTGGCGGTCATCAGGATGTCGCTTCCTTCAATTTCCCATGTGCCTTCAATTGTTTCAAAAGAGCAGCCCGTTTCAGACTCAAAGAATACATTATTGTTCGAATATTCGTAAGTACCGTCTTCATTCAATACTATTCTTGAGCCGCCATAACATGGCGATTCAAGCATTAAATCATTATTTGCTACTTCATCCAAATTAAAATCAACAGGATCAAACACCATTACTTTTGTTAGGTTGTATACTCCTGCATTTTCAGGCCCTACACCATTGTCGCGTGTTATATCAAGGTCATCATCATTACATGCTGCAGCCATACAAAGCATTGCTGTAAGCGCTAAAAGTTTAATTGTTTTCATAGTGTTTTGGTTTTTGTTATAAAGATACTATTGGTATTTGAGCATGCCTGTTTGATTAACAGTAAATTAACCCATAAAAAAACCCGCATGTGCGGGCTCAGTCAATTTAGTATCAGTAATTATAGTGTTCCCTCAGGTTCTGCATAGCGGCTTATAGGGCTGCTTTCTGCATCATTACCCTCTACTTTTACGATTTTGTTATAGATACCAAGCAGCAGGAACGGGGCGGCCCATTGGCCCACAAACAGAGCCGTGTGGTTTTTACCGAAAGCTTTTAAGGTTGCCGACACAGCCATAGACCCAAGTGCAGCCCAAAGAAATGTATCAGATGGAAGTTTTGCTGTTTGGTTTTCAATGGCTTTTGCTACTTTACCTTCAGAATGATCGTTTTTCATGATAGACATAATGTTGAAATTTTAGTTAGTAATATTTTTGTTGTGAACGATGTAATGTAAAGGTAGAACCCTTAATTGTAAACAAGTTACATCATAATGTTAATTACTTGTAAGGTAACGTTAAAGCTTACCTTCAACTAAAATTTCTGCTAACTTTACATAAATTTCAAAGTCATGAAACATCTGCTAACCCTTATATCATTAATTATTATTGCCAGTTGCAGCACTGCAAAAAATGATGTTCCGCCCCAGTCTTTTTCATCAGCTTCAGGTACAGGGCTTGTTATAGGTACAATAACTTTTACAGGAAATGAAAAGCCTGCCAATGACATTTACCGCTTTTTTTTATGAGCCTGTAACAACTGATAAGAAAATCCGGAAGAAAAATTCAGGAAGGATTATTATAAAGGCACGGGAAGGCAATACACGCAGTTATACGGGAGACTTTAATGAAAAGAAAACATACCTGTTTATGATTGAGGCCCAGCCGGGTAACTACGCTTTTACCCAATACAATTACCTTGACCATATAGGCTACTCGGGAATGGTAACATCAAGCCAGAAATTTTCAATTCCGTTTACCGTTTCGGCAGGAACAATAAATTATATAGGAGAACTTTCTTACAATGATATGGCCCAACCCGGCTCTCCAAGGATTATTGTGGGCACAAATGTGGAACGCGATCTTCCCGAGTTCAGGAAAAAATATACCAACATAAATTTTGATGCAGTAACAAACAATCCAGTAAAATCAGGCAATACAGGTAACGGAATAATATTATTTACCGAGTGATATCTATATTGTAAATAGCGTAGAATGTTAAAATTCAAACATTTAACACTTGTAAAGTTACACGGTTAAACCTTATTATTACATTTAACCCAACTTTAAATAACAGCAATATGGAGAAAATTACTTATGACGGAATGAGAAATTTCATTATTGAAAATGAGCTGACTGACAGTGTTGCCATCACCTTGCACCCTGACAGTTTTGATGAGCTTGTAATGGACTACCTTGACATTAACGACTGCCAGATTGAGCGCCCGTTCGAGATTCTTGGCATTGAAATTATGCAGGACAACACCGGAAACGTGCCTAAGAGCAAAATTCATTTTATGGAAACTGCTTAAACAGTTCATAAACTCAAACCATCTTACACAAAAAACAGAATCCCATCTTTAAAAGATGGGATTTTTTTATAACAACCTGTTTGACAGGGTTTCAATTTCAATCTTTTCCTGATTTCCTGTCTCCAAATTTTTGAGAGTATAAACATTAGCAGCCATTTCTTCACCGCCTGCTATAACCGCATACGTAATTCCGCGTTTATCTGCATGCTGAAACTGTTTACCCATCTTCGCGGCATCAGGATAAAGTTCGGCTTTAATCCCTGCCTCACGAAGAGATTTAATAGCCCTAAGTGCATACAGAGCTTCTGCATTGCCTAGGTTAAGGAAAAGTACTTTAGTACTTTCTGTAACAGTTTCAGGGAACAGCCCAAGCTCATCAACCACGAGGTAAATACGGTCAAGTCCGAAAGATATGCCTACCCCGCTCATATTTTTCAATCCGAAAATGCCAGTAAGGTCATCATACCTGCCGCCACCGCCAATAGAGCCCATGGCAACACCTTCAGGCGCAGTCACTTCAAATATAGCGCCGGTGTAATAGTTGAGCCCTCGTGCAAGGGTAACATCAAGGTCCAGCTTAGATTGGCCAAGGCCGAGCGCGGCAACATTATCACAAATGAAACGCAGCTCTTCAACACCTTTCATACCTTCTTCAGATGATGCCAGCAATTGTGACAGCTTCTCCAGTTTTTCATTGATATCTCCCGTAAAATTGAAGAGGGGCTGTACCTTCTCAATCGCTTCAGCAGCAATACCTTTCTCAAGCATTTCCTTTTTTACGCCTTCCTCACCTATTTTGTCGAGCTTATCAAGCGCAACGGTAAAATCTATCAATTTATCTTTAGCGCCAATAACTTCGGCTATACCGCTAAGCACCTTTCTGTTATTTATTTTAATAGTGGCACCAACAAAACCTAGTTCAGTAAAAACAGCATCATACAACTGCACAAGTTCAACCTCCTGCCATAGCGAGTTAGACCCTACAACATCGGCATCACACTGGTAAAACTCGCGGAAACGGCCTTTCTGTGGGCGGTCAGCCCTCCAAACCGGCTGTATCTGGTAACGCTTAAACGGGAATTCTATATCATTCTGATATTGCACAACATAACGAGCAAAGGGCACCGTTAAGTCATAGCGCAGGGCTTTTTCAGAAATCTGAGATGTAAGTTTCAGGCTGTTTCTTTCTGATAAATACTCTTCATTTGCTTTGGCCAGGTAATCACCACTATTTAAAATCTTAAAAATCAGCCTGTCGCCTTCCTCGCCATATTTGCCCATCAGGGTTTCGCTGTTTTCAAAAGAAGGTGTTTCAATCGGCATAAACCCAAACAACTCAAAATGCTTTTTTATAATGCCGGTAATGTATTGTCTTTTAGCTACTTCGGTAGGTGAAAAATCCCTCGTCCCTTTTGGTATCCCCGGTTTTTGTGCCATGTTTTAAAATTTTACACAAATATAGCGCATACCCGACCGAAAAGCAAAGGCCTGAACAGTCGTCGGCATTTTATATCTTTACAATAAATCTACCTGAAATGACTTTAAACATCGAAACCCCTGCCCTGCTTTTTTCGGCAACATCACTTATACTCCTGGCTTATACCAACCGCTTTCTCACCGTTGCAACCATCGTCAGGAGCCTGAAAACCAGCTATAAACAAAACAAAAACAAGAACATTTTGGTTGAGATCAAGAACCTGAGCCTGCGCCTCACACTCATCCGGCACATGCAGATGTACGGTGTGCTAAGCCTTTTCTTTTCAGTATTTTCAATGACATTACTTTTCAGCGGGATACAGCTTGCAGGGACTTATCTGTTCGGGCTCAGCCTTTTACTACTATTGATTTCACTCGGAGTCTCATTTTGGGAAATCAGCATTTCGGTGAAAGCGCTCCGGGTTCATCTCAGCGATCTTGAGGAAGACGTTTCAGCAGAGTAATTTGCCTGCACCCTTCGGTCAACAGCAGTGCAACCATTAACGTTTCTTTAACAATAGCAGTTTTTGGAAATCAAACTTCAATCGCCATTTCAAAAAACAATGGTATCTTTGCCCGCTTTTTAAATTCAGGAAATGTCACAAAACAACGTATTGAAAGGTGTGGTACTCGTAGGGCTCGGCGCAACCAGCTACGGTATGCTCGCCACCTTCGTAAAACTCGCCTATAAAGAAGGCTTCACCACTGCCGAAGTCACATCATCACAATTTATCCTGGGCATCCTCGGGATACTCATAATAAACGCCATAACCCGCGGACGCAAAAAGGCGCCGTACTCAAAGCCACCCCAAAAAACATCGCGGGGCTTATGACGGCCGGAACATCAATGGGTATGACCAGCGTGTTCTATTATCTCGCGGTACACTACGGCGTGCCCGTGTCAATCTGCATCGTGCTTTTGATGCAAACCGTGTGGATGGGCGTACTCCTTGAGGCCATCCTTAACAAAACTATGCCTTCCGGTAGAAAAATCTTTGCTGTGATCATTGTTTTGGTCGGGACAGCGCTTGCCGCAAAAGTCTTCGCAAACGAGGCGCCCCTCAACATCATCGGTGTAGGCTGTGGGCTCCTCGCTGCGGCATCGTTCACCACAACCATGTTCACGGCCAACCGGGTAGCGCCACACCTGTCGTCGGCACAGCGAAGCCTGTATATGCTTTTGGGCGGCGCGGTAATCGTGGCTATTTTCGTAGCGGTAACCTGGACGGGTACCTATAATGCAGAAATCTTCCTGAAATGGGGAATCGTACTGTCACTTTTCGGAACCATCATACCGCCAATGCTGCTGAATGCCGGCTTTCCGCACACAGGCATCGGGCTGGGAAGCATCGTCTCATCGCTTGAGCTTCCGGTATCGGTTATGATGGCGCTGGTATTGCTCCACGAACCTGTAAACGCCCTGCAATGGTTGGGCATCGCGCTTATAATTGCGGCTATTGTAGTGATGAACGTCAAGACAAAAGGCGGCGGCGCGGCGCATTAATTCCGTATATTAGCTGTAAAATCAACCCATGCAGCTACCGTGGCACCTTTACCTCATGGCATCGCTATACATCCTGGCGGGGCTCAACCATTTCCGTGTGCCGCGCATTTACACCCGGATGATTCCGCATTACCTCCCTGCACCAAAAGCCCTCAACATAATCAGTGGCCTGGCCGAAATCGTACTGGGAATACTCCTCTGCATTCCCGAAACCTCGGCTTATGCAGCATGGGGAATCATAGCATTGCTCATCGCCATCTTCCCGGCAAACGTGTATATGCTCCAAGATAAAAAAGCCGGCATGGGCGTCCCGAAATGGATACTCCTCCTCCGCCTTCCGCTGCAACTCGTCCTCATCTGGTGGGCGTGGCTTTATACTTGATTTATGATTGGATTTATGATTTTAGATTGAGCATCACTCAAGTTTTAAAAATCCGTGGTCATCCGCCTAATCCGCGTCATCCCCGCCTGTACCATTCGGGCAGGCGCGTTCCATAAAACCTTCATACAGCAATTTTCACATACCTATTGCCAAAAAACATTTTTTTTAGTAATATTGGTTCATTAATCTTAAACATCAAAAACAATTACCTGATTTAATTTTTTCACCAGATGAAAAAAAGCCGTATAGAATTAGACCGGGAAACCATTGGGAGGATAGTGACCCTGGCGCAGGAAGAGCGAAAACCTTTTGAAGAGATAAAAAAGGCGTATGCCCTCGGGGAAAAGGAAGTGACGGACATCATGAAGAAGGAACTATCTGCCGATAATTTTGAGCTGTGGAAGAAAAAGGTGGCCGGCAAAAAACCCAAACCGAAACCTATTGTACAGGATGACTTTGACGAGCTGGACAGTAAATATTACTTCAGGCATAAATTTGACTAATCCCCCGCCGCGGGGATTTTTTATTGCGCTTGAGTGAAGCTGTCACACTGAGAGCAGTTGAAGTGCCGGCATGAGTGAAGCAATTCCCCTCTTTCAGAGGGGTGCCCATAGGGTGGGGTGTCAAATGAAGCGGCTAAAAACACCCCGGCTTTCAGCCACCCCTCTGAAAGAGGGGAATACTGTGCCCAATAAAAATAATCGATGAACTGCACGTTTTTGAACGGGTTTTGTAACAATGCTCCTAAAAAGCCGCCGTACCTTTGCAGAAAGTTTTTACATCATGTCAAGTTTTGCTTTACGGGCTCTTTGACATATTGAAAATTTTTAACCACATAGGCACATTAGCTAACTCATCTGCCGAGTGAAGCTAGTTCCCTGTCATTGACTATGTCGAACCACTGCGTTAGGTTTGCGAGGAGGCACGACGTGGCAATCTCGGGTTAGGGGGCTTCTATCTGCTTCGTGCCTCAGCAGGATACCGGCTCTATCGGGGCTATTGTTCTACTTTCGATTTTTCAATCAATATATGTAGATATTTAACATAATTATTATATTTTTGAAAAAAATCACCTTACATGAAATGGATTGAAAATTCAATTGATAAGTTAGTAATCAAATCAAATGGCGAAATTAAATCTCGTATCCATGAACTATGCTTTGATTTAGAAATTTCCGATTCGAAAGCAAAAGGTCATTGTTACTGTGTAAAATTAGACGGGCAAGGAAATCCTCGGACTAACGACCTGATTGAATTTGTTACAAATAAAATAGTTGACTACGCCTTACCTAAACAGGAAATTGATCAAGCACGAGAACTTTTCATTAATACAGGTTCAACCTCAAAAATTATTGAGTTGAAAAAGAAAGCCGTTGAATTATTTACTGACTTAGAGAAAACTGGTGAAGGTGGTGAAATATTATTATATGCACTAACACAAGAGTTTTTAGGCTATCCACAGATTATAAGTAAAATGTCTTTGAAAACATCTGGTAAATTACATTATCAGGGCGCTGATGGAATCCATGTCGGATATGATAAACATAATGATAGTTTATCACTTTACTGGGGGAATCAAAAATGTACAAGGATTTGAAAGATGGCCTTTCAGCTTGTCTAAAAAGTATAAATGGTTTTTTAATAGATTCCTATGGCCATAGTTCGACCCAAGAAAGAGATTTACAGTTAATCACATCAAATATTAAAAATAATATTAATGATGATGATTTGGAAAGGATGTTGGTTCGATATTTTGACAAAGATGACGATTTATCAAATAAATTAATCTATAAAGGAATTTGCTTTATCGGCTTTGATAGTGAAAATTATCCTCTTGGTCCAAAGCAAAAAACGCTAGAAGATTTAATTTCTGCATTTAATACTGAACATACTGATTGGCTCGCCGAAGTTAGTAAAACAATTAAAAAGCATACTAGTCTGGATCTTTTTGAAATACATTTCTTCTTAATACCTTTTCCCTCTGTTGAAAAATTTAGAGAACATTTTCTCGCGACTTTAAAAAAATGATAGAAGATAAAATTTACAGCCTCCAGAGTTTTCAGAGACAGTTTGAAGCTCTCGTAACTTTGTCTGTTTGTGATACTATTCAAAATCTTACTTGGCATATAGAAAAGAATGAACTTTTAAGTAAAATAGATTGGAATAACATGCTTTCTATTGCTAGTATCCTCAGCTACTCGAAAAAAAGTGAACATCTTGATGCAGCGTTGAGAATTGCACAGACATGTCTTACTCAGAAAACTAACGAAATTCAAAAAACGGCATCAGTCGTTATATTAGAGAATTTAACTAATAAACAGGCCTTAGGAACTAGCAGTTAGCAGGAATTTGATTAATGCAGATTATACTAAAAATCTACCTTTAAGTCTCAAGTTACAATCTACTAAAAATAGAATTGAAAATTCTGTATATATCAATGCTAAAGTACACCCATTAAATAGGTTTCAAAAAGAAGTATATCTTGCTTCTGAAAATAATGATACATTAAGCATTTCTGCTCCTACATCGGCTGGTAAATCTTTCATTCTATCATATATTCTATTAGAGCAATTATTAAATCATAAAGGTTCGACAATAGTCTATATAGTCCCCACCCGAGCACTTATAAGTCAGGTTGAATATGATTTGCGAAAATTATTAAAAGAAGAAAATCTTCCGAATGTAAATATCTCTACCGTACCACAGCACGAAGAAGGTTTCAACCAATCTAATATATTCGTTTTTACCCAAGAAAGGCTTCACTGGTTCCTTACAGAAAATCCTCTACGGATTGACTTGTTACTAGTCGATGAAGCGCAAAAAATTGATGATAGTAACCGCGGTATTCTCCTTCAGCAAAAAATTGAAGAGGTAGTTAAGCTTAACTCAAGTGTTAGAGTTTTCTTTTCTAGCCCTTTTACATCAAACCCGGAACTATTATTTGAAAATGTTAAAAATGACTCCTCTAAAGATGTTATTAATACTCAATTTGTCGCTGTAAATCAAAATCTAATTTACACAAGTCAAATACCCAGAAAACCTCAAAAGTGGAATCTCACTCTAGCTTTACTCGGACGAACAATTCAATTAGGCACTTTGGATTTAAAACATCGGCCTTCTTCTGAAGCTAAAAAAATAGCTCTGATTGCTGAATCTCATAACAGCAAAATGAACTTAATCTATTCAAATGGCGCGGCAGATGCAGAAAAGTATTCGTTGGTGCTATTTGATCTTTTACCAAAAATCGAAATTAGTCAACGGGTTAAAGACTTAATTAATTTGGTTAGAAAAACTGTACATCCCGATTATGCATTGGTAAAAGTTTTATCTAAAGGTATTGCTTTTCATTACGGTAATATGCCATTGTTAATACGACAAGAAATAGAAGCATTATTTAAAGAGGGTGATTTGAATTACCTAATTTGTACTTCTACATTGCTTGAAGGAGTCAACCTTCCTGCAAAGTCGATTTTCATAAGGAAACCAAAAAGAGGAAAAAATACTGATTTAAACGAGAACGACTTTTGGAATCTTGCAGGGAGAGCAGGTAGATGGGGTAAAGAGTTTAGTGGCAATATCATTTGTATTGAACCTACAAGCTGGAAGATAAAACCTAACCCAAATAAATCAAAACAAAAAATCAGTAGAGCAATTGACCTAATTGAGACAGACAAAGCCGATGAATTAGTGCAGTTTATCATTGATGGTAGTCCAAGAGAAATGGCAGAAACTCGACAAGATTTGGAATTTGCCTTTGGCTATTACTATAATAAATTTATAAATAATGAACTTGATTCAAATAATGACTTTCATAAAAAACTGGATAAGCTATTTAAAGTATTAAAAAATGAAATAACTATTCCAAATTATATACTTGTCAAAAATCCTGGAATATCACCGATAGCTCAACAACAGCTATTAAATTACTTTATAAAAAGGAAAGTTCAAATTGAGAATATGATTCCTGTTTATCCAGAAGATAGCAATAATTTAGATGAATATACAAAATTAGTAGAAAGAATTGGTGAAACGATATCCTTCTATCACCCTCAGCTTAGCAAATCCCGTGCAATCCTATTAATAAATTGGATGTCAGGTAAACCTTTATCTTATTTAATTAGGAAAAGCTTTGAATCCTATCAAAGAAATGAAAAATATAAAAATATAAAAAAAATTACCTGTAGTAATTCGTGAAACTATGGAGGATGTTGAAAACTTTGTGCGATTTAAGTTCGCCAAAGATTCAACCTGTTATATTGATATTCTAAGATTTTTTCTACAGTCTGAAGGAAAGTTTGATTTAGTGGAACAAATTCCACAACTAAATTTATGGCTTGAATTTGGTGTTTCACAAAAAACACAAGTATCACTCTTATCTTTAGGCTTAACAAGAAACACTGTTATTGAGTTGTCTGAATTCATAACAAATCCTGACATGACTAAGGATGAGGCTTTACAATGGATAAAAGAGAGCGATCTGAATAAACTAGGGCTATCATCAATTATCCTTAACGACATTTTTAAAATACTAATAACAACGTAACACAAAAAAAGCTCCCAGTTTCCGGAGAGCTTTTCTAATTATATAACTAAGGGGCTGCTTATGCAAGAGCCGCTACGTGCCTTGTAAGTTTTGACTTAAGGTTAGAAGCCTTGTTAGCGTGGATGATGTTTTTCTTCGCTAGCTTGTCGATCATAGAGATAACAGCAGAAAGTTTTTCAGTAGCTTCACCTTTCTCAGTAGCCATACGTATAGCCTTGATAGCATTACGTGTAGTCTTGTGCTGATACCTGTTCAATACCCTCTTCTTCTCGCTTGTCCTAATCCTTTTTAAAGCTGACTTATGATTTGCCATTTTCTTTTACTTAATCTTTTAATTTCTTTGTTGTAGTCCGTAGGGGAATCGAACCCCTGTTGCCAGAATGAAAATCTGAAGTCCTAACCCCTAGACGAACGGACCCGATTTCTTTTTTGAGTTCCCCCAGTTACCTGAAGTTTTGTTTTGTAGCCCGTAGGGGAATCGAACCCCTCTTGCCAGAATGAAAATCTGAAGTCCTAACCGATAGACGAACGGGCCATTTTGTTTCTCTAATGCGGATGCAAAAATACAACTATTTTTTATTCGCGCAATAGTTGAAACAAAAATTTTCAAATATTTTTAATACGCCTTTGCAAACAGCACGCGGCCTTTGCTCGGTGCGCCGGTAAGCACACAGTTTCCGGCCTCCTCTGCCCTGTCAAGCGCTATACAGCGGATGGTAGCCTTGGTAAGGCCCTTGATCTTTTCTTCGGTCTCAGTGGTGCCATCCCAATGTGCTGACACAAAGCCGGTTTTGTTCTCAAGCACATCCTTAAACTCATCCCAGCTGTTTACCTCGGTAATATGGCTGTCACGGAAGTTAAGCGCCTTCGTAAACATATTCTCCTGTATCTCCTCAAGCAATGCCTGCACATACTTCACTATTTCGCCCTTAAGCACCGTTTCTTTGGTAAGGGTATCGCGGCGGGCCACTTCAAAGGTACCGTTGGCAAGATCATTCGGCCCGATGGCAATACGCACCGGTACGCCCTTAAGCTCATATTCGTTGAATTTCCAGCCCGGTTTGTGGGTGGTACGGTCGTCATACTTCACAGAGATGCGGAGCTTACGCAGCTGCGTTACCAGCGTGTGCACCTCGGCGCTTATCTCGGCCAGCTGGTCATCACCCTTGTGTATCGGCACGATAACCACCTGTATCGGCGCCAGGTTCGGCGGAAGCACCAGGCCGTTGTCATCACTGTGTGTCATCACCAGCGCGCCCATAAGCCTTGTAGAAACACCCCACGAGGTAGCCCATACATAATCCTGCTTGCCTTCTTGGTTGGCAAATTTCACGTCGAATGCCTTCGCGAAGTTCTGCCCAAGGAAATGCGACGTACCCGCCTGCAGTGCCTTGCCATCCTGCATAAGAGCTTCGATGCAATACGTTTCCTCTGCCCCTGCAAAACGCTCGTTGGCCGTTTTCACGCCTTTCACAACAGGTATTGCCATAAAGTTCTCGGCGAAGTCGGCATATACGTTCATCATTTGTTCAGCCTCGGCAATCGCTTCCTGTTTGGTAGCGTGGGCGGTATGCCCCTCCTGCCACAGGAATTCTGCCGTACGAAGGAAAAGGCGCGTACGCATCTCCCAACGCACCACGTTTGCCCATTGGTTCACCAAAATAGGCAGGTCGCGGTACGACTGTATCCATTTACGGTAGGTATCCCATATAATAGTTTCAGACGTTGGCCTTACGATAAGTTCTTCCTCAAGCTTGGCATCAGGGTCAACCTCGATAGATTTTCCGTCTTCTGAAGTCTTTAAGCGATAGTGTGTAACAACGGCGCACTCTTTAGCAAAGCCATCAACATGGCTCGCCTCTTTACTGAAGTAGCTCTTGGGTATGAACAGCGGGAAGTAAGCATTCTGGTGTCCGGTCTCCTTAAACATACGGTCAAGCTCGGCCTGCATCTTTTCCCATATCGCATACCCGTAGGGCTTGATAACCATGCAACCGCGCACGCCGCTGTTTTCGGCAAGGTCGGCTTTTACCACCAGCTCATTATACCATTTTGAATAATCTTCACTCCGCTTGGTCAAATTCTTGCTCATACTTATATTTTTGGCACAAATATTGTTTTATCTTTATTGTATAAATCGTCAGGCAAAACTAACTATTTTATACGCTACATCAATAAAAAAATTTGCACTTTAGCCATGAAAACTTACTACTCCATCTTTAAACGGATATCCCTTTACAGCTTGTTGGGGCTTTTCGGCGTTGCTGCCACATCGTGCGGCTCGTACCAGAATACATCAGGTTATGATAATGACAGCATATACAACGGTACACAGCGCGATGCCAATGGCCAGCCTGTATACCAGTATAATGACGGAAACGTAGGCCGATACCGTGACGGCAATGTCGACGGCCAGAACATGAACTACCAGGCCTACTTTAAATCGCTGCAGACGCAATATCCTGCTACGGTTGATGTGCAGAATACCCCGAACGATACAGTGGTAGTAGTTGAAAACTATAACGCCAATGCCGGTTGGGGCGATGACCCTGATAATGTTACCATAAATGTTTACGACAACAACTGGGGCTGGGGCGGCGGCTGGTACGGTTGGGGCGGATATCCCGGATGGGGATGGAACTCCTGGTACGGCGGCGGCTGGGGCTGGGGCCTTGGCTATGGCTGGGGCGGCTGGTACGGCGGCTGGGGCTGGAACAACTGGGGTTGGGGCGGATGGAATAACTGGGGCTGGGGCCACGGCTACTACCCATACTACTA
Organism: Flavobacterium sp. J372; assembly: GCF_024699965.1. Lineage (NCBI taxonomy): Bacteria > Pseudomonadati > Bacteroidota > Flavobacteriia > Flavobacteriales > Flavobacteriaceae > Flavobacterium > Flavobacterium sp. J372. The sequence continues at coordinate 2,619,803 of NZ_JAJOMZ010000004.1, forward strand.
TAACGGTGGCTACTATAACGGAGGATATCGCTATAACGGACGTAACGTAGCAGCCTACAACGGCACACGTTCCCAATACTACAATAATGCAGGTAGGCGTGCAAACTCTTACAGCACAGGTAGGGGGACAACTGTTAGCAACAACCGCAGGTTTAACAACAACGGGAATGCAGTGCGTACCCGTGGCGATGTGCAGTACAATAACTCACGCAATAATACTAATGGTGTGAGAGGTTACCAAAATTCGACTCGCAGCAATAGCAATATTAATTCACCTTCAAGGAGCAATAACACCTACTCTCCTACCAGGAGCACACCAATACGCAGCACGCCTACTATGAGCTCACCATCGCGTAGTTCAGGTGGCTTTGGCGGAGGCCGTTCCGGCGGCGGAGGCGGTGGTTCCCGCGGCGGCGGTGGCGGCGGCCGCAGAGGTTAAAACAGCTTTTCCATTTCGACGATAGGAGAAATCTCGCTAACAAATTATTAAATCTTGAAGTCGGGAAATCTCAGGTTATCACAAATAATTTGAGATTTTTCGACTTCACTTCGTTTCGCTCAAAATGGAAGCTTCTTTCTTTTACACAAATCACAATAAAACAACTATGAAAAGATATTTATTTTTTGCTTCGGCTTTGTTAGGAACTGCCGTTATGCAGGCGCAGGAAATGGTAACCCCGCTTGATGCTGTGCGCTATGGTGTTGACAATGTTACAGGCACGGCCCGCTTCAGGGCTATGAGCGGTGCATTTGGCGCTCTGGGCGGAGACATATCTGCAATGGGCGTGAATCCTGCCGGTATGGCAATCTTCAACTACAATACCGGTACAGCTTCGGTTACAAGCTATAATATGAGCAATAGTGCATCATATCTTGGTAACACCCGTAAAAAGAACGATAATGCTTTTGAAATCAACCAAATTGGTGGCGTATTTGTTTTCAACAGCATGAATCCTGAAGCCGTAATGAAGAAATTCACGCTTGGCTTCAACTATGAGAATACCGGTAATCTTGACAATAGCTTTTATGTACAGGGCACAAGCCCTAATAATAGCATAAGTGATTACTTTTTAAGCTATGCCAACGGAATAAGGCTCAGTACACTTCAAAACGCCTGGTTTGAAGACCTTAACTTTGCAGGGCAGCAGGCCTACCTGGGCTATAATGCTTACTTATTTGACCCTGCCGTTAATGCCCCTAACAATACAAGCTATATTGCTGCCGAAAATATCACTAACAGCAACAGGTATTACCAGGAGGCTGGCGTTTCATCAACAGGGTTTAACGGCAAGGTGAATTTAAACTTTGCAGCACAGCTTCAAAACTGGCTGTATCTTGGGCTTAACCTCAACGTGCACTTTACCGATTTCATAAAAAACACCAGTGTTTATGAGCGCTATAACGCCCCAACAAACTTAGGCCTGCAATCGGTTCGCTTTGATACCCAGCGGTATACTTACGGTGGCGGCTTTTCTATGAATGTTGGCGCCATTGCCAAAGTTACTGAAGAGTTCCGTGTAGGTTTGGCATACGAGTCGCCAACATGGTACAGCCTTCAGGATGAAGTAAGGCAGAGCATATCATCATTCTGCCCTGAATGTGACGGAACATCAACGAGCTATTTTACAACAGACCCGGCGTTTACTTTTATATTGCCGGATTATAGCCTGCGCACTCCCGGCAGATGGACGGGCAGTTTAGCGTATATCTTTGGAAAAAGCGGACTCATAAGCATTGACGGCTCAATAAGAGATTATGGCAATACCCGATACTCAACCGATAATTTCAGCGCTATAAATGCTGCGCTAAGTGATAACCTGGGTTATGCCGCAGAGATACGCATAGGCGGAGAATACCGCATTAAAGCATTCAGCCTGCGTGGCGGTTTCCGTTATGAACAGAGTCCGTATGAGGAGAATGTAGCTATGGGCGACCTTCGCGGTTATTCAGGAGGTTTGGGTTATACATTCGGAAATTCAAGAATTGATCTCGCCTACTCTTACTATAGCCGCTGGGTTACCAACAGCCTGCTTGACGGTAATGGTTTTGCCAACACCGCCCGCGTAAACACCGATAATAACAACGTAACGTTATCATACACTATAGACCTGTAATTTTCATCTTACTAGTACAGGTCATAAAAGCCATCTCACTTTTGAGGTGGCTTTTTTGGTATATTTGGTGGAAACAATCCTTACAATGAAAATACCCTATCTTCTAATAGTTACCGTAGTTCTCCTCACCGGATGCAAATCTGAAAAAAAAGATGCTTTTGAACTAGAAATTATTACAAAGGAACTTAATTCAGCAGATGTAAAGCGGGATAAGTATTTTGACTATGTGACATCAGACGAGCCCGCAGTTGAAGAATCACAATCTATCATACAATATAAGCTTACCAATAACACTGATAAAACATACTATTTTAATGTCGATAATTTTCGGCGCCTCAACTATGAACTTATCAGTATCAAACATGGATATTTAAAAATATATTCTGAAAACAATATTTATCAGGAACCTAAGCTAAGTATTCCTTCAATGGGTTTGACTAATAAAGATAGGGAAATGGAATATTTAAAATATAATACATATTATAATATGACGGACAGAAATTTTACAATTCATGCGGGTGAAACATTATATTTTGAGTGGTACCTTATCTTACCATTTGGTACACTCGACCATGGAATAGTTTATTCTGTCGATCTAGAGCCAAATAAAAAATATGAGGCTGAGATTTTGGTTAACAGCGATTCTGTTGGATATAAAAATTCCATTTCACGCAGCGATATAAAAACTATCAAACAAAATGGGTATGAAGTTTTCCACGGAACGATAAAGTCAAAAAATAAAATTCCACTAAGATTTAATAAGGTTAAAAATCCTCCTCTGAAAATAAATACATATACAGCGGGCTGAGCAGTATATCAAAGCCTTTCAATATTCTCCAGACAATAAGCAGCACGTTTAAGGATAGCTTCTTTTTGTCCTGCCTCCATCTTGTTCCATAGATTATATACCATTCGCAAACGTGGATGGTCCTGCAGCTTTTTGGCATTACGGTCGTGGAAATCCCAATACAGGCTGTTGAAAGGGCAGGCATTATCAGTTGTGCGTTCGGTGCGGTCGTAATAGCATCCCTCGCAGTAATTGCTCATTTTATGGATGTAGTTTGCGCTTGCCGTGTAGGGCTTAGAGCCTGTAATACCGCCATCAGCATATTGGCTCATGCCTCGTGTGTTGGTGATTTCGACCCATTCGATAGCGTCAATGTAAATTCCGAGATACCAAAAATCCACCTCTTCAGGCGCTATTCCCGCCAGCAGGGCAAAATTCCCGGTAACCATAAGGCGTTGTATATGGTGCGCATAAGCTGCTTCCAGTGACTGGCCAATGGCGTGCTTCAGGCAATTCATTTTTGTCTCGCCCGTCCAGTACCAATCCGGCAGCTTACGCTTGTGCCCAAAGAAATTCATTGATGCAAACGCCGGCATCTTCATCCAGTAGATACCACGCATATACTCGCGCCAGCCTAAAATCTGCCTCACGAAACCTTCCACCTGGTTAAGTTCGATGACCTTTTGTTTTTCTCCCAGGTTTCGGTAGCAGCTTCTATCACCTCTTTTGGAGAAATCATTTTACTATTCATAGCGAAGGATAGCCGTGAGTGATACAAATACCATTTATCGGTATGCATGGCATCCTGAAACGTACCGAAAAGCGGAAGGCAATTGTTTACAAAATAATCAAGTAACTCAAGTGACTGCTCCCTGCTTACCGGCCACGGAAAATCTTTTGGACTTATGCTTCCAATTGTCTTTACATTCGCTTTAGTGATTCTGTTGTATTGAGGAGTTACATCATTACTAAGCAATAGCGGTGGCAACGGCTTGTGGCTCTTTGGCAGCTTTTTACGATTCTCCTCGTCAAAATTCCATCGCCCTCCTTCCGGCTCTGCGCCTTTCATCAAAATACCGTGCTCTTTCCGCATGTGCCTGTAAAAGTTCTCCATAAGGATGAGTTTCTTGCCTTCGAAGAAATCTTTCACATCATCACGCTTGGTAAAAAAATGTTCGGTATCAAAAACTTTTGTGGCTATTGAAAGACTCTTTACATATTTTGCCAACGCTTCGTCAAGTCGATACTCATCCGGCAGCTGATATTCAAACTTTTCGATTCCGTACTCTTCAATCAGTGTGTTGCAGTTCTTTTCAAAACTTTGCAGGTTATCTTTATCATCAAGTTTAATGTATTTCACCTGATGCCCCACTGACTTCAAATGTTCAGCAAAGTCTTCCATAGCTGCAAAAAACGCACACGCCTTTTGTATATGGTGCCACACATAATCGGTCTCGCTACGAACTTCCATTAGCACATAGAGTACTGATTCGTCTTTCGACTGATACCATGAGTGGCTGCTGTTTAGCTGGTCGCCCAAAATAAGCCGTAACGTCTTGTATTTCTTTTTCATTCGTGCAATGCTGCTACTATATTGCAAGATAGGGCATATTACTTTTTGAGTATAGCTGCCTAACAAAGATTTAAACTTTGTGGAACGTGCGCGACTTTAACATGCTTCTACCTTACAATTTCGAGCGCTTATGTTTTTGATCCCGATAAAAACCGTAATTTTGCACTCCAATTTTAAGTGAATGAGAACCAAGTCTTTAAAGAAAAATAAGATCAATGTGGTTACCCTCGGGTGCAGCAAGAACGTGTATGACAGTGAAGTGCTTATGGGCCAGCTGCGTGCCAGCGGCAAAGATGTGACACACGAAGCCCCGGCACACGAAGAAGGTAACATCATCGTGATAAACACATGCGGTTTTATTGACAATGCAAAGGAAGAATCTGTGAACATGATACTGAATTATGTTGACAAGAAAGAACAGGGACTGGTTGACAAGGTTTTTGTAACAGGATGCCTGAGTGAGCGTTACAAACCGGACCTGATTAAAGAGATTCCGGATGTGGACCAGTATTTCGGCACTACTGAGTTGCCCCTTTTGCTTAAGGCTTTGGGCGCTGATTATCGCCACGAGCTGCTTGGCGAGCGCCTGACCACTACTCCTAAAAATTACGCATATTTAAAGATATCTGAAGGGTGTGACCGCCCGTGCAGCTTCTGTGCCATACCGCTTATGCGCGGGAATCACGTTTCTCAGCCTATTGAAAAACTGGTGAAAGAAGCTGAAGGCCTTGCTAAAAATGGCGTAAAAGAACTGATACTTATTGCGCAGGACCTTACCTATTACGGACTCGACCTATATAAAAAACGTAATCTTGCCGAACTGCTTGAAAACCTTGTAAAGGTGGAGGGCATTGAGTGGATACGACTTCACTATGCTTTTCCTTCAGGTTTTCCGATGGATGTGCTGGATCTTATGAACCGCGAACCTAAGATTTGCAATTACCTTGACATTCCGCTACAACACATAAGCGACAGCGTACTGAAGTCAATGCGCCGTGGTACTACCCAGGAGAAGACAACCCGACTGCTGAAAGAATTCAGGCAGGCGGTGCCGAACATGGCGATACGTACCACGCTTATCGTAGGCTATCCGGGTGAAACGGAAGAAGACTTCCAAATACTGAAAAACTGGGTGGAGGAAATGCGTTTTGAGCGTTTGGGATGTTTTGCCTATTCACACGAAGAAAACACACACGCTTACAGCCTTGTTGACGATGTGCCTGCCGAAGTGAAGCAACAACGCGCTAATGAAATCATGGAAATACAGTCGCAAATTTCATGGGAACAAAACCAGGAGAAAATTGGTAAGACATTTAAGTGTATTATCGACAGGAAAGAAGGTTCGCACTTTGTGGGCCGTACTGAGTTTGACAGTCCGGATGTTGATAATGAAGTACTGATTGACGCGACGAACATCTATCTGAAGACAGGCGAATTTGTAAACATAACAATCACCGATGCTACTGAGTTCGATTTATACGGACTCCCGGAAACAGTAGCAGCATTGCAGGAACAATATTTAGAAGGCCAGGAATAACCTGGCTTTTTTATTACAACACCAATAAACCGTAATCGCGTAATGTGTTTATTGGCTTACTATACCAGAATGGCTCAAAATCTTCACCGGTAGCATCTTCGAAGCTTTGCTTAGCTGTGGCGAAAGTCATAACTGTGGCTGATGCTTCCTGTAAAAATTGCACAAGCCATTCACCTTCCGGCTGGCTTACCTGAATCGAGAAGCTTTCTTTTTTGTCGTGGAAGGTGAGCACTGTATTTTCAAAGGTGCGCCCTTTTTTAGTTTTGGTGATGTGTGAAATTGACGGCTTCCCTCCCAGCCATACTATTTTTGCTGTAGGTTTTATGCTGAAGTTATTCTCATCCTGAAGGACATTGTAGATATAGTCTTCAGGAATTTTAGTGCGTGGCACTTTAAAATCAAACCACTCCTGTAAAGGATAGTCAAAACACAGCCCGTGCATAAAATTGAATAGTGACTTTTTCAGTCCGTAGCTAAACTTATCGTGATTTGCTCCGATGCTGTCAATATGCACGATATCGTTATTGGCAAAACTGCCTATGATATCACTTTCTTTAACAACGCTGAACTTTTCCGGCTCTAAACCAACAGGGCTGTGTGCCGTCATGGCAAACTGGTGCCAGAAACCGCTCTGCAATATACCGGCCTCAAACATCTGGCGAACCATCTCGAGTGAGTCAATAGTTTCCTGCGCGGTTTGTGTCGGAAACCCATACATCAGGTAGGCATGTACCATGATACCCGCTTCGGTAAAGTTGCGGGTCACACGGGCCACCTGTGCCACAGTAACGCCTTTTTGAATCAGGTCAAGCAAACGGTCACTTGCCACTTCAAGCCCTCCGCTCACAGCGATGCAGCCTGAAGCCTTCAGCAGTTTACATAAGTCGGCCGTAAAGCTTTTTTCAAAGCGGATGTTTGTCCACCAGGTTACGGCAATCTTCCGTCGGATAATTTCCAACGCCAATTCCCGCATCAATGCAGGCGGTGCGGCTTCATCCACAAAATGAAAACCATTCTGGCCTGTTTGCGCTATGAGCTCTTCCATTCTGTCGACCAGCAATTTTGCGGCAACGGGTTCGTACACCTTTATATAATCAAGCGAAATGTCGCAAAACGTGCATTTACCCCAATAGCAGCCGTGTGCCATTGTAAGCTTGTTCCAGCGGCCATCGCTCCACATGCGGTGCATCGGGTTTACAACTTCAATTACTGAAATATAGGTATCAAGGGGCAGGTCACTATAGTCAGGCGTGCCTACCTCTGCCTGCTTATAATCCCTGCAACCGGAATTATCAATATATGCTACTTTCTCATCAATGAGTGTGAAAGTCCGCTTCAGTTGTGAAATGTCACGCTTGCCGTCAAGGTGCTCAATCAGACATTCAATCGGGGCCTCACCATCGTCAAGCGTGATAAAATCAAAGAATTCCATTACCCGTGCATCGGTAAGCGAGCGCAGTTCCGTATTCGGAAAACCGCCGCCCATTGCGATTTTTATATTCGGGAAATGCTGTTTGATAAACTGCGCGCTTCGGAAAGCTGCATACAGATTCCCGGGGAATGGAACCGAAAAACAAACCAGTTGTGGTTCGACATCGAGCAGTCGCTCGTGCAATATCCCGACAAGCAGTCTGTCAATATAAGTGAACTGCTGTTGCAGGCTGTCATACAATTCATCAAACGAGTTAGCCGAACGCCCCAACCTCTCAGCATATCGTGAGAAGCCAAAATGCGGGTCGACACACTCTACAATCAGGTCGCTAATATCCTCAAGGTACAGCGTAGCCAAATGCTTGGCCTTATCCTGGTTACCCATGGTACCGAAAGCCCAATCGAGTTCTTCCAACTGTGCAAACCGAGATGCCTCGGGCAGAAAATCTTCACTGCAAATGAGGTGCGCCAGCGTAGGGTTCTTCCCTTGCAGGAACAGCATTACCTGATCAATGGTTTTGAGGTACTCTTCGCGGAGGGCTATGATGCGTTGGGCATTTTCTGAGAGTTGGGCAGCCTCTCCCCCGGCCCCTCTCCCAAGGAGAGGGGAGCCTGACTCAACTTCATTAAAAAGATCCGTCAGTCCTTTCTTTGAAAACAGCTTTGCTATCACCTCAATACCAAGATCGGCCTGGTAAGACGGTATGCTCTTGGTGTTGAGGAAGCCCTTCAGGTAGGCCGTGGCCGGGTATGGCGTATTGAGTTGTGTGAAGGGCGGCGTTATTAAGAAAGCTTTGGTTTTCAAACGGCAATGATTGTGGTGCAAATTTAGGGGATAATTTCGAATTTATGCTTAACGAATCTAGGGTGTGCAGTATTGTAATTTTCGCTAATTTTGTACAAAACAAACTACAATGCCATCAGACTAAAGCACATTAAAATTGAACTTACCAAAATATCAGCTTAAAGCAGAAAATTCATTAATTTTATTTGAGTTTACGAGTGAAGGAAACAAAGGTAGTATCCCTAAGATTATAAAGTTTAGCGAGACACATTTAAAAGATTTCTATAATCTGGGCTTTGGGGATAAAGATATTGAGACAGGTGACGTTGATGATTTGGCGATTTCAAATAATGGAGACAGCGAGAAAGTTTTAGCAACAGTTGTTTCGGCAGTTTATGCTTTTACAGACAGATATCGTGATGCATGGATATATGCGACAGGAAGTACAGCGTCAAGAACAAGGCTATATCGCATCGGAATTTCAAAGCATTACGATGAAGCTGCAAAACATTTTGAAATTTATGGATTATTGAATGATGAATGGGTTAAGTTTGAAAAAGGAATAGAATTTGATGCTTTTCTAATTAAAAGAAAATAACCATGAAAACAATTGACGACCTAAATAACAGAAAGACACCTATTGTTACTATCGACAATGGCTTAGAAGTTCTGAAAGACAAACCACTCTTTCAGAATAAGGTTGACAAAGCGAATGAAACTCTTAAGAAAGCCGGTTTACCAAAATTAAAAAAAGCAATATAATACAAGGCTTTTCCCTAATTTTGTACAAAACAAACTACAATGCCATCAGACTGTATCACGTACCAGAGTTCAGGATATTTTACCCCGCTAATTGTTGACTACCTGAACCAAAAAGATACGCTGAAGCCGCTGTACAACCGCATTCCTACCCTTGAGAATTTCAAGGCACAGCTTGAGGAAAAGCAGAAGAACTACGACCATACTTTCCGCAGCAAGCTGGCCGATGAACTGGAACTGCAATACAAAAGCCTGGATACATCTGCAAAAACAAAGCAAAACATTGCAGCGCTTTGGGAAGATAATACCTACACAATAACCACCGGCCACCAATTAAACCTTTTTACTGGTCCGCTATATTTTCTTTATAAGATTGTCTCAACCATAAACCTGACGAAACAACTGAAGGTTGCCTACCCTGCCTACAATTTTGTACCTGTATATTGGATGGCGACCGAGGACCATGACTTCGAAGAAATTAATTACTTCAACTTCAGGGATAAAAAGATAAAATGGACGCGCGAAAGTGCAGGCCCGGTTGGGCGATTATCAACTAGCGGACTCAATGCGGTACTTGAAGTCTTAAAAAAGAGCTCGGCGCAGGCGATAATGCCGCCTGGCTGGTACAGCTGTTTACAGACGCTTATCTGAAGCACGATAACCTCGCTGATGCAACGCGCTATATCGCGAATCACCTTTTTGCTGAGGAAGGGCTTGTGATCGTTGATGCTGATACTCCAGCGCTGAAGAAGCTGTTCATTCCACACATAAAGGAAGAGCTGTTACACCAGACATCGCACCACAAAGTTGCAGAAACGGCAGAGCACCTTAAAGGTTACAACATACAGGTCAACCCGCGTGACATCAACCTGTTTTATATAGAAGATAACCTTCGAGAACGTATTATATTACAGGATGGCAGGTATTATGTAAACAATACGGAGATGTCATTCAGCGAAAGTGAAATACTGGAATTGGTGGAATCAAATCCCGAGCGCTTCAGCCCGAATGTAATTATGCGCCCGCTGTACCAGGAAGTGATATTGCCCAACTTATGCTATATTGGCGGCGGTGGCGAGATTGCCTACTGGCTGGAACTAAAAAGCTACTTTGATTCGGCACGCATAACATTCCCTATGTTGCTGATACGTAACTCCGTACTGTTGGCAACCGAAAAGCAGGCATCCAAAGCTGATAAGCTTAACCTTACATGGACCGACATGTTCTCAAAACAACATGAGCTAATCAATAAAAAAATTGCGGTTTATTCTGAATTAAATCTTGATTTTTCAGAGCAAAAACAACACTTAACTGAGCAATTCGACAAACTGGAAAAGATTGCTGAACAGACAGATAAATCTTTTAAAGGCGCTGTACAGGCACAAAAAGAAAAGCAGTTGAAAGGACTTGAGAATCTGGAAAAACGTCTGCTTAAAGCTGAAAAACGCCGCCATGCTGACGAACTGGAGCGAATAACTACACTACAGAACGAACTCTTCCCAAACCAAAGCCTGCAGGAGCGCAAAGCTAATTTCTCTGAATTCTATTTAGATTATGATGGTAAGCTTTTACACGAATTGTTTGCTAAGTTAAAACCTCTTGAGCAGGAATTTAGCGTGATTGTGCTTTAGCTTAAAAATCCTTATTGATTTATTAATATTCATTAAGATAAAAGCCTTACTTTTGCGCAAAATTTAAAAAAGACAATGGCAACAAACAGGACTTTTACAATGATCAAGCCGGACGCTGTTGAGGCGGGTAACATCGGCGGTATTCTATCAATGATAACTGAAGCTGGTTTCAGGATTGTTTCACTTAAGCTTACACAGCTTACAAAAGCTGATGCTGAGAAATTTTATGCAGTGCACAGCGCAAGGCCTTTCTACGGTGAACTTGTTGAGTTTATGTCTCGTGGCCCTATCGTAGCTGCTATCCTTGAAAAAGAAAATGCAGTTGAGGAGTTCCGTACACTTATCGGCGCGACAAACCCTGCTGATGCTGCTGAAGGTACCATCCGTAAGAAATATGCAAAATCTGTTGGTGAGAACGCCGTACACGGTTCAGACAGCGATGAGAACGCTGCAATCGAAAGCGCTTTCCACTTCGCAGGAAGAGAGCAGTTCTAATTACTGCCTTATATAAAAACAAGAAGCCGCTCTGATGAGTGGCTTTTTTGTTACCATCGACATTTCGACGGCTCGATCTTTCGACTTTAAGACTTTTGACTTTACAACTTTCAACTTTTTGCTATCTCAGCACCACATCCCTTACCACTTCCCTGCCGAGTTCCTCATTTATCATTGTCACGATTTTTGCCCTGCCATAACTCAGTTCTTCACGTAAAACTGCCGATGTAAGCTGCACATAAAGCGTCCCGTTCTTCAGCATGATTTCGTTCGTGTAATTGTTCACGCCGGGACCCATAAGGTTTTTCCACGCATCGCGTACGTTTACAGCATCCATGCCTTTTTGGAGGTTGTTTGCCTCAATAAAGCCCTTCAGCACGTCGCTTATTGGTTCGCTGTCATTGGTACGTTTAGCCATTATTCTTTTATGCTAAAAGGTTTAAAACGCTTATAGTGGTACACCATGCCGTGGTCATTCTTCAATACAAGTTCATCTTCATCAAGTTCAACTATCCGTTCTTTCCATGTGGCATAGTCGGTTTTGTAATTGATATATGTCCCGGTATCTTCATCAGAAACGTTTATCTTCTCGTCAGAACTCCCCGTACGGTAAGACCCATCAAGCTGTGGCATCACTTTTTTCCGGAAGCCTTTATTATCTTTTATTTCAAAATAATCAACTGTGGAATTGACCGCATATTCTTTAGTTTCACCATCAGGCATTTCAGCTTTCTCAATTTCCCAGTAGCCGTTAAGGTGAGTCAATTCAGCTTCATCAATTTTGCCGGAACATGCGCTTACAACTATAGCAATTGCCAGAAATAAAAATCGTTTCATGTCACAAATTTAATGAATATTGACAAACGAATATTTTAGGAGCAGGATTAAACTTTTTGATACATTTACAGTCATAGGTTAAACCGCTAAAACCATGAAATCTACACTTTTGCTTTTATTGACAATATCTCTTTTCTCATGTTCATCTGACAGCGATACGGCAAATGATAACACAAATCTTCCTGCTGAGGCCATGTACTTTCCTCCCAATGGGTCTGATTCCTGGGAAACCAAGACTGCAGCTTCATTAGGTTGGGATGAATCACAAATTCAGCCGCTGTTAACCTACCTTGAACAAAAACACACAAAATCGTTTATCATACTTGTAAACGGACGTATTGTAATGGAAAATTACTTTAACGGTCACTCTGCCACAACACCGTGGTACTGGGCAAGTGCGGGCAAAACGCTTACGGCAACTGTCACCGGAATCGCTGAGCAGGAAGGGATACTTGATATAAATGATAAAGTTTCGGATTACTTGGGTACAGGCTGGACAAGCGCTCCGTTAGCAAAAGAAAATCTCATTACAAACCGGCACCTGCTTACCATGACTTCAGGCCTGAATGATGCTTTGGGTGATGATGTATCGCCTGCAAACCTACAGTATGTAGCTGATGCCGGCACGCGCTGGGCTTACCATAATGTATATGTAAAGCTACAGGATATTGTTGCAGAAGCGTCAAACCAGACATGGACAAATTATTTCAACTCCCGCCTGCGCGATAAGCTGGGGATGACAGGAACCTGGTTTAACAGCGGTGAAGATTTGAGCGTGTATGCCAGCAACACCCGAAGCATGGCACGTTTCGGACTGATGATACTTAATAAGGGAAAGTGGCACAATGACCAGATTATTAATGAGGCGTATGTTAACCAAATGACAAACACAAGCCAGGATACGAACAAAGCCTACGGCTATTTGTGGTGGCTTAATGGCAAGGCCAGCTTCCGTCTGCCGCAAAGCCAGCTGCAATTTAATGGCAGTATTATCCCGACGGGGCCAAATGATATGTTTATGGCTTTAGGCAAGAATGACCAGAAGATTTATGTAATCCCTTCTAAAAAGATGGTTGTAATCAGGATGGGTGATGCTGCTGACGGCAGTAATGTTGCATTGTCTGATTTTGATGAAGTGCTTTGGGAAAAGATAAGTGCAGTGATTGACTTATAAAGGCAGGTAATACCTGCCTTTATATACTATTTAAAGAACGAGTCCACAAACTCAAACTTGTTGAAAACCTGAAGGTCTTCTATGCCTTCGCCTACTCCGATGTATTTCACAGGAATCTGGAACTGGTCTGATATCCCAATCACAACGCCACCTTTTGCTGTACCGTCAAGTTTGGTAACAGCCAGGCAAGAAACTTCTGTCGCGGCTGTAAACTGCTTAGCCTGCTCAAAAGCATTTTGCCCGGTAGAACCATCAAGCACCAGCAATACATCATGAGGAGCATCATCAATAACCTTTTGCATCACACGCTTTACTTTGGTAAGCTCGTTCATAAGGTTCACTTTATTGTGAAGGCGTCCTGCTGTGTCAATGATAACAACATCTGCATTTTGGCTTACAGCGCTTTGCAAGGTATCAAAAGCTACTGAAGCAGGGTCACTACCCATCTGTTGGCGAACTATCGGCACATCTACCCTATCAGCCCAGATCTGCAACTGGTCAATAGCAGCAGCCCGAAACGTATCTGCAGCGCCCAGGACAACTTTAAGGCCTTTCTTTTTAAACTGATAAGCCAGCTTTCCTATAGTAGTAGTCTTGCCCACACCATTAACACCAACCACCATTATTACATACGGCTTTTTGTTTGCCGGAATTTCAAAGTCGGTTGCCTCACCTGTATTGGTTTCAGAAAGAAGGCCTGCAATTTCATCACGCAGAATCTGGTTCAGCTCATCTGTGCCGAGGTATTTGTCACGCGAAACACGCTCTTCAATACGCTCTATAACTTTAAGGGTAGTGTTTACACCAACATCACTTGAGACAAGTATTTCCTCAAGGTTGTCAAGCACCTCATCATCTACTTTTGATTTGCCTGCAACAGCTTTGGATAGTTTTGAGAAAAACGAAGTCTTAGATTTTTCAAGGCCTTTATCAAGCGTTTCTTTCTTTTCAGAAGAGAATATTTTTTTAAAGAAATTCATGGTGGTGTATCGGTCTGTTTTGCGCGGTAAATATAAAATAAAAAAGCCGCTTCCGAAAGAAAGCAGCTTTTATATATAATGTACGGATAAATTATTTCTTCTTAAGAAAGTTATCCACTTCTTCAGGAGTCATTACGCTTTCAACAAAAGTGTAAGCGCCTGTTTTTGGCGACTTAACCATTTTGATAGCCTTTGTTAACCTCTTTGAAGCTGTCTGTAACGATGCTACGGTTTTCTTTGCCATGACTAATAATTATTTAATTTCTTTGTGAACAGTTACACGCTTCAAAACAGGGTTGAATTTTTTTATCTCTAACCTGTCAGGAGTATTCTTTTTATTTTTTGTAGTGATGTACCTTGAAGTACCCGGAACACCTGATGCTTTATGCTCAGTACATTCTAAAATTACCTGGATTCTGTTGCCTTTCTTTGCCATCTCTCTGTATATTATTTATGCGGTAAGAGGATTATTTTATAAACCCGTTTGCCTTTGCCTCTTTAAGAACAGCAGCAATACCATTTTTGTTAATAGTCTTGATGGTAGACGCTGCTACCCTAAGCGTAATCCACCTGTCTTCTTCAGGAAGGTAAAAACGCTTCTTCACTAAGTTTACACTAAATTTTCTTTTAGTCTTGTTCATAGCGTGGGAAACATTATTTCCAACCATCGCTTTCTTACCTGTAAGGGCACAAACTCTTGACATTATCTTATCGCTTTATTTCGTTATTCAAAATCAGGGTGCAAAGAAAGTAAAAAAAAACGTATCACACAAATACTATCAATCACTTTTTTAAAATTTCTTTATAAATCATTTCCAGCGCTTTATTTATTGCCCTGTCAATTACTTTTTCGCGGGGCTGACCAAAGTCAAAATGCTCAATATTAACTCCCGCAGGGGTAGCTATAGCAATGTACACCGTACCTGCTTCGGCATTGCTGCCAATATCTTTAGAAGGCCCTGCATTACCGGTTGTTGCTATTGCATAGTCTGTGCCGAATATACGCTTGGCATTCACTGCCATACTTTCAGCAACTTCCGCACTAACCACAGTGTGTTTATCAATCAAATCCTGAGGGACACCCAACAGGTTTGTTTTTGATTCTGCTTTATAAGTAACCACCCCGCCTTTAAAATATGCTGATGCGCCAGGGACTGAAGTAATCGCTTTGGCAACACCACCCCCCGTACAGCTTTCGGCAGCTGAAACCGTCAGCCCTTTTTCCGCTAAAAAACGCCCCACAACTACTTCCAGCATCTCGCCTTCGTCATAACCAACAATAATATCACCTATAATTTCTGCAAGCTTTACAGTCTCTTCCTGCAGCGCATTTTTCAATATTTCTTCATCAGTGCCGCGTGCACTCATACGCAGCCTTACCCTTCCCGGAGCCGGAAGATAGGCAAGCTTAATAAAGCCTGGCAGGTTATTTTCCCAGTCTTCAATCAGTTCAGCTATATGGCTTTCACCCTGCCCATAGGTTAAAATAGTTTTGTGAAGGATGAACGGACGCTTAAATTTCTCAGCAAGCCTCGGGATAACTTCATCCTGCATGATGCCTTTCATTTCGTAAGGTACTCCCGGAAGTGAAATGTAAACTGTATTACCTTTCTCCACCCACATGCCCGGTGCAGTGCCGGCATTATTAAACAGCACTGTACATTTTGAAGGTACAAGCGCCTGGTCCTTATTCATTTGGGAAGCAGGGCGTTTCATAACCTTTTCAATCAAGTGTACAACGTGCTCCAGCACATGCTCATTCACAACAAGGCTGTCATCAAAATATTCGCAGAAGGTCTTTTTAGTGATATCATCTTTTGTTGGGCCAAGGCCACCTGTTACAATCACAACGTCAACCTTATTCTGCAATGAAGCAAACGTTGAAAGGATATGCTGCTTATCATCGCTTATTGAAAGCATCTCGTGTACGCCGATTCCAATTTTATCTAATGCTGATGCTATATATGCCGAATTGGTATCTACAATCTGCCCTATTAATATTTCATCGCCAATAGTTACAACTGCTGCTTTCATTACATATTATAGTCTTTCTTAAGCTCTTTCAGCGTATCTTCCACGCGCTGCTTCAGGGTTTTTACCACTTCTTTAATTTCTTTTTTCTTGCCCACCGCACGTGTCCACGCTTCTATGGTAAGTATATCTTCATAAGCAAGGTCCATACCCAGCAGGTCAAACGTGGGTTTCATTTTATGTGCCGCCTGGTATACTTCTTTGTGATCTTTCTCTTTCATGGCGCGTTTCAGGCGCTTCACTTCCACAGGCACTTCTTCAAGAAAAAGCGCAACAATCTGCTCTGCAAATTCAGGGTCATTGTCTGACATCGCATAGACTTTGCTTAAGTTATAGGTAAGTGCCATTATTTAACCTGTATCCTGAATAGTTTTTTTCCTTCAATGCTTCCTTCCAGCACATCGCCCTCTTTCACTGCGGCCACACCTTTAGGAGTACCTGTAAAGATGATGTCGCCCGTGCGCAATGTAAAATATTGCGAGGCATACGCCACTAGTTCATCAATCTTCCACAACATAAGCGATGTGTTGCCTTGCTGCACTACTTCACCATTGTTAGTTAGCTCAAAGTTAATATTTTGCAAATCAGCAAACTCAGTTTTCGGAAGAAAATCCCCTACCACAGCCGAACCGTCAAAAGCCTTCGCTTTTTCCCACGGCAGGCCTTTATCCTTAAGCTTTGCCTGAACGTCGCGTGCTGTAAAATCTATACCCAGCCCTATCTCATCATAGTATTTGTGTGCGAATTTAGCGTCGATATACTTGCCGACTTTATTTATCTTCACCAGTACTTCCACTTCATGATGAACGTCATTGCTGAATTCAGGTATAACAAATGGAAATTGCTTTTGTACCACCGCAGTATCAGGCTTCATAAAGATAACCGGCTCATCAGGGCGCTCGTTCTCGAGTTCTTTTATATGGTCTGCATAGTTGCGTCCAATGCAAATTATTTTCATAATGTGCTTAATTCAGTTTTGTATTCAGCTTACGTAATTTAATGGCTGTCAGCACTTTCTTAGTGTAAAGCGGGAAGTCGGCATTCTGGAACCAACCGTAATAGCCCGGCTCTTTTTCAAGCACCTCTTCTACTTTCACACCTTTAAACTTGCCGAAGGTAAAAATTTCATTTCCTTTATCATCTTTCACGATAAACCCTGCAAAATCAACTGCCACCTTGCGGGTTGTAAATTCTGAAAGCGATTTCATGTCATTTTCGAGGTCAGTATAGCGGTCCAGCTGTGCCTTTAAAATCTCATAGGTAGCATTGGTATCTGCTGCAGCGGTATGGGCATTTTCAAGCACCTGGCCACAATAAAATTTATAGGCAGCGCTAAGTGTACGCTCCTCCTTTTTGTGGAAAATAGTCTGCACATCAACCGAAACGCGGTTCTTCATATCAAAGTCAACACCTGCCCTCAGCATCTCTTCAGCCAGTAACGGTATATCAAACCTGTCGCTGTTGTAACCGGCCAGGTCACTATCTTTAATCATGTTATGTATAGTGTGCGCCAGCTCTTTAAATGTGGGCTCATTGGCAACTTTCTCATCAGTTATTCCGTGGAAAGCAATAGTTTGCGGCGGTATGCGCCTTTCAGGGTTTACCAGCCATGTACGGCTTTCTTTATTGCCGTTGGGGTAAACCTTGAGTATAGATATTTCAACAATGCGGTCTTTGCAAATGTCGGTTCCTGTGGTTTCAAGATCGAAAAAGCAAATAGGCCTGTGCAGTTTTAGTTCCATAATTATAAAATAGGGCTGTAAAGATACGGCAATCCCCGTTCAATTTATATTGAACCTATAGAAGTTTTCAAGAACTGAAAGACGTTAATTTTCGGTGCAATCCCATTTAAAACCAGACACAGGAAAACGTTTAGAGCGGTAGTCAAAATGCCACCACTCGCTCGAAAGCGGAGTAAAACCGGCCTTAACCATAATCTTTCTGAGAAGTTTGCGGTTTTTTCGCCCCGTTTCAGAAACTTTCTCATTATCATAATGCGATATGTCAGAGAAATCGTCAAAGGCGCCACCCATATCAAGAAGTTCACCGTTTTCATTGGCAAGAGCGATGTCGACAGCAGCACCGCGATTGTGGTAAGAACCTTTGCCGGGCGGTGCAACATAACGCGGGTCATTTACAATATCATACATCACTTTCTGGTATGAGTAAGGCCTGTAACAATCATAAATTACCAAACGCAGGCCTTTATCTTTTGCGGCCTCATTGGCCCTGTCAAGCGCTGCCGCTACTTCAGGGCGCAGAAAACACCGTGCACAAGGGTATATCTGCTGCTTCATGAAATTCTCTGCAGTAGCATAAGCCATTTTGTTGATTATCCCCGACGACTCAAAGTTAACTTCAGCCCATGTGGAGTCCTGAATTATATTATAATTGTTACGATATGGAAGGGCAGAACAAAGAAGCAATATTAGCGCTATAAAGCTAACGCCCCGGAATATTTTCATAAGTAATGGCTTTACACAAATATAGGATTTTACAAAAACAAAAAGCCTTCCGCTGAAGGGAAGGCTTTTATTAATATTATATTTAAACAGGTTAAAAATCCCGGTTCACATCAAATGCTTCAAGGTAATCGGCAACTCGCTTTACGAATGAGCCACCCAACGCACCATCTACAACCCTATGGTCATAACTATGCGAAAGGAACATCTTCTGGCGTATGCCGATGAAGTCACCTTCAGGTGTTTCAATAACTGCCGGCACTTTGCGTATCGCGCCAAGAGCCAGGATACCTACCTGCGGCTGGTTGATTATCGGCGTACCAAATACACTGCCAAAAGTACCCACGTTCGTTACTGTGTATGTACCGCCCTGAGTATCGTCCGGTTTAAGTTTGCCCGCTTTTGCGCGGTTGCCCAGGTCATTTACGGCCTTAGCCATGCCTACAAGGTTCAGCTGGTCAGCGTTCTTGATTACCGGAACTATAAGGTTACCGTTTGGCAGTGCCGCAGCCATACCAAGGTTTATATTTTTCTTTTTGATAATATACTCGCCATCAACTGATATATTCATCATCGGGAAGTCTTTCAACGCTTTGGCAACGGCTTCCATGAATATAGGGGTAAATGTAAGTTTCTCACCTTCACGCTTTTCAAAGGCATTTTTAACCTTATCCCTCCATTTCACGATGTTGGTTACGTCAACTTCAATAAACGACTGTACGTGTGCCGACGTTTGTACCGACTGCACCATGTACTGCGAAATAAGCTTGCGCATACGGGTCCATCTCAACAATCTCGTCACCACCGTTTACTGAAACCGGAGCGGCCTTGGAAGTTTCAGGTTTCAGGTTTAAAGTTTCAGGCTTAGAAACCGGTGCATCCTGGCTTGTGGCTTGTGGCTGAGCAGCTTGTGGCTTTTCGCCACGTACCTTTACAAACTCCAATATATCATTCTTTGTCACCCTGCCTTCTTTGCCTGTGCCCGTAATCGACTCAAGTTCAGCCAGTGACACGCCTTCTTCTTTGGCAATGTTCTTTACAAGTGGTGAATAGAATTTATCTGAATCTGAGAAATCAACAGCTGCAGGTGCTGCAGTTTCCTTTGCGGCCTCGACAGTTTTCTCAATAGCTTGTATGTTTGCAGAGGTTGTCTCCTCTTTCGGGGCATCTACAACAACTCCGCCTTCTGTCTCAATATAAGCAATGGTCTGGCCTACCTGAACCACATCATTCACCTGGAACAATATCTCGGTAAGCGTTCCTGAAACTTCTGAAGGCACTTCAGAATCCACCTTGTCGGTAGCGATCTCAAGCACTGCCTCGTCAGCACTTATATGGTCACCCACGTTTTTTAGCCAGTTGGTAATAGTTGCCTCTGCAACGCTTTCGCCCATTTTGGGCAACTTCAGTTCAAACTTTGCCATATTGATAACTTAAAGCTGGTATTACTATTTGCGTTTGCGAAATTACTAAAAAATATATCGCAACACTTGTTTTTCTCTTTTTAATCGAAGTGAATCACCTCACCCCTGCTGTCGCTGCTGTCGCTGCCAAGAATAAAATTGGCTGCCTCCGGCCTGATCCTGAAGATAAAACCTTTGCGGCTGTGGCTTTGCATCACCGCAATTATCTCGGCATAAGCCATGCTTTCAGCGTCAAAAATTACACATGTATGGAAACTTTCCGAAATAGTTTGTGAAAGTAGTATATTTTCATTGTACGCCTGAAAACGCTGAACCTTTTTTTCAAGTTTTATCTCAAGTTTCGACTTAAGAGTTTCATTGTCAGAGAATAATATGTAGCTGCTGATATTTATCAGAACCGGCTTAACCGATAGCTTTTTCTTCGTAAACAGCACAGCGCCAATCTTTAAGAACCAGCCAAATAAAGCCGACCCGTTGAAATGCTTTTGGTAAAAAAGCTGCATCGCATTGCTAAAACGGTCAAGGTAAGCCTTGTCTTTCACGGTGCTTTCACCTTTAAAATGTATTATGGATGTTTCAGGGAAATAATAATTTTGAAAGCCTTGCTTCAAAACACTGTAAGACAAGTCGATATCTTCACCATACATAAAATAACGTTCATCGAATCCGCCGGCTTCCAGATAGGCCTGCCTTTCCATAAACATAAATGAGCCCGGAAGTATTTCAACCTTACCAGTTTCATTTTCAGGCAGATGCTCCGCATAATACTTTGTAGCTGAAAGACCCAGCATCTTTCCGGCAGCAATTGCAGGAGTAGGCAATCCACGTTTACTTTCGGGAAGGAAACGGCCTGCGCCGTCAACCATTTTTACTCCCGTAATCCCCAGATCATCTTTTTTTTGAACGAAATCGATCAATTTTGAAAAAGTATCTTCAGCAACAACTGTGTCGGGGTTAAGGATACAGATGTATTTTCCGGAAGCGGCTGCAAACCCTATATTATTTCCTTTTGGGAAGCCGGAATTTTCAGCATTGGCAATTAGTTTCACTTCCGGAAACTTTGAACGTACCATCTCGCAGCTATTATCAGCCGAATTATTATCAACTACAATAACCTCAGCATCAATATCTTGAACAGCCCTGAAAACACTGCTAAGGCACAGCTCAAGGAAATAGCTTACATTATAGTTGAGGATGATTACCGATAAATGCATAAAACAAAGATAAAGCTTACAAAGATTACTGAATAAAAAAAGCGCCCAAATGAGCGCTTCTTTCTAACTAATTAAACCAAATCTATATGTAAACCAAAGTGTTACGCTATTTCAATAAAACGTTTTTCTTTTTGCTGCTCTTCTTTTTTAGGAAGTGTAATGCTTAATATTCCGGCTTCATAACCTGCGCGGATGCCTTCTTCATTTACTGTTTCAGGGAGCGTGAATGACCTTTTGAAGGATACAGACCTGAATTCCCTTCTGGTAAATTTACCCGTAATCTCTTCTTGTTCAGCAACATTAGCCGAAATAGTCAATACATCTTTTTCAATTTCAAGCTTAAAATCTTCTTTTTTAAACCCCGGAACCTGAAGCTGAATAGTATACTCTGCTTCGGTCTCATTAACGTTTACAGGCGGAATCATTTTACTAACATATTGTGTACCACCTAAAAAGTCCCTGAAAAGCTCATCCATCACAGGGAATGCATTTCTGTTTTGTTTTACTAAGTTCATATCGTTTTAATTTTTTAAGTTCAACATTTGACTGGGAAAAGACAAGTTTTATACCAACTGCGCAATCAAGACAAAATGTCATTATAATCAGACATTTTGTCTTGTATTTTATCTTGAACTTGAAAGCAAATAAAGTGTTGCGCTTAACATTTCATTAACAACTTATAGTAAGGCAAAAATGTATATCGCAATTCCTAATTCGTAATTCGTAATTTTGCACTAAATAAAATTACGCGTGAATTATCTTTCAGTAGAAAACATTTCAAAATCATACGGCGAACGGACTCTTTTTGAAAACCTTTCGTTCGGCATCAATAAAGACCAAAAAATTGCCTTCGTCGCCAAAAACGGAACCGGCAAAACCAGCATCCTTAAAATCATAACAGGAGAGGACACCCCTGACGCAGGACAGGTCACCATCCGTAAGGAAATCAAAATGGCATTTTTGTCTCAGGAACCTAACTTAAACCCTGAACTTACCATTGAGGAAAGCATTTTTGCCAGCGATAATGATGTGCTGAAAGTTATTGAGCAATATGAGAAAGCGCTTGAAAATCCGGAAGATGAAGAGGCTTACCAAAAGGCTTTTGAACGAATGGATGCAAACAACGCCTGGGATTTTGAAACGCAATACAAGCAGATACTCTTTAAGCTGAAGCTGGAAGACCTGAAGCTGAAAGTGGGTTCGCTGAGCGGCGGGCAAAAAAAACGCCTGGCGCTGGCCATTATCCTTATCAATAAGCCTGACCTGCTGATACTTGACGAACCCACCAACCACCTTGACCTTGAAATGATTGAGTGGCTGGAGAACTATTTTGCGAAGGAGAACATTACGTTGTTCATGGTAACACACGACCGTTTTTTCCTTGAGCGCGTGTGTAACGAAATCATTGAGCTTGAGAACGGAAAACTGTACCAGTACAAAGGAAACTATAGCTACTACCTCACCAAAAAGGAGGAGCGTATTGCCGCCGAAAACGCAAGCATAGACAAAGCCCAAAACCTCTACGTGAAAGAATTGGCATGGATGCGCCGCCAGCCAAAAGCGCGCACAACAAAGTCAAAATCACGGCAGGATGATTTTTACGTAATTGAAGAAAAAGCCCGCAGCCGCCGCAAAGACCACGCTGTAGAACTTGAGATAAACATGGAGCGTATGGGCAGCAAGGTGGTGGAGCTGCACAACCTGTCAAAAGAATTTAAGGATAAGGCCATCCTCAAGAATTTCAGTTACAACTTTAAGCGCGGGGAGCGCATAGGCATCATCGGGAAGAACGGTACGGGAAAATCTACATTCCTGAACATCCTCACGCAGACTATGGCACCCGACGGCGGAAAAGTAGTAATTGGCGATACCATAAAGCTGGGCTACTACACCCAAAGTGGCATCAACCCGAAAGAGGGCCAGAAGGTGATAGATGTTATTAAGGAGTATGGCGAGTATATTCCGCTCGCAAAAGGCAGGATGATATCAGCAGCGCAATTGCTGGAACGATTTCTTTTTGACAGGAAAAAGCAGTATGATTATGTAGAGAAACTGAGCGGCGGTGAGTTAAAACGTTTGTATCTCTGTACGGTTTTGATCCAGAACCCCAACTTCCTTATACTTGATGAGCCGACAAATGACCTCGACATTGTAACCCTCAACGTGCTCGAGGCATTCCTGCTTGACTATCCGGGATGCCTTGTAGTAGTAAGCCACGACAGGTATTTTATGGATAAGATTGTTGACCACCTTTTCGTTTTCCGTGGTGAAGGCGTTATTGAAGATTTCCCCGGCAACTACAGCGACTTCCGAATTTACGAAGACAGTGCCGAACCTGTAAAAGAGGATAAAGTACCCGCTGCCGACAAAAAAGCATGGAAGAAAGATAATGTAAAAGCAGGCCTGACGTTTAACGAGCAGAAGGAATTTCAAAAGATTGAAAAAGAGATAAAAGACCTGGAAGCTGAAAAAGTTGCCATTGAGAAACTTTTTAGCGAAGGTGGCATTGCCGATGCCGACATTGCCAAAAAAGCGAATGAGCTGCAAGTGGTTTTAAATAAAATAGATGAAAAAACAGAGCGCTGGTTTGAGCTGAGCGCGAAGATGGAAGAGTAACAGTTTGCAGTCGCAGTCTCAGACAGTTTTCAGTTTTGGCTATCGACTTAATGCAGAGTATAAGTGAAGCTGTCAGTAATATGAGTGAAGCTGTCAGTTCGAGCGCAGTCGAGAACCTCGAAATAAGAAATGCATCTCGACTGCGCTCGATGTGACGAACCTGCACTGTCACGCTGAGCCTGTCGAAGCGCAATCCCGTACAGTCACGCTGAGCTTGTCGAAGCGCAATCCCGTACAGTCATGCTGAGCTTGTCGAAGCGCATTTTGGTATTAATTTCGACAAACTCAGTCTGATAATTGATACACAAGAGTAAGCTTCGCTGAGCCCGTCGAAGCGCAACATTTTACTATATTTGAGCATGAAACTATTCTACGTTTACATTCTAAAATGTTCCGACGGCAGCTACTACACGGGATTTACGAAGGATATTGAACAAAGGGTGCTACAACACAATACGGGCTTATCATTATCAGCCTATACTTACGCGCGACGACCTGTTGAATTAGTTTGGGTCGAAACTTTTACTGACCCAAATATTGCGATTGATTTTGAAAAGAAACTGAAAGGCTGGAGCAGGCGTAAAAAAGAGGCTTTGATTAAAGAAGACTGGGATAAGCTGGTAGCCTTTTCAAAGAATTACACACAATTTGGAAAACCTAAAGAAGATAATGAGTAAGTCATGCTGAGCCTGTCGAAGCGCAATCCTGAACAGTCACACTAGTCCTGTTGAAGCGCATTACTAAATAGCGAACCTGTAAATAATATATATGTGAACAATACGGCGCTTCGACAAGCTCAGCGTGACAGCTTCACTCAGCCCCTTCAACTAAAACCTGAAACAAAGAATGCTATCAAAAACAGAATTTCTCCTAAAATCATCCAACGCCCACGGGGTGCACTCGCCGTTTGTGTTCAATATTGTTCAAAATGCGTTGTATGCAAAGCATTTCCGGCTAAGTAAAGGCGAATATAAGGCCCTACCACAGGGATGGAGCTACCAAAAAACAGACATTCTCTACAGGCTAATCCGTCATTTTAAGGCAACAAAGCTTTTAGCATTAGGAGAAAATGCAACTGCAGTAACGGATACTCTCCGCCAGCTTGGCGAAAACAGCAGGCTTCAATTGTGGTTTTTCTCTACCCTCGCCCCTATTCAGGGAGGCATCGAGATCGGGATTGTGAGCGATACAACAAAAACCGGCGCCTTGAAAGCTTTTGAAGAGATCATTAAAAACAGCAATAACAACACCATGTGTGTTATTGACAACATTCACACTTCACAACAAATGGAATGGGCCTGGGAAGCCATAAAAAAGACCCGCGTGTTACTGTCACGATCGACACGTACCACTTGGGCCTTGTTTTCTTCAGGCGAGAATCTGTAAAGCAGCATTTCACTATCCGGGCCAACACTAATTTTTTAATGGACGCGATTCTTGGCATCCGCAACCTGTGGGGACTGATTTAAGCCGTAGCAAAAATTTATACCTGCAAGGCCTTGAAGACCTTGCAGGAAATATCAAGTGTCCATCACATGTTTCGTTTACCTGAAAGGTTTTTGAAACCTTGTAGGTTTTTATACACCGGAATTAATTGTTGCGTAATGCTTTGGCAAGTTCAGCCTTCGTCATTTTAGAGCGGCCTTCAATACCCACTTTTTAGCTTCTGCATATAAGTCGGCTTTTGTGCGGTCTTCATATTTACCGGCTTTGCCACCGCGTTTTTCAGCGCCTTTACTGTTGGCTATGCGTGCAGATTTCTCTTTGCTGTAACCTTTGTCTCTAAGGGCTTCATACTGGTCTTTATCTTTAACCTGCGGGCCCGGGCTTTTTCCTCCTGGCATAATGTTACGTTTTAAGGATTAATAATATTAAAGTTACCAAACCATTTAAAGCCAACACGTTAACCATCGGTTAAAAAACAAGGAAGGCTGCCATAAACCGGCAGCCTTCCATTTGAGCAAACTTATAAAAAACCTTATTCTTTTGCAGCAGCGTTCTCGTTGCTTTTAGCAGTCATACGCTCCCATTTAAACATTGGGGCAAACTCAACTTTAAGCGCTGCGATTTTCCTGTTGTCTTCAGGCGAAAGGCCTTCTTTCTCTACAGTGTTTTTACGAGTGTCAAGCGCTTCATACCAAGCCTTGATTTTGTCGAAATCCTGGCGCGAGTAAGAATCTTTGTTAGCCTTGAAAGTGTCAACAAACTTCTGGTAAACGCTAAGGATGTTGTCTTTGTTAACCCACATGAACTTCATGTCGTTACCAACTACATTACCTGCACCAAAGTAAGAATCAGCAAGTGTATTGCCGCCTGTTGCAGGCGCAGCAGCAGCTTCAGCATCAGCTTTTGCTTTTGCATCAGCTTCAGCAGCAGTTTTCACACCGTCATACTTAGAGCGGGTCTCTTCAATTTTTTTCTGCCTGTCGGCATCATCTTTTAGCTCGGCAATTGCTGCTTCAGCTTCAGCCAGCCTCATCTGGTAGCCTTCTTCAATGGCAGCCCAGTTGGCAGACCTTTCAGCGGCATCAAGGTTGTTGATTGAGTCCACATACGTTACATAGCGGTCTACATTTTTCTCTGCTGTTTTTTCAGTTTCGCTTTTGCAAGATGTAAATCCGAATGCGATTACCGCAGCTCCTAAAACAATTTGTACTTTTTTCATGATTGGTTTTTTTGTTGTTACTTTTTGTTGGTGTAAAATTAATACTACAATATTTATATCTCAAAATTTTATCTATAATCTTAAGAATAATTTAGTATTTTGATTTATTCACGTAAAATTCATTAATAAAATTTTAACATTTAGATTTTATCAATTGTTCAGTTTGCTGAATGAAATAATTGTTATAAAATTGCGGCACAAAATTTGAATTTGTTAAACTATCACGAAAAACTTTAAACTTTAGTTATAACAAACATCATTTTTAACCAAATTAACACATATGAAAAAACTTGTACTTTCTATTGTTGCTGTATTATTTGCCACAATTGGCAATGCACAGCTGAATCCTGTAGGTAACCTTACTATCTTTTCTGAAGATGGGCAGAAGTTTTACCTTGAACTGAATGGGGAGCGCTATAATACCGAGCCGCAAACCAACGTGCGTATTGAAGAGCTGCCTAACCCGTATTACAGCTGTAAGGTGGTATTTGCGGACAGCAGCATACCTACCCTGAGCAAGAACACACTTGATATTGCTGATATGGATGGCATAATGCAGGATGTAACCTACCGCATTAAAAACAGTAACGGCAAGAGATCGCTTAAATATTACTCTTCGGTTCCTGTTGAAGGCAATATGCCACGCCCGAGGAATGTTGCCGTGTATCGTTACGGCACGCCGAATGACATGATTATGCGAGCTGATGGTGTGGTGGTTACTGAGACTACAACAGTACAGCAGTCTATGGGTATGGGTAACAGCGTAGGCGTAGGCATGAATGTAGGCGGTGTAAATATGGGTGTGAGCATCAATGTTCCCGGAGAAACCGTGATGACAACTTCTACCACAACTACTACAACCTCTTCCGGCACACGTTACAATGATAATGTGAGGCCTAACGATAACGCGCCGCGCGGATGCAGGTATGCCATGAGCGCACGTGATTATGATGATGCCAAAGCGACTATAAAATCAATAAGCTTTGATGATACAAGGGCCTCAACAGCAATGCAGATTATTTCGGCCAACTGCCTAAATACATCACAGATCATAGGCCTGCTTGACTTGTTCTCATTTGAAGATACCAAACTAAACCTGGCTAAAACCGCTTACGGCTACTGTGTGGACCAGAATAACTATTATAAGGTTGTAACCGCCTTTAAATTTGACAGCAGCAAAGAAGAACTGAACAGGTACATGCAGCAAAACAGGAGATAAACCTAATCACAACAATAATAATGTAAAAGAGTCCCTCGGGGCTCTTTTTTTCGTTATTACGGCATTAAACAAACAGTAATCAATATAAAATAAATCCTTACTTTTAAGCCTCAAAATATAAAGTATGTCGCAACCGATAATAGACATAAAAGGTATAACACGTGATTTCCCTTTGGGGAATGAAATTATACATGTGCTTAAAGGCATAGACCTGAAAATAAACAAAGGCGAATACGTAGCGCTCATGGGGCCTTCAGGCTCGGGCAAGAGTACGCTGATGAACCTGCTGGGCTGCCTTGACACCCCTACCGGCGGAAGTTACGTTCTTAACGGCAAAGACGTTAGCAAAATGCACGATGATGAGCTGGCCGAAATACGCAACAAAGAAATAGGCTTCGTGTTCCAGACATTCAACCTCCTGCCCCGCACCACCGCGCTAGACAATGTAGCGTTGCCAATGGTATATGCCGGCTATAAAAAGCCTGAGCGCAATGCCCGCGCCACTGAAGTGCTTACCCAGGTAGGCCTTCAGGACAGGATGGACCACAAACCCAACCAGCTATCCGGCGGGCAACGGCAAAGGGTAGCCGTAGCAAGGGCGCTGGTAAACCGGCCGTCAATAATCCTTGCTGATGAACCCACAGGTAACCTCGACAGTAAAACATCGGTAGAGATAATGAACCTGTTTAACGAGATACACGCCAATGGCAACACCGTAATACTTGTAACCCACGAAGAGGATATTGCAGCTTACGCGCATCGGGTAATCAGGCTAAGGGATGGGGTGATAGAGTCAGACAATAAGAATAAATAGGCTACTGAGCCGCTTAGTTACTGGGCCGCTTAGCAAACTCAGGAGCTCAGAAGCTCAGAAGCTCAGAAGCTTCAAAATGAAAGTATACACTAAAACAGGAGATAAAGGCACTACTGCCCTATTCGGCGGTGACCGGGTGCCGAAACACCATATCAGGATTGAGAGCTACGGCACGGTTGACGAGCTTAACTCGCACATAGGGCTGATACGCGACCAAGATATAAATCCTTTTTATAAAAGAACTTTAGAGCGCGTGCAGGACAGGCTTTTTACTTTGGGTGCCATATTGGCAACACCGCCCGAAAAAGAAATCCTGAAGAACGGCAAACAACGCCTCAACATACCAAAAATATCTGAAGCAGATATCGAACTTCTTGAAAATGAGATTGACGGCATGGAAGCAGCGCTTCCGCCGATGACGCATTTTATACTTCCCGGCGGGCACACAACGGTGTCATACTGTCATATTGCGCGGTGCGTTTGCCGTCGTGCAGAGCGGCTTTCGGTACATTTAGATGAGATTGAGCCGGTAGATCCGCTTGTTTTGGCATACCTCAACCGACTTTCTGACTACCTTTTTGTACTGGCACGGAAGTTGTCACATGACCTGAAGGCCGACGAAGTGAAGTGGATACCGGAGAAGTTGTGAGAAAGTTGGCAGTTTCCAGTCGCAGTCGCAGTTTGAGATGCCTTAATTCAGGCAGGAAACTGAAAACTGTGACTGCGACTAGAAACTAAAAACAAACGTTCTTAAATTTCGAGAATAAAATAAAAGTAATTTTACTTGACAATTTCAGTAGAAAATTTATTTTTGCATAAATCTTAAATCGTTACAAGATGTATTGGACATTAGAATTAGCATCCTATTTAAGTGATGCCCCGTGGCCGGCAACAAAAGATGAGCTTATAGACTATGCCATCCGTACGGGTGCCCCGCTTGAGGTGGTAGAGAACCTTCAGTCAATTGAAGATGAAGGCGAAATCTACGAATCAATGGAAGAAATATGGCCTGATTATCCTACCGACGAAGATTATCTTTGGAACGAGGATGAATACTAGGAAAAAATAAAATTTCAATTGAAAAGTCTCTTTCACGAGGCTTTTTTTTTGGTTAAATTTGTACCCTTAAAAGAAACATAAGTAATTATATAATAATGAGTTTAATAAACAGTATCCTTAAGGTTTTTGTGGGTGATAAATCCCAGAAAGACATAAAGGCAATCCAGCCGCTGATAACGAAGATAAAGTCGTTTGAAGGGCCTTTGTCGCAGCTGAGCAATGACCAGCTGAGGGCAAAAACCATTGAGTTTAAAGAAAAGATACAGCAGGCACGCGCAGATAAAGACGCTAAGATAGCATCATACAAGCTTGAGGTTGAGAAAATTGAAGACATTGATGCACGCGAAGACATCTACGCAAGTATCGATGCCCTCGAGAAAGAAGCTTATGATATTTCAGAGAAAGTATTGCTTGACATCCTTCCGGAAGCATTTGCCGTAGTGAAAGAAACTGCGCGCCGCTTTAAGGAGAATACACAGGTTGTAGTGACAGCCTCGGCTAAAGACAGGGAATTCTCTGCCACCAAGCCATATGTTACTATTGATGGTGACAATGCCATCTGGGCCAACTCATGGAATGCTGCGGGTAAAGAGATTACCTGGGACATGATTCATTACGATGTGCAGCTTATAGGCGGTATCGTACTGCACCAGGGTAAAATATCTGAAATGCAGACGGGTGAAGGTAAAACCCTTGTGGCTACCCTCCCGCTCTACCTTAACGCCCTTACCGGCAATGGTGTACACCTTGTAACGGTGAACGACTACCTTGCACGACGCGACAGCAGCTGGAAAGCACCGCTGTTTGAGTTCCACGGGCTTACGGTAGATTGTATTGATAACCACCAGCCGAACAGTGAAGGCCGCCGCAAAGCGTATGCTGCCGACATTACGTATGGTACAAACAATGAATTTGGCTTTGACTACCTTCGTGATAACATGGCTCACAGCCCGGAAGACCTTGTACAGCGCAAGCATAACTATGCGATTGTGGATGAGGTTGACTCGGTGCTTATTGACGATGCCCGTACCCCGCTTATCATATCGGGCCCGGTGCCGCAGGGCGACCGCCACGAGTTCAACGAACTGAAGCCAAAGGTAGACCACCTGGTGAACCTGCAGCGTACACTCATCAATGGTGTGCTTGCCGAGGCGAAAAAGCTTATCCGCGAAGGGAATACAAAAGAAGGCGGTGTACTGTTGCTACGTGCACACCGCGGGCTTCCGAAGAACAAGGCGCTTATCAAATTCCTTAGTGAGGAAGGCGTAAAGCAGCTGCTCCAGAAAACGGAAAACCAGTACATGGCCGACAATAACCGTGAAATGCACAAAATTGACGAGGCCCTGTATTTTGTAATTGAAGAAAAAAATAACCAGGTGGAACTTACTGATAACGGTATTAAATATCTGTCTCAGGATACTGACGAAGATTTCTTCGTACTGCCGGATATCGGTACTGAAATTGCTGCTATTGAAAAGCAAAAGCTTGACAAAGAGGCTGAAATGGAAGCGCGTACCAAACTGTACCAGGATTTCTCTGTGAAGAGCGAGCGTATCCATACACTTACACAGCTATTGAAAGCGTATACGCTTTTTGAAAAGGATGTGGAATATGTGATCATGGACAACAAAATTATGATTGTTGATGAGCAGACAGGCCGTATTATGGATGGGCGCCGTTACAGCGACGGGCTTCACCAGGCTATTGAAGCGAAAGAAAATGTGAAGATTGAGGCTGCCACCCAAACGTTTGCAACCATCACGCTTCAGAATTACTTCCGTATGTACAGCAAGCTTGCCGGTATGACGGGTACTGCGGTTACAGAAGCAGGCGAATTCTGGGAAATATACAAGCTTGACGTTGTTGAGATACCTACCAACCGGGGTATGGCACGTAAAGACAAAGAAGACCTTATTTACCGAAGCACACGCGAGAAATTCAACGCCGTGATTGAAGACGTTACCGAACTTTCTAAGTCAGGCCGTCCGGTGCTTATAGGTACTACTTCGGTAGAGATATCAGAGCTATTGAGCCGTATGCTTAAAATGCGCGGTGTTGAGCACAACGTATTGAACGCGAAGCTTCACAAAAAAGAAGCCGACATTGTGGCCGAAGCCGGTAAGCCGGGGGTTGTAACCATTGCTACCAACATGGCGGGCCGTGGTACCGACATTAAGCTTACACCTGAAGTGAAGGCTGCGGGCGGACTTGCTATTATTGGTACAGAGCGACACGATTCACGCCGTGTTGACCGCCAGCTGCGAGGCCGTGCAGGGCGCCAGGGTGACCCGGGAAGCTCACAGTTCTACGTATCGCTTGAAGACAACCTGATGCGCCTTTTTGGCTCTGAAAGGGTTGCAAAAGTGATGGACCGCATGGGCCTTAAAGAGGGTGAGGTTATCCAGCACTCTATGATGACAAAATCTATCGAGCGTGCGCAGAAGAAGGTGGAAGAGAATAACTTCGGCCAGCGTAAGCGTTTGCTTGAGTATGATGATGTTATGAACAAGCAGCGTGAAAATGTATACAAGAAACGTAAGCATGCACTTTTCGGAGACAGGCTGAAGGTGGATATTGCCGACATGATGTATGAGATTGCCGAGACCACGGTTGAAAGCTACAAGGCCAGCAATGACTTCAAGAGCTTTGAATTTGAACTGATACGCATTTTCTCAATAAGCTCTCCGGTAAGCGAAAGCGAGTTTGCAAAACTTAGCGACAGGGAACTTACAGGCAAAGTGTACAAAGTAGCGCTTGAAACCTACAACAGCAAGAACGCACACAACGCCGCGGAAGCCTTCCAGGTGATAAAGAATGTGTACGAGAACAACAACGGCCAGTATGAGCGCATCGTGGTTCCGTTTACTGACGGTGTCAAGACTATGAATGTGGTAACCGACCTTGAAAAGGCATACCAGACTGAAGGTACTTCGCTGATCAATGATTTTGAGAAGAACATCACGCTTGCCATTGTTGATGAAGCCTGGAAAAAGCACCTTCGCAAGATGGATGAACTGAAGCAGTCGGTACAGCTTGCAGTGCATGAGCAGAAAGACCCGCTACTTATCTATAAAGAAGAAGCATTCAAGCTGTTCACAAAAACGCTTAACGGCATTAACCGCGAGGTGATATCATTCTTGTTCAAGGCCAACCTGCCAACGCAAAACCCAAATAATATTCAGGAAGCACGTGAGCAGCAGGCGCCTAAAGAGCAATACCAGGAAAGCAAAGCTGAAGTACTGAATACTGATGAAATGGCTGCAGTAGCACGTGAGGTGGCTCAACAGTCGCAATCGCGCCCGCAGACAGTTGAGACCATCGTAAGGGATGCGCCGAAAATTAACCGTAATGATACAGTGACCATAAAGCACGTAATGAGCGGCAAAACCGAAACAATGAAATTTAAAAAAGCCGAAGCCCTGCTGGGTACAGGTGAATGGGTAATAGTTTAATCATTACTCAATATTACTGAAAGCCTCCGCATCAACGGAGGCTTTTCTTTTATGCCCTATTTGTAATTGTTATATTTGTAAAAATCACCTTTATACGCCTATGGAATTATACTATTCGCTTTCAGTACTCATCGTACTGGCCTCTTTTTTCGCTTACTGGAATGTGCGCTTTCTCAAACTGCCTTCAACCATCGGCATCATGGTCATTGCCATGTTCGTTTCCATCATATTGGTAATATTCGGTAATTATTTCCCAAACACCCCAACACGTATATCTGGCATCATTGCAAAATTCGATTTTACAGAACTGCTGATGGGCGCCATACTGAACTTCCTGCTATTTGCGGGTGCGGTGCATATCAATCTTAAAGACCTGCGCGAGCAGCGAACGCCCATCATGGTATTTTCATCGATTAGCGTTGTAATATCAACATTTGTGGTGGGTACGCTGGTATACCTCATCCCGATGCCCAGCCTTGAAATTCCGTACATCTATTGCCTGCTGTTCGGGGCGCTCATCTCCCCTACCGATCCTGTTGCCGTACTCAGCATCCTGAAGGGCGCTAACGTACGCAAATCGCTTGAAACAAAAATTGCGGGCGAGTCATTGTTTAATGATGGTGTGGCTGTTGTGGTATTTGCCGTTTTGCTCCAGCTGGCGCAGGGAACATCAAAGGATATTAATGTATTAAATATTGCGTGGTTATTCATAAAAGAAGCAGGCGGCGGATTTATAGTTGGCGTGGCACTGGGTATAGGCGCATCAAAAGCCATGAGTAAAATTGATGATTATAAAGTTTCGGTGCTTATAACGCTTTCGGTTGTTATGGGCGGATATCTCATCGCGCGGGAACTGCATATTTCAGGCCCGCTCACCATGGTTTTTGCGGGACTTATTATTGGCAACTTCAAGAGAAGGTGGAAAATGTCGGTTGAAACAAAAGACTATCTCGACAAATTCTGGGAGCTGAATGACGAGATACTTAATGCCATACTGTTCCTCTTTATTGGATTTAACCTATTGATGATAGATGACCTCAACGATTACTGGTTGGCGGGTTCTGCGAGCATTTTAATAGTGCTGTTTTCAAGATTCACATCAATATGGCTTCCTACAAAAGTTATCAGGTTCCGAGAGAAATTCACGCGCGGCACCATTAAGATATTAGTTTGGGGAGGCCTTCGTGGCGGGGTTTCTATTGCGCTGGCGCTCTCAATTGCCGATGGGCCTTATAAAAAAGTTATACTCGCGATAACTTATTTTGTAGTGGTGTTCTCTATTATTGTACAGGGACTAACGGTTGGGAAAGTGGCCAGTAAAATATTGGCCAAAGAACAGCGCCAACTACAATAAAAAAGGGCTGCACCGTAATTGATGCAGCCCTTTCCGGTTAAAGAAATAATTGTTATTTTTTATCTACAACAAGCTTTTTTGTAACTGATTTGCTTCCTGAATAAATCTTTACAAGGTACATTCCTTCTGCAAGATTTTCAACATTCAGTCGTGTTGATTTTGTTTCAAGCACTTTTGTACCCAATAGTGAGAACACTTCAACTTTGGTGATGTCAATACCTTCTGCATCAATGATTACAAAATCATTAGCCGGGTTAGGATACATTGCCACGGCATTCTTCAAATCATGCTCAGCAACACCCGCCGCGCAGCTTGTACCCACTTCATAAGTAATCCAGTCGGTTACTGCCAGTCCGCCTGCAAAAGCAAATTTCACTGCGTATGTAATGACAGTACCCGGAGTCTGTCCTGTAATTGTTGTTGAGAATGAAAGACCGGTTGTGTTTGCCATCGGCGTTTCCGCGAAAGGCGTTTGCCTCCACAGGTAAGCCACAACCCCAACTTTATCCGTGTCAAGCATAGTAAAGGTGACTTTTACATCTGTACCAATAGTTTCAAAAGTATAGTCATACCCTGTTGAGAATGCTCCCTGCTGTGCAACCGTACCATTACCTGAACATATTGCCGCCGCAGGAACAGCAAGCGTTGTAGCCGGAACTACAATGGCATTATTTGCTGCGTTATTACCTGCTGCATCACTGGCTGAAACACTGAAGCTATATGCCGTTTCAGGTGAA
Source organism: Flavobacterium sp. J372 (assembly GCF_024699965.1). Taxonomy (NCBI): domain Bacteria; kingdom Pseudomonadati; phylum Bacteroidota; class Flavobacteriia; order Flavobacteriales; family Flavobacteriaceae; genus Flavobacterium; species Flavobacterium sp. J372. Next base: position 2,654,952 of record NZ_JAJOMZ010000004.1, read on the forward strand.
AGTCCGCTAATTACATAAGCCGTTTGCGTACCTGATGTGCCCTGCACTGTTACTGTTGTAGAACCGTAAGTTATGGTATAGGTAACATTGCCCGAATTGTCTTCTGCATTTAGCAATAGTTGTACTGAACCTGACGTTACCGTGCCCAGCGTGGCCGTAAAGTTTGTTGGTGCCTGTGTATCTGCCGGTGGTGCAGAGCAGCTGGTACCTACTTCATATGTAATCCAGTCCGTTACTGCCAAACCGCCTGCGTAAGCAAATTTAACTGCATAAGTGATGACAGCACCCGGAGTCTGCCCTGTAAGTGTAGTAGAGAATGAAAGGCCGCCAGCGTTAGCCATTGGCGTTTCCGCGAAAGGTGTCTGCCTCCACAGGTAAGCCACTACCCCAACTTTGTCGGTATCAAGCATAGTGAAAGTGACTTTCACATCAGTACCGATAGTTTCAAAAGTATAGCTGTAGCCTGTTGAGAATGCTCCCTGCTGTGCAACTGTTCCTGTGCCTGAGCATATCATTGCCTGTGGCACTGCCAGCGTTGTAGCCGGAATTACAGTGGCATTGTTAGCGGCGTTGTTGCCTGAAGCGTCACTTGCCGACACACTAAAGCTATAGGCAGTTTCCGGTGATAGCCCGCTTATTATGTAAGCCGTCTGTGTGCCTGATGCGCCCTGTACCGTTATAGTTGTTGTACCGTAAGTAATAGTATAGGTAACATTGCCTGAGTTATCGTCAGCATTGAGTAACAGCTGTACTGAGCCTGATGTCACCGTACCCAATGTAGCTGTAAAGTTTGTCGGCGCCTGGGTATCTGCCGGTGGTGCGGCGCAATCTGTACCTACCACATAATCAATATATTCAGTAACCGACATGCCGCCTGCATAAGCGAACTTAACTGCATAGTTGAGTGTTGTACCTGCTACCTGTCCTGACAGTGTTTTTGAGAATTTAAGCCCGCCTACATTATCCATCTGGCTTTCGGCAAACGGAGTTTGCTGCCACAGGAATGCCACAACCCCTACTTTATCGGTGTCAAGCAGTTCAAAAGTTACCGTTACGTTACTGCCAACTGTTGTATATGTAGCTTTATACCCTGTAGAGAATGAACCCTGTTGTGCTGCAGTAGATGTTTCAGAACAGCTCATCATTTGTGAAACGGTAACCGATATGGCTGATGATGTAGTCGTAGCACTATTATTATCGGTAGCTATGGCTGTAATGCTATGTGTGCCCACCGCAGCATTTGTCCATTCATAAGTAAATGGCGCTTCGTTATCTGTGCCTAATAGTGTTGCACCTGCGTAAAAAGCAACTGATACAATATTACCGTCAAGATCGCTTGCTGTAGCTGCAATGTTTATAGTATCGCCCTGAAGGTAAGACGCATTGTTTGACGGAGCAGTAATTGATACAGATGGCGCCGCATTGCCTGAAGCCGATACTATGATGAGTACCTCATCAGTTGCTGAATATGTACCATCGCTAACAGTAAGCTTCACTTTGTAAACCCCTGCAACAAGGTTACCGATGCCAGGTGATGCTACAGTAGTACTGCTAAAGTTAATGATTGACGGGCCGTAAACCTGCTCCCAAAGGTATGTGATAGGCAATGTTGGGTGGCTGCTTAATGAACCGTCAAGAGACGCTGTTGTAACCGGAAGTGACACTGTTACGTTTGCACCTGCGTTAGCTATTGGCGGCACAAATGTAAGCGGCCCTGCGAGTGCAAATGTCATCCTGCCAAGGTTAAATTCTCCATTAGCAACAGCTACTCTCAATACGTGTTGGCCCTGTGTAAGCTGAACATTATTGATAACCTTATCCTGCCAGTTACCCCAGTCGCCTGTATAGCCCATAGTGATATCCCCGCTTACCGGAGTGCCATCCAGTTCAAATTTGAAAGGGCCTCCGCCTGCTGTGTTGCCACAGGCGTAACGTGCAGTTACCGTGTAGTTACCTGCTGTTACTACATTTATAGTGTATTCAAGCCACTCGCCTGCTGTAATCCATCCCACTGTTGGGCCTTCGGCTACGTCTGTGGCAGCATCTACATATTCCGTCGGCCTGTAGTTGCCTTCATTATTTGGCGATGAGTCAAAGTATGATATCCCCTGGCCCATGCCGCCTTCAAATTTATCATAATTACCTGCTTCAATAACACCCGGTATCTGGAAAGGCGTTCCGCTATAAGGCACCTGCTCCCCTACAGTTACGGTAATGATATTTGTTGTATTGAAATTAGCGCCCACATATACTTTCGCATACATGCTGTGAATGCCTAGCGACAGTGCACCTGAAGGTATGTAATAAGGCGCTTCTGTATCTTCACCGATTAGCGCTGAACCATTGTAAAACTCAACTTTAGTAATCCCTGTACCAGTTACTGTTGCAGTAAGGTTCACGCTGCCGTTAGGGAAAGCCTGGTAAAAGTCAGCCGACAATACGCCTGTTGCACTAATATCCCTGCTTGTAGCCATTTGCCCCGCTGGTACATTTAGTATATATCCGTCAGAGAACGTTACCGAAATTGGTGCATCTCCATAATTGTGGGCTACATAAGTAGTTGAAGTACCTGCTGTAAATGCAGCAGCTATAGGGTAATTGGCCGTAATATTAGCATTAACCCTGCCCAAGGCATTCATGGCATGCAGCCAATGGTATGTCTGCGCATCTGATATTCCGAATTTCAGTGCCCTGCCCGGATATGAGTCATACAGGTTTATAGCCGCCTGTGCATCGGTAAATGCAAGATACTGCCAATACACATCGTGCCATAAGTTAGGATTAGCCTGGTTGCTTAAGATACCTGTTTTGGTAGTGATTTCGTTCCAAAGCGATTGCGCATAGGCAATATTGTGACCTAAGTATAGCGAGCCGCCATGTATAGGGTACATCTCGATACCGTAAGCTGCAGCGATATCGCCAGTCCAGAAGGTTTGGTTGTCATAACCGTTGCCCCAAATACGCGAAGCCAACTTAAAGCCATAACCAGGTTTAAACGTGCGCTGGTTCATATCAAACCAGTATTCTTCAGTAGCTGTCTGTTCTGTAGTGTAAATGTAGATGCCCAGATCACGTATGGCATTGTTTTCTGTAATCTGGCCCCAATGGATAAGTGACGATGCAAACTGCATACTTTCAGATGTCGACTCCTGGTCATTACCGAATGGGAAAGTCGCAAAGCCATTAGCCCAGCTGTGGCCTGCATACGGACTGAAATTCCGAAGGTACGGGAAAAAAGGGTCGTTCCTGTCCCAAGATGCCGCGTCACGTATAAGCATGTTAATCATTGGCCCCCACTGTGTTGCCCAGCCGGGTTCAAACTGCTCCATAAAGGCTGCAGCATGTATAAAGTAGCCCCAATGGAAATGGTGGTCATTAATATTATTATCCTGGCCATGCCCTGCAGGGTAACCCAGCAGCGTTGTCCAGGTATTGTTGTAATAGAAAAGGAAAGCCTTCTCGCCCGCTTCTGCCTTAAGCCAGTTCTCAAGCCTGTTTTTTATGGTAGCTACCATTTTATTGCGTGATACAGTATCACCCATTTCATCGGCTATACGCGCTGCTTGTATAAGGCGGTTCATCATCTGGCCTTCGTTGTAAGAGTCTGTCCAAGTGGCAAGGCCGTCATTTTCTATCGATGCTATTTTGCTATCGAGCAAGGCGGGGTTGAAGCCGTTGCTGTAATTGTCGAGATATGGCAGTGTGGGCAAAATGCCTTTGAAAGTATTCTCAACAATAAAAGTATTGCTTGCCAGCGTTTTTATCTCTCCGCGGATGGAGCTGTAATTATAAAGGTTTGGCTGCGCCGAGGCAGATGACAGGTGTGCCCACTGATGAGGAAGCAATCCCAGCAAAACCGATGTGCCGCTACCCTCTTTCACATCTGTGGCAACAGTAAAGGTTGTAGTAAGTTTTGAGTTGCTGTTGTTGTAGCTCCAAGATGTAGTGGTGTTTGTCGGGAATACATAGGCATAGGCCTTATATTCATTAGCGGCTGCGGCAACGCTTGATGCACTTGGCGGCAGGTAGGCCGTAGACCAGTAGTTTTTACCATTAAGCGTAGATGTATACACATTGCCCGTCTGTGTCCATGTACTGCCCAAAGGCGCATACACAGCATAATCAGCACCCTGATGCGAATCTGTTATCACGAGCATTTCGTTTGAAATAACAACAGTACCTGAAGATACCCTGACACGCGCAACATCTGCAGTGGCTTTTGAGAAGTACACAAACGGCATCGCGATACCTGCAGTTGCTGTAAACGAGTTGCTGCCACTTGCCCAGTTCATGCTCACGGTCCAGTCACTATAGTCTGATACGGTTGCCTGTGCTGCATTAAGCCCTTCAACACCTACTATTAAAGGCTGTGCATCATCCATCGGCTGGCTGGCGCCGTTTGGTGTCGAGGTCGGTACAATCATGCTTACAACTAAACCTTCATTTACCGTACGCATCGCCAGCGGATAGTTGAAGAGGTTATTCACATGATTATTTTTAAGCTTAGCCGACCACCAGTCGTTAGTTGGCACCGGCTTACCTACAGCATTTCCGCTTAGTAAAGGTGAACCTGAAGGGAAGGCATTACGGCCTGCCGAGTCGGTTCCGGGAAAGGTAGTAGTGTAGCTTCCGGCACCTACAGGTACAGATTGTGCGCACATAGTATGTGTAATCATAACACATACTATGGCTATCACACTTTTGATACATTTTTTGTAATTATATTGCATAAAAATTTAATTTTCAGCTAATATAATTCAGGAATAATGTTATATATGCAAAACATAAGTATATACAAACCATACAACATTGCATATACACACTACAACAAAGCGGTTTTACCTATACAACAACAATACAACTACCACGTTTGCGCTGTGTATTTACAGGGATTTTTTTAACAATTCTGCTATCTTATAAATATTGTGGATTTAGTGGAATAAAAAACCGTCCCGCAAGTAAGGATGCAGGACGATTACCAACAAAACTAAAACGAGTTTAGAATTTATATCCTGCGCCAATAAACAGGCCGCTTATACTTACATCACCCATACCTGCAGAATAGCGTGCCGAAGCCAGGAAGTTTTCTGTAATATCAAATTCCGCACCTGCAGAAATCCCGATTTTAAACTCGTCTTCTTCTGCGTCAAGAAGATAATTTAAATCAGGCCCTGCCATAACACTGAACTTGCCAAAGCGATATTTGCCCAGCACCGGCAGCGTAATCATGTTGCTGTCGCTAATGGCTACAAACAAAAGTTCGGGCTGGAAGGCAAAGCTTTCGGTAATACCGATTTCGGCAAAGCCACCCGCAAAGAATCCGGTTTCACTGCCTGAAACAGTTTCTGTTGTACCTGTGAAAGGATTCGTGTACTCTACCTTGACAGTGGCAAAGTCAGCCCCTGCCTTCACTCCGAATTTTGTTTCCTGAGCATTTACAGAAAATGCGCCCAATGCCAATAAAGCGGTAAATAGTAGTTTTTTCATCATGTTAGTTTTAATTGATTTATAATAACCAAAACTATAGCATGACGATTTGCACAGCAATACGTAATTTGCCGTATCTTACAGGTTATCAGGCAAAACCTTACCCGGATTAAGGATATTGTGCGGATCAAAAAGCTGCTTGATACCTTTCATAAGCTGGAGCTGCGTGTTATTAAAAGCGATATCCATAAAATTTTTCTGTACATAGCCAATACCATGCTCGCCCGATAGCGTGCCTTTCAGGGAGACTGTCAGTTCAAATATTTCGCGGATGCCTTTAGGTACTTCAACCTTCCAGTTTTCATCGCTCATATCGCCTTTAATTATGTTTACATGCAGGTTACCGTCACCCGCATGGCCGTAGCAAACAGATTTAAAGCCATACATATCACCAATGGATTTAATGCCTTTAAGCAGCGTTGGCAGCTCGTAACGAGGTACAACAGTATCTTCTTCTTTATAGACAGAGTTAGACTTTACGGCCTCACCCACGGCGCGGCGCATCTTCCATAGTGCATTCTTTTGGTCTTCTGTATCGGCAAAAAGTATCTCATCAATATCAAATTGTTCAAGTACGCCCATGATTTTCTCTGCCTCACTAAAAAGTACATCAGGATAGTTGCCGTCAACCTCAATTAACAAATGCGCCTTGACTTCAGGTTTAATGTTGAGGCTTACCCCGTCAACATACTTCAGCGTCCAGTCAATAGCATCACGCTCCATAAATTCCAGCGCACTTGGCACAATCCCTGCACGGAAAATTTCCGCAACAGCCTCACAAGCCTGTTCAGCCCTGAAGAAAGGTACAAGCATCAATATATTATGAGTATTGGCCGGCAGCAGTTTCATTACTATTTTGGTAATGATCCCCAAAGTACCTTCACTGCCAACCATAAGCTGCGTAAGATTATATCCTGTTGAGTTCTTGAGGGTATTGGCACCTGTCCATATCACTTCACCATTGGGTAAAACCACTTCAAGGTTCAGCACATAGTCTTTAGTAACCCCGTATTTTACTGCGCGGGCGCCACCGGCATTCTCAGCCACATTACCGCCAATTGTACAGCTGCCCTGGCTACTGGGGTCAGGGGGATAAAACAAGCCTTTTTCAGCCACAGCTTCACGAAAGGCTTGTGTTATCACACACGGCTCAACAACAGCCTGCAGGTTTTTCTCGTCAATCTCAATCTTATTAAAACGTTCCATCGAAAGGCCTATGCCTCCATGAATGCTCAATGCTCCACCACTTAGTCCCGTACGTCCACCAATAGGCACAATGGGAATTTTATATTCTGTTGCCAGCTTCATGATGGCTGAAACTTCTTCAGTACTGCCGGGCTTTACCACTACTGCCGGCGGGAAATTATAGTCTTCGGTCTCATCATGGCCGTAATGTTGGCGGGTTTCGATATCTGTAAAAACAAAAGGCCGCCCAACTATATTTTCAAGTTGTGCAGCCAGATTTTGATGTAATATTTCAGAATTCATGAGTATTTCTAAGCTTAATGCTTCAAAAATACTACATATTTGTTGTTGTATAATAACCCTGCTTATTCTTTCGGTGTGAAATCAGGTAGTCAATACTATACCTGCCGCTGCCGGCAATCATAAGGAAAATATATAGTGTGAGGTATATACCTGAAAGCTCTTTATCGCCAAACGTGTCTTCCATATGGATGTAAAAGAATACCACTGCCATAACTATTGCCAAAGGTATGGCAGCAAGCCGTGTAGCCAGCCCCAGTATTATCAAAAAGGAGCATACCACCTCGGCGAAAACCGTAAAAGCCAGTGAAGTTGTCTGCCCCATACCAAAAGGATCGGCAAACTGGATTGGTCCGTCACCCATAAGCATTGTAAGCTTACCTAAGCCATGCGTAAGCATAAAGCCACCTGTAACAAGGCGCAGCAATAAAAGCCCTACATCATAAAGCCTGTCGCGTGCTGAAGTTGAGAAGACATTCATGGCTATTGCTGTATAAATTGGAGGTTGCCAATCAGTTTTACCTCGTTGCTTACCGTAAGCCCGCCGCCTTCAATAACAGCGTTCCAGTTCACGCCGTAATCTTTACGGTTTATGCTGCCGGTAACTTCAAGCCCTACCTTGGTGTTTCCGTAGCCGTCAACCGCCTGGCCGCCGTATTCGCCTTTAAATGTTACAGATTTTGTAACGCCGCGCAATGTGAAGTCAGCAACTATTTCATAATCATCACCGCTAACTTGTTTTATTGAGGTGGTTTTGATAGTAATATTTTTATTATTTTCAGTGTCAAAGAAATCGGCAGCCCGCAAATGGCCGTCACGCTGCTCGTTATTGGTATTGATGCTTGAGGCGTTTATAGTGACTTCAATTTCGCCGCCCTCAAAAGTATCTTCCGGAGTAGTGGCCTTTCCTGTAAACTCACCGAATGAACCTGTAACGGTAGATATCACAAGGTGTTTTACTTTAAATTGTATTTCTGAATGTGCAGGGTCAAGCGCCCAGTTTTTTGTTGCCATTGTATATGTTTTTAAGTTAGAAACCTAAAATTAAGTAATTTACTACAATGCAAGGTTAAAAAATTGGTAAAACGGCTAAAGGTCGTTCAGCAGTTCGCTCAGGCGTTTCTTCTGCAGGCGGATTATGTCATTTATATCTCTGATGTTGTTGCGGGCATTGGCATCCATCCTGTTGAGCCGTTGCAAAAAGTCTTCAAGCTCCTCAACATCCTTTTCATCAAGGCGTTCACTAAGGCGTGAAACAAATTGTTCAAATTCGGCAGCTAGGTTTTCCACCTGTTCATAGTCGGCCTTCATATCATCGTACAGCTCATTTATTTCTTTAATCGCTTCGTTAAACAAGCGTGCCGATTTTTCCTGTTTCTGTAGTTCCGTATTGGCTTTTCCTTTTTTAAAAAGGCCCATAAGTATATGTTTGATAAATGCAAAATACCTGATTGTAAGTTAATTGCAGATTATGTGGACGTTACCAAATTATTATAAATAAAAAGCCCCCGCAAAATGCAGGGGCTCATGTTTATATGCTCAGGGCTTACGCTATCTTGTAACGTTTCCTGTCGTTTTCGTTCAGGTAAATTTTCCTTAAGCGAAGGCTCTTAGGCGTTACCTCAACATACTCATCTTTCTGGATGTATTCAAGCGCTTCTTCAAGAGAGAACTTGATGGCAGGGATAATCCTTGCCTTATCATCAGCGCCAGATGAACGCACGTTGGTAAGTTTCTTGGTTTTGGTAACGTTCACGACCATGTCATCACCACGGCTGTTTTCGCCGATAACCTGGCCTTCGTAGATATCTTCGTTAGGGTCAACAAAGAATTTACCCCTGTCCTGAAGCTTATCAATAGAATAAGGAATAGCCTTGCCATTTTCCATAGAAATAAGCGATCCGCTCAAACGGCCCGGAATCTCACCTTTAAATGGCTGATATTCTAGGAAACGGTGTGCCATGATAGCCTCACCTGCAGTAGCCGTAAGCAACTGATTCCTAAGGCCTATGATACCTCTTGACGGGATAAGGAACTTAACGATCATACGCTCGCCTTTTGGCTCCATGCTCAGCATTTCGCCTTTACGCTGGGTTACAAATTCAACCGCGCGGCCTGAAAGGTTTTCAGGAAGGTCGATAGTAAGTTCTTCAACCGGCTCACATTTTACGCCGTCAATTTCTTTTATAATAACCTGCGGCTGCCCAATCTGTAGCTCATAGCCTTCCCTGCGCATCGTCTCAATAAGAACTGACAAGTGCAGTACACCACGGCCAAATACCATGAATTTATCAGCGCTGTCAGTCTCTTCTACCCTAAGGGCAAGGTTCTTTTCAAGCTCTTTCGCCAGCCTGTCTTTAATGTGGCGTGATGTAACAAATTTACCCTCTTTACCAAAGAAAGGCGAATCGTTAATCGTGAAAAGCATACTCATTGTTGGCTCATCAATTGCGATTGAAGTAAGCGCTTCCGGATTTTCGAAGTCAGCAACAGTATCGCCAATTTCAAAGCCTTCAAGGCCAACAATAGCACAAATATCACCTGCCGTTACCTCCTCCACTTTTTTACGGCCAAGGCCTTCAAAAGTGTGAAGCTCTTTTATCTTTGATTTTGAAATCTTACCATCACGCTTCACCAATGATATGTTCATACCCTCGCGAAGTACACCGCGCTGAAGGCGGCCAATAGCGATACGGCCTGTAAAACTTGAGAAATCAAGCGATGTTATAAGCATTTGCGGAGTACCCTCGCTTACTTTTGGCGCAGGTATATGTTCAAGAACCATGTCTAGCAGCGGCTCTATGTTTTCTGTTTTCTTTTCCCAGTGCTCACTCATCCAGTTTTGCTTGGCAGAGCCGTAAACCGTAGGGAAATCAAGCTGCCACTCTTCAGCGCCAAGCTCAAACATAAGGTCAAAAACCTTTTCATGCACTTCTTCAGGTGTACAGTTTTCTTTATCAACTTTGTTAATTACAACACATGGCTTCAGGCCAAGGTCAATAGCCTTTTGCAACACAAAACGCGTTTGCGGCATCGGGCCTTCAAAAGCATCTACAAGCAGCAAAACACCGTCTGCCATGTTAAGCACGCGCTCAACTTCACCGCCAAAATCGGCGTGGCCCGGGGTGTCTATAATGTTGATTTTCGTGCCTTTGTAACTCACAGATACGTTTTTTGAGGTAATGGTAATACCTCTTTCACGCTCCAGGTCGTTGTTGTCAAGTATCAGGTCGCCCGTGTTCTCGTTTTCACGGAAAAGCTGGCAGTGATACATAATTTTGTCAACCAGGGTAGTTTTTCCGTGGTCTACGTGAGCAATAATCGCAATGTTTCTGATAGATGCCATTTGTATTTTTTAAGAAGGCGCAAAGGTACACTTAATTTCCGGATAAAAAAGTTTAACATCGCAGCGCATTGCGTTAAAAATTGAAGCTTAACCATTTGGTAAAATTTTCACTAAACTTTGTGACAAGGGGATGTAATGAATTTAAGATTTCTTTAACAAGTAGTAACTGAAGTTAAAAGTATATTTGTTTAATCTTTATTCCAAAAGAATGAACAATATTAAAACTACCTTCAATATAAAGGATCTTGAAAACCTTTCAGGCATCAAGGCACATACCATACGTATCTGGGAAAAAAGGTACAAAGTATTAGAGCCGATGCGCACCGATACCAACATCAGGGTATATGATAGCGAGGCACTGCAAAAGCTGCTGAATATTTCCACGCTCAACTCGTTTGGGTACAAAATATCAAACATTGCAAAAATGCCGCAGGAAAAAGTGCCGCAACTGGTGCGCGATGTACTTTCAAACAAAAGTATGGCCAACCATGTGCTGAGTACTTTCAAGCTTGCAATGATGAACTTTGATAAGTTATTGTTTCTCAACACTTATGATTCGCTGCTTAAGGAAAATTCGTTTCGTGATATCTTCTATAAATATTTTATACCGCTGCTTCGCGAGGTGGGCGAGCTTTGGCAAACAGGCACAATCACGCCGGCACATGAGCATTTCATAAGCTTTTTGGTAAAACAGAAAATCATTGCCAATATTGAGTTGCTGCAGGCCAGAGAACCCTATAAGCTTGACCGTACGTATGTATTGTACCTGCCTATGAACGAAATTCATGAGCTGGGATTGATGCTTGTAAATTATGAACTGATGCTGAATGGCTGCAAAACAGTGTATCTCGGCGAGAGCGTACCGGTAAGCTGCCTTAAAGGCATGCACGACTTTTTTGACAATATAACTTTTATAACTTACATGACTGTTGAGCCGCAAATGGCTGATGTAAATACCTATATAAGCCAACTGAAGGAAGAAGTGCTTAATGTTGGCAACTCTGAATTGTATGTGCTTGGCCGCAATACACAGTTTATGGATCCTGAGCAGGCAGGCAGCAATGTTACCGTTTTTGGCAGTATACAAGAGCTTGCCGATATACTTTAACTAAAATTTAATAAGGAACAAATTATAAAGACTTAGCTTTCAGGTTCTTCTTCTTCTCCTAAAACAGATGCAGAAATCAGCAAGTCAAAACAAACAACAAAATGAACAAGAACATCAGCATAATAGGTTCCGGTTTTTCTTCACTTGCGGCGGCTTGCTACCTGGCGCAGCAGGGCAATAACGTAACCGTATATGAAAAGAACGCTACAATAGGCGGCAGGGCAAGGAGGTTGCAAAAACAGGGCTTTACTTTTGATATGGGCCCTACATGGTACTGGATGCCTGATGTTTTTGAACGCTTTTTTGGTGATTTCGGCAAAGAACCGGCTGACTATTACAAACTTACAAGGCTTTGCCCCGCCTACAGCGTTTATTTTGATGAAAATGATACTATTGAAGTAGCGGGCAGCCACACGGCTATTGCCCAGATGTTTGAGGGTATTGAAAAAGGCAGCGGGCAGGCGTTGCGTAATTTTCTGTTTGAGGCTAAGAGCAATTATGACATTGCCATAAAAGACCTTGTATATCGCCCCGGTGAATCAATAACAGAACTTATAACGCCGCAGACGGTAATGAAGATAGGGCAGTTTTTCGGGAATATTTCTAAAGATATACGCAAACGTTTTAAAAACAAAAAGCTGGTACAGCTGCTCGAGTTCCCGGTGCTTTTTCTCGGGGCCAAGCCAAGTGATACGCCTTCTTTCTACAACTTTATGAACTATGCCGACTTCGGCCTCGGCACTTGGCATCCGCAGAACGGAATGTACAGCGTGGTACAGGGTATTGAAAGCCTGGCGCGTGACCTGGGTGTAAGTTTTGTGACCAATGCGGGTGTGGACAAGATTGGTGTTGAAGGCGGCAGGGCCACACACCTCATCATCAACGGTGAGCGTATTGACAGTGATGCCATTGTAAGCGGCGCTGATTATCACCATACCGAAACACTGCTTGACAGCGAATACCGCCAATACAGCGAAAGTTACTGGGAAAGCCGCACATTTGCGCCATCATCACTACTATTTTATATAGGTTTTGATAAGAAAATCGAGAATGTAGAGCATCACACATTATTTTTTGATGTGGACTTTGATACACACGCGGCAGATATATATGATAACCCCAAGTGGCCTGACGAACCATTATTCTATGCCAGCTTCCCGTCAAAAACCGATACTGGCGCTGCCCCTGAAGGCTGTGAAGCGGGTATATTTCTTGTGCCGCTTGCACCCGGTATTGAAGATACGCCTGAAATGCGCGCGCAATGCTTTGAAAAGATCATTTCGCGTTTTGAAAAGCTCACAAACCAGGATGTCCGCAGCCATGTGATGTTTAAAGAATCATTCTGCGCCAATGATTTTGTGGCAGACTACAACTCTTATAAAGGCAATGCTTACGGGCTTGCCAATACGTTGATGCAAACGGCTTTCCTCCGCCCCAACCTGCGCAGCCGCAAAGTGAAAGGATTGTTCTTCACAGGCCAGCTCACTGTCCCGGGTCCGGGCGTGCCTCCAGCCCTCATATCGGGTAAGCTAGTGGCAGGCCTTGTGAAGAAACAGCTTGAAAAAGAAATACCCCAACCCATAATGCAACCGTTATGAAAGCAATTTTTGACGATGTATCAAACCAGTGCAGCCGGGCGGTAACCCGCGCTTACAGCACCTCATTCTCGGCAGCCGTGAAAATGCTTTCAGCGCGCATACGCCAGGATATTTACAACATTTACGGCTTTGTACGCCTTGCCGATGAAATTGTGGACACTTTCCATGATTATGATAAAGAGAGTCTTTTTGACCGTTTTGAGGCCGACCTGCACCTCTCATTAATCGAGGGCATAAGCCTTAACCCGGTGCTCAATGCATTTTCACAAACGGCAGCGCGATACAATATTCCGCTAGACCTTATAAATGCTTTTATGAAAAGCATGCGCCAGGGACCTGGTAAAAAAGATTATGCTACCTTTGAAGAGTATAGCGAATACATTTACGGCAGTGCAGATGTTGTGGGCCTTATGTGCCTGAAGGTATTTACCGGCAATGACGACACCTGTTATGAAGAGCTGAAGCAGCCGGCGATGAGACTGGGCTCAGCCTTCCAGAAGATAAACTTCCTTCGTGACCTTAAGGCAGATATGGAAGGATTGGAACGCAATTATTTCCCGTCGCTAAACCTTGCGGAGCTTGATGATAATGCCAAAGCACAAATCATTGCCGAAATTGAAGATGACCTGCACCAGGGCTACCTGGGTATAGTGCGCCTTCCGGCTGAAGCTAAGTTTGGCGTTTACACAGCCTATGTGTATTACAAAATGTTATTGAAAAAGCTGAAGAACACCCCGCCGATGGAAATCAAAAACCGCCGTATACGCGTACCTGATTACCAAAAATTCGGCATGCTGGCAAAATGTTATGTAAGCTACCGTTTTAACCTTATTTAATCATGAGCATCTGGATTCATATACTGGTTTTTGCACTCACATTTTTTATGATGGAGTTTATGGCGTGGTTTACCCACAAGTACGTAATGCACGGTTTTTTATGGAGCCTGCACAAAGACCATCACCGTAAAGACCACGACTCTTGGTTTGAGCGCAACGATACTTTTTTCATATTCTATGCCCTGGTTAGCATCGGGTTTTTTCTGCTATGGAGGTATGATTACTTACAGATTGGCCTTGCCATAGGGTTAGGGATATTCGCTTACGGGCTTACGTATTTTCTTGTGCATGACATATTTATACACCAGCGTTTCAAGATTTTCCGCAATGCCACCAGCCGTTATGGTAAAGCAGTGCGCCGTGCACACAAAATGCATCATAAATCTACCCACAAAGACCATGGCGAGTGCTTCGGGATGCTGCTTTTCCCTATGAAGTATTGGAGGAAGTAAGTGTTAATTGAAATTAGTTTTAATCTTGGTTATCAAAAAATAATTACTTTTTGAAAAATGCATCATGGATATTCAGTCGAGAAAAATAGAATTTATTCAGGAGTTCTTGCAATTGCAAAGCGAAGCTGCAATTGCAAAGCTTGAAAAACTTTTGCGTAAAGAAAGTGCAGCAGAAGACTCTCGGTTCAACCCAATGTCGATTGAAGAATATGAAGCAAGATTACGTACTTCTCAGGAAGATTCAAAAAATGGTAAATTAACCAGCTCTGAAGATTTATTAAAAGAGATGAAGTCATGGGGTTAAAAATCCTATGGACTAATTTTTCAAAGACGCAACTTCGACAAATATACGATTACTATAAGGAGACAGCTTCTGTAAAAGTTGCCGGTAAAATTTTTTCAGGAATTGTTGCAGAGGCTGAAAAATTATCAGTTAACCCTGAAATTGGCCAATTAGAAATCCTTGTTTTTCATCCTGAAAAAGAGTATCGTTACCTTGTTCATAGAAACTATAAAATAGTTTATCTTATCAATAGTAATACATCATAATTGAGATTCACGATGTATTTGATACAAGACAAAATCCTGCTAAGATAAGCCGCAATAAATAAATCAGCGCTTCACCAGCCTATAGCTATAATCCGGATACACTGTTACTTTTATAGTGTAAATACCTGACTGTAGTTTACTGATGTTTATCCTGTTGCTTACTTCGCGAAGTACACCGCTTTGCGCTTCACGGGCATTCATGTCGAGCAGGCTATAGCCGGTACCCACCAGGCTCGGGTCGATATCTATATACAGCATGTCCCCGGCAGGGTTTGGGTATACGCGTATCATGTTTCGTAAGTCGTTGTGCGATGTGGCCAAAGCCATATTCTCAACATAATTGGCAAGATAAGGAGCGAGCGACACCTTATGCAGCTTCTGAGCTACATTAATGAACGGCGACTGCACCAGTTTTTCGTTGGTAATGAAATAATCAAGTCCGTTTGACGATGCAATGCCTTCAGTCTGGTGAAATGAAAGTGAAAGGCTTATTTTTCGCTTATTGCCGCTAAAAAAGTTATGCCCGTTAAAGTCATACAGTAAATATATAAATGGCTGTACTGTCCCGCTATAGCCTGTAAGCACCACTACCCGCCTATCGGCAATATATTCAGCTCCGGTGATAAGGCCATTTACATTAAGCGTACCCTTAAGTTGCGCTACATGTGTTCCCGGAGTTTTTGGCAGTGCGTACAGGCTGGTCTTTTTACTGACCCATTGCTTGGTAAACAGGTAGATACTGTCCTGACTCACAACCATTGCCTCACAGTCAAAATCGGTATTGTTGTTGCCTCTCGGCGAGAGGGTCCGTCTGGTCTGAATAAGTAAAATTTATATTGGTGGTTGAAGGCGCTCCGGCTTCGAGGGATGCTTTATCAACCCTGATGATACGTAAGTTGGTGCGGTTGCCGTTGCTGTTGTTTCCAAACTCGCCTATGTATATATACTGTTCATCCTGCGCAATATCTTCCCAGTCTTTATTAGTTACGCCGGTTATGGCAAAATCCTGCGTTACAGCGCCTGTAATTGTATCAAGTGCATAGAGTTTAATGTCATTACTGTCATTGTGCGTAATTAGGCTGCTGCCCCATTTTATTAAACCTGAAGTCTCTACAACCGCTGCAGGCAATGTCACCGTTGATAGTGGCGACACACTTGATGAACCGTATACGCAGCTACCGTCATTAACTGCAGCCAGCGGATTATAGTTATTAGAAAGCGGATCGGTACAGCCCGCAATCTGCCCGTAAGCAACAGGTTTCAGCAAAAAAGGCATATTATTGCGGCAATCAATCTCATTTTTTAGCAGCTATCCTCCAGATAATGTTTGTTTTGTCATCGGTAAGCAGCAATGCACCATCAGGCGCCATGATAATGCCCGTTGGCCTGCCGTAAACCTCATCTTTTGCCGGGTTTGGGATAAAGCCAACGAGAAAATCTTCCATCGGGCCTGCGGGCTTACCATTTTTGAAAGGTACAAAAACTACTTTATACCCTGAAAGCGGCTTGCGGTTCCACGAGCCATGTTGTGCAATGAAAGCCCCGCCCCTGTATTTTTGCGGAAAAGCGGTGCCGGTGTAAAACGCCAGCCCGAGTGATGCTGTATGTGCCCCAAGATCAACTTCCGGCGCAATAACTTTACCAAGGTTTGCCGGCTTTGGCTCTTTCACTCTTGTATCGGTATATGAGCCCCAGTACATCCAGGGCCATCCGTAGAAACCGCCCGGTTTAACCGATGTGAGATAATCAGGCACGAGGTCGTTTCCGAGTTCATCGCGCTCATTTACGGCTGTCCAGAGCGTTTTAGTGCCCGGCGCCCAGCCCATACCCACAGGATTCCGCAACCCAGAGGCATATACCTTAAGCCCGGTACCATCGGGGTTAACCTCAAGTATACAGGCGCGGTTAATTTCTTCATCCATGCCTTTTTCAGCTATATTTCCCGAGCTTCCCACGGCTATGTATATTTTAGTACCGTCGGCATTGGCAATAAGGTTTCGTGTCCAGTGCTGGTTCTTAGAACCTTCAGGAAGGCTGGCTATCTTCACACCCGCCTCGCTTATGGTATTCGCCCCGTTTTTGTACGGGTAACGCATAAGCGCATCGGTATTGGCAACGTAAAACCAGTCGCCAATTACCAGCATACCGAATGGCTGGTTAAGCCCCTGTGTCAGGAATATATGGCGCTCATCAACATGCCCGTCTTTGTTGCCATCGCGCAAAAGGGTAATACGGTCGGCGCTCTTTGTAACGTCTTTAGATTTTGCCGCGCCAATTATCACCGCCCCCGCCTGTACAAGCGGACTGTAATTTGAGTTGCTTTCAGCTACAAGTATATCGCCATTGGGCAGGGCATACATCCATCGCGGGTTGTCAAAGCCATCAGCATATTTTGTAACATTGAAGCCGACAGGCGCTATAGGCTTGTTGCCCCCTCCCCAGCCTATCACGTTAGAATAGTTAGTGACAGACTCTGACGGCGCAGGTAGTTTCTTTTTTTGCGCAGAAGCCCCGAAGGTAAGTGCACAGGCAAGAGATAGGTACAGGTATTTCATGACAGGTTGATTTTGATACTTAAAGTTACAACCTGCAACCTGCTGAACCTACGCCTTTAAGTTTTGTTTAGCATTGAAAGGCTAACCAAAAGTTAAAGTAGTATCATCGTCAGGATTATACCTTTAATTTTAATCTTATAAACTTAAACCAAACACCATGAACGGATTATTTAAAACACTGCTTGCCGGCTGGGGCGCAAAGAAACTGGGCTTCGGGTGCTTTGGTACCATCGTTGCCTTTTTTGTGATATACTGGCTGCTGGGGTATTTGTAGGATATTTTATAAAACAAAAAGCCTCTCAACTGAGAGGCTTCTATTTATTTGCTTATAATAATTTTTCTTTTGGCCGATTTGCCATCACCAGTCTTTATATGGCAAATGTAAATCCCTTCTGCAAGCGTAGAAACATCAGCATCAATAATATTATCGCCTTTGTTACTATGGACCTTCTGCCCGAGGTTGTTATAAATTTCTACTGATGATATAGTGACCGCTGACATGAAATTGAGCTTAGAGTTAGCAGGGTTAGGATATACAGCCAAATCATCTAATTCATTCCGGGCAACCGAAAGCGCTTCTACATACTTTGTCGTTACGGTATTAGTGATAATTGGTGCATTGTAGTCGAAATAAATTGATGCTGTATTTTCAATAGTGTCATTAAGCAACACATTATTTTTGGGCTTTATCTTATACATGAAAAATCCGTTGCTGCCGGCATCGTCTACCGATTTTGGAGGAAGGTTGATGTTATTAAACTCTACTGTAAGCAACCCATCAGCTATTTTAAGCCGGTAATTTTCATGGCTGGCTGATACAGGCCTGAATGTACTCCAGTCCAGCTTATCATCAAGCTGATCCTGAAGCTTTACAAATATTGCCGAAGCCGTTCCTGTATTCTGGAAGCGTATTTTATATGTCAGATATTCATCGGCATCACCAATAAGAACCTGGCTGCCTTGCAGCACAGCTTTATCATTAGGGTCATACGAGCCTACAAGCACCTGGCTTAAGGTATATGTATTGTTGGCGGGAGTGGCATCAACACCAACAGGAAGCAGCGCGCTTGTCAAAGTCATTGTGTCACCATTATTATTAATTGGCGGGGCTTTTACTTTAAGTATGGCTGTAATAGTTCGCGTGCTAAGAGGGTTCAGCTGAAAGTTCCATGTTGCGTTGCCGTCTGTGTAATTGGCAGGTTGTGTTGAGAAAGAAACAAGCTCCTGCTTTGCCGTGTCAAACTGGAAAGATACTGTACCGGATTTAGCTACCGTACCCGTATTTTCTATCCTGATTTTATACGTTGCATCAAACCCCGGCCTGGCAGGCTGTACAGGATATATAGCCACATTTACATCTTGTATAGTTTGGCTGGAAGATATGCAGAAAGGCGCAACGAATGCCGCTCCCGTACCTGTGAATGTATTTGTAAGCGGTGCGGTTGCTGTAAACGGTGACTGTACAATCGCTTTGGTAGTATAACTTCCCGGGGGTACATAAAGTTCGTAAGTTCCATCAGGTTTTGTGAAGGTGATGTTTTGCATTCCGGTAGCATCTGTACTTATTATCTCTATACCCTCAGCCGGAGTACCTGAATCCTGGCAGCCTGCCTGCTGGTGAAATTTAACCGTACCCGATATTTTGTTATTTACAGTGCCGCAATTAAACATAATTTCAGGGTAGGTGTTGCAGCCGGGAGCATTGCCGCCAATGAAATATTTATCCTGACTAAGCGGACTGGTCAACAATTCATTCCAGACTTCTTGTGCCCCTCCCCCGTATGATGCACCGGCCAAAAAACTACATAAATTTGGTAATGAACAAATAGCCAGATTAGGCGAATTTCTAATGAGAAGCCTGTTGATAGTCGAAGGATTTATGTTGCTTATCGCAGAAATATCAGACAAATTTTGGCAATTTTTTATAACTAAGAAACCATTTGTAAGATTAGTGATATTTTGCAGACCATTAAGCGTTTGCAAGTTAGTATCAGATATTTGTATACCTCCCATTAAAAGCGTATCATAATTGGGGTAATGACCATTCTGTTCTATTACGCCGCTTATCGCTGTAAGATTGCTTAATGCAGAAATATCTGTTAAACTGTTACCTTTTACATACAATCTTCCTACCGAAGTAAGATTTTGCAATCCGTTCAGGCTTGTTAAATTAGGGACCGCCTATAGAGAAACCACCCCCCAACTGATTGTAGCGAGCTAAGAAATGAGAGATTAGTACCAGCGATTCCAACACCGAAGTTTCCTCCTACATGCTGTAAACTAGATAACGAATAACTTGTGATTGCTGGGCTTACATCTATACTTAATCGCCCCGCTACACTTTGCAAATTATGTAAACCTGACAGATTTGTAACAGTTGGTCCTGAAATCGCCATATAACCCGTTATCGATGTAAGACTGCTAAGCCCGTTATAATGGGTTGCGTGCGTTGTTGTAATTTCTATAATTCTGGCTGTTGTAACATTTAGGACTAAGTCAAATGTTGGTAAATAACTTGTATATACATTATTCACAAAATGTGCATCCTGTATAAATAAATCTTGAAAATGTGTGACGTTGTTCAATGGTGCGAGGCTGCTTACTTTATTTCCGTCAATCCTTAATTCCCTACCAACATAGGTGAGATTAGTTAGTGGTGCAAGGCTTGTCACCCGGGTACCAACTATTAAAAGATCGTTTTCCACATGGGTAAGAGAATTTAATCCCGCCAAACTCATTATCGGCCAACCTGAAACACGCAATGTGCCTACGCTGGTAATATTTTGTAACCCATTGAGGTTGGTAATATCAGAATTGCCCAAAGGAGAGACAACCTGAAGATTATTAACGTGTGTACAGTTAGGATACTGGATTATGAAATTGTCAATTTGTGCCTGCGTTGCTAATGTTACGGTGGTTGGTGGGCACTGGCTATACACCGCACACGACAGCAGCATTATAAAAAAGAAAAGTTTTTTCATAACTATGTAATTTCAGCTAAGATATATATTTTTCTTACAGGTATTTATAAAATATAAAAAGCCTCTCAACTGAGAGGCTTTTTATATCAAATCAAAGAATTAACGAATAACCAAATTACCACCAATTACATATTTCTCCTATACTGCCCTCCTACTTCAAATAAAGCTGAAGTAAGCTGACCCAGTGAACATACTTTTGTAGCTTCCATAAGCTGTTCAAAGATGTTCTTGTTTTGTATGGCGGCTTCCTGGGTTACGGCAAGCTGTTGGCTAACTTTCTCAGCATTGGCAGCGTGCAGCGTTTCCAGCGTCTTAATCTGGAACTGCTTCTCCTCTTCGGTGGCGCGGATAACCTCAGCAGGTATAACCGTCGGCGATCCTTTTGAACTCAGAAACGTGTTCACCCCAATGATCGGGAATTCGCCTGTATGCTTCAATGTCTCATAGTAAAGGCTTTCTTCCTGAATTTTACTACGTTGGTACATGGTCTCCATTGCACCAAGCACACCACCACGTTCTGTAATGCGGTCAAATTCTGCAAGTACAGCTTCTTCAACCAGGTCGGTCAGCTCTTCGATAATAAATGAACCTTGTATTGGGTTTTCGTTCTTCGCAAGGCCAAGCTCTTTATTGATGATAAGCTGTATAGCCATGGCTCGGCGTACGCTTTCTTCTGTTGGTGTGGTGATAGCCTCGTCATAAGCGTTGGTGTGCAGCGAGTTACAGTTGTCATATATTGCGTACAGCGCCTGCAGCGTGGTACGGATATCGTTAAAGTCGATTTCCTGCGCGTGCAGCGAGCGGCCTGATGTTTGTATGTGGTACTTCAGCATCTGTGCACGCTCGTTGGCTCCGTATTTATTCTTCAATGCCTTAGCCCATATCTTACGAGCCACACGGCCAATCACCGCATACTCAGGGTCAATACCGTTACTGAAGAAGAACGACAGGTTCGGCCCGAAATCATTAATGTTCATGCCACGGCTCAGGTAGTATTCCACATATGTGAAACCGTTGGCCAGCGTAAATGCAAGCTGCGTTATCGGGTTGGCGCCCGCCTCGGCAATGTGGTAACCTGAAATAGAAACCGAGTAGAAATTCCTCACATTATTGTTGATGAAGTACTCCTGCACGTCACCCATCAGCCTCAGCGCAAATTCGGTAGAGAAAATGCAGGTGTTCTGCGCCTGGTCCTCTTTTAGAATGTCGGCCTGAACCGTACCACGCACTTGTGATAGCGTGCGGACTTTTATCTCATTATAAACATCAGCAGGCAGCACCTGGTCGCCTGTTACGCCAAGCAGCATCAGCCCAAGGCCGTCATTGCCTGCAGGCAGCTGTCCGTTGTAGCGCGGACGCTCAAGTCCCTTCTCTTTGTAGATGGCATTTATCTTATCGTCAACTTCTTTTTCAAGACCGTTTTCCTTGATGTAGATTTCGCATTGCTGGTCTATCGCGGCGTTCATAAAGAAGCCTAACAGCATAGGCGCAGGCCCGTTAATCGTCATACTTACAGACGTAAGCGGGTGCGACAGGTTAAAGCCTGAATACAGTTTCTTGGCATCGTCAAGGCAGCAGATAGAAACACCTGCGTTACCAATCTTTCCGTAAATATCCGGACGTAAATGTGGGTCGTTGCCGTATAGTGTAACTGAGTCAAACGCTGTTGACAAACGCTTTGCAGGCATACCGGCGCTCACGTAATGAAAACGCTTGTTGGTACGCTCAGGCCCGCCCTCACCGGCAAACATACGCGAAGGGTCTTCTCCCTCACGCTTGAACGGATAAAGCCCTGAAGTGAACGGGAATTCACCCGGTACATTCTCCTGCAAACACCAGCGAAGGATGTCGCCCCACGCCTGGTACTTCGGCAAGGCAACCTTAGGTATCTGCGAGTGCGAAAGTGATTCAGTATGCGTTTGTATTTTTATTTCCTTGTCTCTCACCTTAAATGAGTAAACCGGATTTTTGTATTTATTTACCTTGTCATTCCACGTCAATATTATCTCCCAGTTGTACGGGTCAAGATCCATTTTCACACGGTCAAACTCTGCAATAAGCAATTTCACTAAATCAGCATTCGCATCCGCCTTGGGGTTTACCGGTTCAATCCCGAATTTCGCCAGTTCAGGCGTTACGCCACCAACAGTTTCAATGGTTTTGTAAATGCCGTACAGTTTCTGCGCCACTTCCTGTTGTGCAGAAGCGGTTTCATCATACTTGCGGTTATTCTCGGCAATTTCGCTAAGGTAACGTGTGCGGTGCGGTGGTATTACGAAGATCTTCTCGCTCATTTCGCGTGTGATCTCGAAGGTAGAATTCAGGTCGGCGCCTGTTTTCTCCACCACCTTATCCATTATCTTTTTGTACAGCGTATTCATGCCGGGGTCGTTAAACTGCGAGGCGATAGTACCGATAACCGGCATATCGTCAGGGTTGGCGTCCCACAGGTTGTGGTTGCGCTGGTATTGCTTCTTCACATCACGAATGGCATCCAATGCCCCACGCTTGTCGAATTTATTGATAGCCACAAGGTCGGCAAAATCAAGCATGTCAATCTTCTCCAACTGTGTTGCAGCGCCAAATTCCGGAGTCATCACGTACAATGAAACATCACTGTGCTCAAGAATTTCTGTATCGCTCTGCCCGATGCCTGAAGTTTCAAGGATGATGATATCATATTTAGCAGCTTTCAATACCTGAATAGCATCAGCCACATATTTTGAAAGCGCAAGGTTACTTTGGCGCGTAGCGAGCGAACGCATATATACCCTCGGGTTATTTATGGCATTCATGCGGATACGGTCGCCCAGCAAGGCACCGCCCGTTTTACGTTTAGACGGGTCAACTGAAATAAGCCCGATTGTTTTTTCCGGAAAATCAATTAGGAAACGGCGCACCAGCTCATCTACCAGAGATGATTTACCTGCACCGCCCGTACCTGTAATACCGAGTACAGGTATCGTTGCGTTTTCATTTTCTTTCTGGATGGTTTCAAGCGCAGGCTTTGCCACTTCGGGGAAATTTTCCGCTGAAGAGATAACCCTCGCAATGGCTGTCGGGTTTTTATCTGCCAGATGCTTCACTTCTCCATTAAGACTGTCACCCACAGGGAAGTCCGAGCGCTGAACCAAATCGTTTATCATACCCTGAAGCCCAAGCTCCCGGCCATCATCCGGCGAATAAATACGTGTAATACCGTAGTCATGAAGCTCTTTTATCTCATCCGGAAGGATAACACCGCCGCCGCCGCCGAAGATTTTTATGTGGCCTGCGCCTTTTTCTTTAAAAGGTCGTGCATGTATTTAAAGTACTCATTGTGCCCGCCCTGGTAAGATGTAAGCGCAATGGCATTGGCATCTTCCTGTATGGCGGTATTCACCACTTCTTCAACGCTGCGGTCATGCCCAAGGTGAATCACCTCTACACCCGTTGCCTGTATGATGCGGCGCATGATATTGATGGCCGCATCATGCCCGTCAAAAAGCGATGCTGCGGTTACAATCCTTACTTTATTATTAGGAATATATGGCTGTACTTGTTCCATAATTAATTATATTCAATTTTAAGGGCGAAAGATACGCAAATCCTAAAAAATTCTTAATTACTGCACCCTTAAATTTTTAATAGAAACATAATAAAAGTTGGCAGGCATATTAGCTACTTTTGCAAAAAATTTCGCTGTATGAAAAACCCCAAACATTACCTTGCTGCAATTTCCGCATTTACCATTTGGGGATTTATGAGTTTGGGGCTGAAGCCGCTGCAGGCCTACGCGTCAATAGACATACTGCTGTACAGGATTTTCCTTTGCGTGGTTTTGATACTCATCATCAACCTCGGATTCAGGCGTGCTGTCATCAAAGAATCTGTTGCCGCGGTAAAACAAATGCCGAAACAGCAAAAACGCAAACTGCTGGCTGCAATGATTATTTCAGGGTTATTACTGACAGCCAACTGGTACTTATTCATCTACGTGATGAACCATGTAAGCGTAAAAACGGCGTCATTCGCTTACTTAGTCTGCCCTATAATCACTACTATTTTTGCTTTTATATTGCTGAGTGAAAAGCTTACAAACAGGCAGTGGTTTGCTGTGCTCATAAGTGTTGCCGGGTGTGCCTTGCTGTCAATAGGCCATTACATGGACCTGTTTTACAGCCTTGTCGTTGCGTCAACCTATGCCCTGTACCTCATCATTCAGAAGAAGATCACTTCTATAGATAAATTCCTGGTGCTTACGGTTCAGATGCTAATCACCGCTGTGGTGATGCTCCCGTTTTACCCTGTGCTGGCCGGGCCCGTGCCGCAATCGCCAACGTTCTATATCTATATCCTGATAATTGCGGTTGTATTTACGATTATCCCGCTGTTCCTGAATCTTTACGCGCTAAAGAAAATCAAATCGTCAACAGTTGGTATTCTTATTTACATCAACCCTATCATAGGCTTCGCACTCGCGGCGCTATATTACGGCGAGGAAGTTACGGCATTGCAGATTATCTCGTATTCGCTGATAATCATATCTATCATCATTTTCAATTCGGCGCTGTTCACCAAAAAAGTGAAGGCATAAGTACTGGAACGGTTTTTGTTTTTCACCTGCAAAACTATTCTTATGAAAAAATACATCCTGCTGCTGCTGATAGTCCCTTTTATCGGGAACGCCCAACTGAAAGGCCTCATAGACAAAGCAAAATCAACCGTACAGTCTAAAACCGGTACAACATCGCTAAGCAATGCCGACATCAGCAACGGCCTTAAAGAAGCCCTGAAAAAGGGTGTGAGCGAACAGGTTACCAAGCTTACCGCCGTTGACGGTTTTTACAAGAATGAAGCTGTAAAGATCCTGCTTCCCGCTGAATTGCAAAAAGTTGACACAAAACTGCGCCAGATGGGTATGGCTAACCTTGCCGATGAAGGAATTAAAGTGCTGAACCGTGCCGCCGAAGAAGCCGTGAAAGAGGGTACACCTATATTTGTAAATGCCATCACTTCAATGACGCTGACTGATGCGAAGAAGATTCTCATGGGCGCTGACAATTCAGCTACCACTTATCTTGAAGGCGCTACGTCTGCTCCGCTTTACGCTAAATTCAACCCTGTTGTACAGTCGTCGCTGAGTAAAGTGGGTGCTGATAAAGTATGGGCAGGCATCATCAAAAAATATAACAGCATGCCATTGGTTACTAAAGTGAACCCTGACCTCAACGATTACGTTACCAAAAAGACAATGGACGGCGTGTTTAAAATGATTGCCGTAGAGGAGAAAAATATTAGGAATAATTTAGCATCGCGCACTTCCGATTTGCTTAAAAAAGTATTTGCTTTACAAGACTAATTTGTAAAGCATTTACTATGAAAAAGCTTGCCATTTTACTTATAGCCTGCTTCACTTTTTCAGGCTGTGCCGAATTGCAGCAGGTTGCAGGCCAATTGCCTCAGGGCGGTGTACTATCTAACGCGGATATCGCTTCAGGGCTTCGTGCCGCGCTTGACAAGGGTATTGACACACAGGTTTCAAAACTTACGCAGACAGACGGCTTTTATAAAAACCAATTAGTAAAGATTTTACTGCCTGAAGAATTACAGAAGGTTGACAGCGGGCTTCGTGCAATAGGCCTTGGCAATCTTGCTGACGAAGGCATCAAAATGATGAACCGCGCCGCGGAAGATGCCGTAAAAGAAGCTACTCCCATTTTCGTTTCGGCTGTTAAGCAGATAACATTTACCGACGCAAGAAATATTCTTTTAGGCAACGACCAGGCGGCTACAAGCTACCTCGAGCGCACTACCTCAACACCGCTGTATTCAAAGTTTAACCCTGTGATTAAATCATCTTTTAATAAAGTAGGTGCCGATAAGGTCTGGAATAACATTATCACCCGTTACAACCAGATTCCGTTGGTAAAAAAAGTAAACCCCGACCTCACAGATTATGTTACTGATAAAGCTTTGGAAGGCGTGTACAAAATGATTGCCGTGGAAGAAAAAAACATCCGTGATAACATCTCGGCACGTACAACACCATTGCTGCAAAGGGTTTTTGCGCTACAGGACAGCAAATAATTTTCCACCTTCATCAGGAAGCTATGCATGCCTCTAAAATATTTAGTATCAGAACGATAAATAACATTGCCTTAACATTGCAAATATATTTTTTTGTGTAATTTGCACTCCATAAATGGTTTTCTCACATTTGGTTAGGGTTAGTTAGAAAGAAATGCCGGTACATCACATACCGGCATTTTTATTTGTCTCAAATCAGGGCTCTAAAATTTATCACAATCTTCATTTTTGGTACGTTTACTTTGCTACTTTTGCGCAAAAATAGACTACGTTGAAAAAGTTTGTGTTTGCTATGGCCTTACTGTTTCACCTTGCAGGCTTTGCGCAGGACTGGAACTACGATTTTGATGTGGCGAAGAAAAAAGCCGCTTCCGAAAACAAGAATATCCTGCTGGTGTTTTCCGGGTCAGACTGGTGTGCCCGTTGTATAGAACTGGAACGCAATGTGTGGCAGACCGAAGAATTTAAAGCTGAAAGCAAAAAAAGCTGGGTACTGCTGCGCGCCGACTTCCTCCAGAAAAAGGGCATTCCTGACCCCGTTGACGTAAACGACATGAAGATCATCCTGGCAGAAAAATACAACCGTGACGGCTTTTTCCCGCTGATAGTTTTTCTTGACAAAAACGGCCGTGTACTGGCAAAATCAGGCCCGCAGAATTTCGAAACTGCTACCGAGTATATTGATTTCTTTAAAGGAATGACAGGGAAGTAATTATTCCTTCGGCTCTTCCAGCCTCAACTGCAGCTGCTTAAAGTAGGCAAAAGCCTTTACCATACGGCTGCCATACCACGAGAACATCTCGCCGTCAACAAATACGGTTTTGGCATGGTGCGTAAAACGGCCCACCTCAAAGGCATCTTCTTCTTTGAACGGATAGGGTTCGCTTGAAAGGAAAACCACATCAGGGTCACCCTGTATACGCATTTTTGTATAATGATTTCCGGGTAGCGCCCGCGGCTTTCGTAGATGTTGGTAAAATTATTCAGCTTCAGCATTTCATTGATGAAAGTGTCGCCTCCCGCAGCCATGTAAGGATTTTTCCAGATAAGGTAAGCGGCTTTCTGCTGTTCCCTGCCCTGCATAAATTGTTTGAAATCGTTCAATTCATGGTTTATCCTGTCAATCCATTGCTGTGCTTTGGTACGCACTGAAAAAATTTGCCCAAACTCCGCAATCATATTGATACTGTCTTCAATAGTAATAATATCGCTTGTCCATACCGGTGCTATTTCACGTAAGGTGTTTACGATATCTTCAGTATTTTCTTCTTTGTTGCAAATGATGATGTCCGGCTGAAGCTCCCTGATCTTATCATACTTCACCTGCTTTGTGCCGCCCACGACAGTTTTGGTCGATTTGAGATGATACGGGTGTACACAAAACTTCGTAATACCCACAAGGCTTTCCTCAAGGCCGAGGTCAAACAATAATTCTGTTTGCGATGGCACAAGTGAGACTATCCGCTTTGGTGTTGCGTGAAGGGTTATAGTGTAACGGGTTTGGTCAGTGAAGTTTTTCATTTGATTGTTGCGGGTTGCGTGTTACGCGTTACGGGCAACCCGAAACCCGCAACTCGAAACTTTATATCAGCCTTGCCATTTCCTGTTGTATCTTCAACGCCTCTTCCCTGGCCTTCTCTGCAAAATCTTCTCCGGATGATGCATAAATGATACCACGGGATGAATTTACCAGCAGCCCAACTTTATCATTCATACCGTATTTGCAAACTTCAGACAGGCTTCCGCCCTGTGCGCCCACGCCCGGTACAAGCAAAAAACTGTCGGGTATAATCCGGCGTATTTCTTTAAAATACTCGGCTTTGGTAGCTCCAACAACATACATCAGGTTTTCGCTGTTTTTCCAGGTTTTTGAAGTTTTAAGTACAGATTTGTAAAGTTCTTCGCCATCAGAATCTTTCGTCTGGAAGTCGAACGCACCTTCATTTGATGTAAGTGCCAGCAGTATCGTAAACTTGTTTTTAACTGCCAAAAATGGCTCCACACTGTCTTTCCCCATATATGGCGCTACGGTAACCGAATCAAAGTTCATGTCTTGCAAAAACGCCTTCGCATACATGGCCGAGGTGTTGCCTATATCGCCCCTTTTCGCATCGGCAATCGTGAAGATTTCAGGATGTTTATTGTTGAGAAAATTTATGGTTTTCTCCAGCGAAATCCAGCCTTTCAGCCCGTATGCTTCGTAAAAAGCCGTGTTGGGTTTGTAGGCCACAGCCAGGTCATGCGTGGCGTCAATAATGGCTTTGTTAAATTCAAAGATAGGATCTTCTGTTGCGAACAGATGTTGCGGAATTTTATCTAAATCGACATCAAGCCCGATGCAGAGGAAGGATCTTTTTTGAAGAATGTTTTGGTGAAGTTGTTCGGTAGTCATTGTGTTGTGTTGTTGTGCAAAAATAAAGCTTTTTTATGGAACTTGTGGAAATCCTGCAAGGTCTTCCGGCCTAGTAGGTATGCTTTAAACCTACAAGGTTATTAAACCTTGCAGGAATAAAAAATCCCGCCGAAGCGGGATAAGTATTAATATATTTCTGTCTCTTTCAACTTCTCGGTATTATTTACTAATTGAAGCTCATCGATCAATTTTTGAATGTTTCCGTTCATAACACCGTCAAGGTCATACAGCGTAAGTCCTATCCTGTGGTCGGTAACGCGGCCCTGAGGGTAGTTGTATGTACGTATCTTAGCCGAACGGTCGCCTGATGATACCTGGCTGTTACGCTTGGCGGCATCTTCTTCCTGTTTCTTGGCAAGCTCCATTTCATAAAGGCGCGAACGCAATACCTGTAAGGCTTTGTCTTTATTCTTATGCTGTGATTTTTCGTCCTGGCACTGTGCTACCAATCCTGTAGGTATGTGCGTCATACGAACGGCCGACTTAGTCGTGTTAACTGACTGCCCGCCCGGCCCTGATGAACAGAACAGGTCAATACGCACATCGTTCATATCAATTTGCACATCAAATTCTTCAGCTTCAGGCAGTACCATTACGGTTGCAGCCGAGGTGTGGATACGCCCTTGTGTTTCGGTCTGCGGAACGCGCTGTACACGGTGTACGCCGGCTTCAAACTTAAGGGTTCCGTAAACATCTTCACCCGTAACCTCAAAGATAACTTCTTTAAAACCACCCGATGTACCTTCGCTAATATCAACTACGCTTGTTCTCCAGCCCTTGCTTTCACAGTATTTAGTATACATCCTGAAAAGGTCGCCTGCAAAGATACTGGCCTCGTCACCACCCGTACCGGCACGTACCTCAACCATCACGTTCTTTGCATCTTCCGGGTCTTTCGGTATCAGCATGAACTTGATCTCTTCCTCAAGCTGAGGAAGCCTTTCCTTAGCTTCGTCAAGCTGCATTTTGGCCATTTCAACCATTTCAGGGTCGCTGCCATCGGCAATGATTTCCTGTGCCTCAGTAAGGTTTCCTGAAACATTCAGGTACTCCTCACGCTTCTCTACAAGCGCTTTAAGGTCTTTATATTCTTTATTCAGAGCGACATAGCGCTTCTGGTCGGCAATCACATCCGGCTGGATGATAAGGTCTGAAACCTCATCAAATTTTTGCTTTATAATCTGTAACCTGTCTAACATCTTTCAGTGCTCCTTTATTTTAGCGGTGCAAAAGTACGCAATATTTTTGATTGTTCACTACTTACGCACACATCGCGCAGCGCCCGGTAACCCATCCTGCGGTTGACTGTGAGCTGTAACCTTCAGGCAGCTTCACGCTTATTTCACCCGGCAGGCATTCGATTTTCTCGCAATCGGTACAGCGGAAATGAAAATGGTTATGGTTGTGCTCATGCTTTTCCTCCCCGCAGCTGTGGCAAAGCGCATAGTAAAACTTACCATCATCGGCCAAAATCTTATGAACCACGCCGTCTTCGCAAAAACGGTTCAGCACGCGGTAAATCGTCACGCGGTCCATCTCGCCTTTCACAACGGCCTCTATCCTGTCCTGGCTCAGCGCCGAACCGGCTGATAACAATGCGTCCAATACCGCTTTTTTTGATGGTGTACTCCTTCTGTTCATCTTTAATGCAATTATGTTGCAATAGTACGAAAAATATTTATCTTTGGCAAATATTTAATGAACGCGGATGACGCGGATGCTTCGCAATCGCCGATTTAACTGATTATATTCCCTATTCTTTAAAAAAATCAGCGAAAATCCGTGCAATCCGTGTCATCCGCGTTCCTTAATCCAATCAAAAATGAAAAATCAATTTGAGGCAATTATAATCGGCGGCAGCTACGCCGGGCTGTCGGCAGCAATGGCACTTGGCAGGGCATCGAGAAATGTACTCATCATAGACAGCGGCCAACCCTGCAACGCGCCTACACCCCACTCCCACAACTTCCTGACGCGCGATGGCGAAACCCCTGCGGCTATTTCGGCAATTGCGAAAGAAGAAGTGCTCAAATATCCCCCCTGTAAATTTTTTGGATGGGACGGTCACGGCTGTAAACAATAGTGACAATGGATTTTCGGTTGAGACAGCTGAGGGCAAGAGTTTTTTCGCGAAGAAAATCTTGCTTGCTACAGGAATCAAAGATATAATGCCGGAAATACCAGGACTTGCCGAATGCTGGGGTAAGACTGTAATCCATTGCCCGTACTGCCACGGTTATGAAGTGAAAGGCCTGAAAACGGCTGTGCTGGCAAATGGCGATGTGGCTATACATTATGCGCAGTTGCTTCGGCAATGGACAAACGACCTGACGTTTTTTACTGATGGGCCTGCTACATTTACCAGTGAACAAAAAGCGAAACTGGAACAGCACAACATAAAGACCATCGAAACCAGGGTTGAAAGGCTTGTGCAAACCGGCGGCAATCTTGAGGGCATAATTACGGCAGATGGCATAAACCACAATTTCCCGGTGATGTATTACAGGGCAGATTTTGAATTGCCAGAATTTGTGCAAAAGCTCAACCTCAGCAAAGATGATTTTGGCTTTATCAAAACAGATGATATGATGCAGACATCTGCAAAGGGGATATATGCGTCGGGCGACTGCATGAGCATGATGCGCGCCGTAGCCAATGCTGTTGCAACGGGCAACAAAGCCGGGGCTATAATTAACCGTGATCTTTCAATGGAGAGTTTTTAATCCGCCGAAAATCACTATCATTGTTGAATGGATTACAATGTATATAAACCTTGTGAAGAACTTTCAAAACAAATAAAGACCTACTGGAGCCTGGAGTGCGCAGCTGATGAAACCAACGGGCGCGAGCGCATTTTCCCGGACGGGTGTATTGAGATCATCTTCAATCACGGTGACAGGTTCAGGAAATTTGACAATGAGACCGATTTCCACATTCAGCCTCCCGCCTTCATCCACGGGCAATTGAAAACCTATTTTGAACTGGAGCCAACAGGGAGCGTAGGCATTTTCAGCGCACGGCTTCACCCTGCAGGATTGCGCCCATTTGTAGATTTTGACGTTGATACTTTTACGGGAAGTACCCTAACGATAAGCGATGTGTGGGGTGATGACGGCGTGCAACTGGAAAAGGATATACAAGGCTGCACCGATAACCCTGCACGAATTTCCCTGCTTGAAAAATTCCTGCTTGAGAAACGTGACAAATTAAGAGTTGACAATACACCTGTCGAGGCATGCGTTGATTCAATAATTGAAAGCATCGGATCAATTTCCATGGAAGCTGTTGCACAAAAGCTCCGCATCAGCAAACGCCAGCTCGAACGCAGGTTTACTGCGGCTGTTGGCATTTCGCCAAAAATTTTTGCACGCATAACCCGTTTCCAGAATGTGCTGCAGCTTATTGAAAATAAGGAATTTAAAAGCTTTACAGCCACGGCCTATGACGGCGGGTTTTATGACCAGGCGCACTTCATAAAAGACTTTAAAGACTTCACGGGGCTCAATCCCAAACAATATTTCGCCGAAAACCTCGAAATGGTAAAGCATTTCACTTTTGATGTGTGATGTCGCTTTTTTACAATTTTTTGATAAGGCACAACCCCATCTTTGCCGGAGTTAACTCAATAAACATCATGAAGAAAATTACATTGCTTACCGCAGTTTTGTCCCTAATGGCATCATGCGGAAAAAAGGAGAACACAGAAAAAACCACTACTGCTCCCGTTGCGGAAACACCAAATAAATTGGCTGCAACCGAATGGCTTGCTGGCTCGTGGGGACATACCACACCCGAAGGAGACCTAAGTGAAAAATGGGAAAAAGTAAATGACAGCGTTATGCACGGCGAGAGTTATTTTGTTGTCGGCGGGAAAGACACCGTATTTGCCGAGACCGTTGCACTTACTTCTGAAAAAGGGAAACTAGCCTATACGGTAACGGTACCCGGACAAAACGATGAAAAACCGGTGCGCTTCGACCTGACCTCATCTTCCGAAAGCCAATTGGTGTTTGAAAACCCGCAGCATGACTACCCGAATAAAATTGTGTATAACAAAATAACAAACGACTCGCTTGTTGCAGAAATTTCAGGTATGCAGAAAGGCAAACCTGCCCGTGAGCAATTTGCAATGAAGAGGCAGTAGCAATTCATCATCGGCGAAGTTACGCCGGACTGTCAGCAGCGAGGGCCTCTTCATTGCCCTCGCGCAAATATGTTGGTAACTGACAACGGTAATTTATGTACTTCATACACGACCCAGCCCATACTTTCCAGATACACTATCGCAAACTATCCGCAGCCAGTTGGGACTTAAATATGCCTGTATACTTGATTATGAAAGTATTTTTTTCTGAACCAAAATGCGAGATTAACTAATGCAATAAGGGCAGGCACTTCTACTAATGGCCCTATTACACCTGCAAATGCCTGACCGCTGTTAATGCCAAACACGCCTATGGCCACCGCTATAGCTAATTCAAAGTTATTACCTGTTGCTGTGAAGGCAATTGAAGTACTTTTAGAATAATCAGCACCAAAGAATTTACCTGTGAAAAAGCTTATAATGAACATGATCGTAAAATATATTACCAGCGGAATTGCAATCCTTACTACATCCATTGGTATCTCAACAATCAGTTCACCCTTAAGGCTGAACATCAATATTATAGTAAATAACAATGCTATTAAAGTTATCGGTGATATGAATGGAACATATTTTTTATCAAACCAGTCTACTCCTTTCAGTTTAATAAGGACATACCTGCTTATAAAGCCGAGAGCAAAGGGTACGCCCAGATAAATCCCTACGCTTTCTGCAAGCTGTTCAATGCTTATATCTACAACGAATCCGTCATAGCCAAAATAGGGCGGAAGTATGGTAACAAATATATAAGCATAAACGCTGTAAAGCAGCACCTGAAAAATGCTGTTGAGTGCTATCAGGCCCGCGGCATACTCCCTACTGCCGTCTGCAAGGTCGTTCCATACAACTACCATTGCAATACACCGCGCCAGACCAATTAGGATAACTCCTATCATATATTCAGGATATCCATTGAGGAATAATAACGCCAATGCAAACATCAGGACAGGACCCGATAACCCAATTCAAAAGCAGTGAGGCAAACAGAACTTTGGTGTTAGTGAACACTTCACCCATCTTGCTGTAATTTACTTTAGCCAATGGAGGGTACATCATCAGAATGAGTCCGATAGCCAACGGAATATTGGTTGTCCCCTTCGAGAAAGAATTAATGACCGTGCTACTTCCGGGCAATAGATAACCGATGGCAACACCGATTGCCATTGCAAGGAAAATCCAAAGAGTTAAATAGCGATCTAAAAATCCAAGATTCTTTTTTTAACTACAGGAGTACAATTATTTATAGACATATTTATTTCCTGATTTGCGAGAATACATAAAACATTTCAAGACCTATTTGAAGGCTACGCTCTTTATACTTTTCAGCCTGCTGTTCTGATTTGTCAAATTCCTTGGGATCTTCATAAGTAATAGCTATCCTTTTTTCTGCACCGGCAATGAAGGGGCACCCTCCATCAGCTTGAGAGCAGGTCATTATTGCTGCGAAGCCTTCTTTGGGATTGAAGTCATTGTAATATGTTTTTGAAAACGCAACTACAGGATGCTCGTTCTCAGCATACTTCACAGCGTAGACAGGATTATTGCCTGTGGAAAGGGCTTGTATTTTAAAACCGGTTTGTTTCAGTGTTTGCACAACTGCCGGGAACATTGCAGTTGATTCCGTTCCGCCCGAGTAACAATACACCTGAGGAATTTGGTAATAGGCTGCCGCCGCCTGCGCCCAGATTTGTGCCAAGTGGCTCCTGCGGGAATTATGCGTGCAAATCAGATTCAACCGTATCTCTTCCTGTTGCGAGCTTTTTGCTTGAATAAAGTTGATTAATGGCTGAAGAACTTCTTTGCGCTCTTCTAATAGGTTTTCAAATTCAAAACCATTAACAACAGCTTCAATTTCCGGATAAAGTGTAACTTTATTTGACATAGTTGTAGATATTTAGCAGCATCCTCCGCCAGGAGCACAGCTGTTAGCCGTATTTGATAAAATTTCCGATGAGGAAACTCTTTCGTTTGTTTCAGGCACACCACAACTTTCCTGCGCGAGGCAGGCCGTCATTTTATTTTTTAGTATAAAATGCTGACCATTAAAATCAAGGTCATACTTACCAATTGTGGCAGACTGGTATTCAACCTCAACATGGTAATCGCCTATATTCAGTTTCCTCTCACTAAGGTTTATGATATTCAGGAGTTTTCGCGGCTTTAGCCTGTGCTCGTAATCATCAGCATCCCAAAGCTGGAAATTCACAACTTTTTCATTTCTGATGGTACCTCCGCAGTCAATAAAATCTCTCGTGATTAAACCAACCTCGGTTACATGGAAATGTTCAGGCACAAAGCTGCCATCTTCCAATTGGAAAGCCACATTGGTAAGGCCCGGCAGGATCTCTTTAATTTCTGATAGTTTCATAATAGATATTTTTAGTTAACAGCAATCTTCTGAATCTGAATTTAACTGGCTTGAAATTGCATCGAAATAATCCCTAAGCATTACAACAGCATCTTTATCAAGGCAATAGCATATAGCGGTACCTTCAACAGTACCTTTTATAAATCCTGCATTCTTAAGCTCCTTCAGGTGTTGCGAAACCGTAGGCTGTGCCAGCGGAAGCTCATTTACGATATCACCGCAAATACATGATTTTGCTTTTAGCAGGTATTCTATAATCGCTATCCTTGCCGGGTGGGCCAGCGCTTTTGCCATGTCGGCTATCTTATTATGGCTTTCTGTGAACAACCCTGATTTCGATACTCCCATAAACTTCATTATTATATCGCAATATTACGATAAATATGAATACAAATATCAGCAGATGATGTTTTTTTAAATAAAAATCCCGAAGCAAATACTTCGGGATGTTATTTTGAGTGAAGCTCACTGCCTACTGACTGGAAAACTGTGACTGCGACTGATAACTACTTCTTCACCGGTATATTCTCTAATATCTCCAGCACAAACTTCCAGTATTTTTGGGCTGAAGATATGCTGGCACGCTCATCGGGGCTGTGTGCGCCCTTAATGGTTGGCCCGAAAGAAATCATATCCATGTCAGGATAATTCGTACCCAGGATGCCGCACTCCAAACCGGCATGGCAGGCCACAACGTTTGGCTGAGTGCCATTCTGCTTTTCGTAGATGCTTTTCAGCACTTCAAGAATTTCTGACTCCACATTCGGTGTCCACCCCGGGTATGAGCCCGAAAACGTCACCTCGCAGCCTATAAGCTCAAATGCCGAACGCAATGCATTGGCAAGATCAAACTTGCTGCTCTCAACAGATGAGCGCGTTAAACAGCCTATATGCAGCTGACCGTCTTTAACGATCACACGTGCAATATTGTTTGATGTTTCGACCAAGTTTTCCATATCAGCGCTCATACGGTAAACGCCGTTATGGGCAGTGTATAGCGCACGAATAAGCCCTTCCTGCACGCCGAGATCCATAACCTTAGCCGGCAACTCGCCTTTTTCAATAGTAATCTTAAGGTTAGGTTCAGTTGTCTTATACTCGGCTTTAATATCATTGATTACTTCCTGCATATCAAACACAAACGCCTCATCAAAAATTTCGGAGATGATAACTTTCGCCACGCTCTCACGCGGGATGGCATTGCGCAAGCTGCCGCCATTGATTTCGCTTATCTGAAGCCCGAAATTTTCAAAGCTGTCAAACAGCAGGCGGTTCATTATTTTGTTGGCATTTCCCAGGCCTTTGTCAATATCCATACCGCTGTGCCCGCCGTTCAGTCCGTTCACGGTAATGGTGTAGCCCACAGAATTTTCAGGCGTATCCTCTTCATTATAGCTGCGTATGGCCGTAACATCTACCCCACCGGCGCAGCCTATGTCAATCTCGTCATCTTCCTCGGTATCGAGGTTAAGGAGAATTTCACCCTGAAGAAGTCCGCCTTTAAGCCCCATTGCGCCGGTCATACCGGTTTCTTCGTCAATGGTAAAAAGCGCCTCAATTGCCGGGTGCGGTATATCTTTGCTCTCCAGTATCGCCATGATGGTAGCCACACCAAGGCCATTATCAGCGCCCAGCGTTGTGCCTTTTGCACGCACCCAGTCGCCATCTACATACATCTCGATTCCCTGTGTGTCGAAGTCAAAATCGGTACCGTTGTTTTTTTGGTGCACCATATCGAGGTGGCTCTGCATCACAATCGTCTTGCGGTTCTCCATCCCCGCCGTGGCGGGCTTTTTTAATGATAACATTGCCTACCTCATCTTCCATCGTTTCGAGTCCGAGCGACTTCCCGAAGTCTTTCATAAAGGCGATAACACGCTCCTCTTTTTTAGATGGGCGCGGCACGGCATTTAGGTCGGCAAATTTATTCCAGAGCGCTTTCGGCTCAAGGTTCCTTATTTCCTGGCTCATTGTATTTGTTTGTGTTTTTTGATATTGTAGCTTAATTCAGCAAAACAAAAATACTACTTATATTTACAAACCTTTGCACAATTGCACATGATAAAGAAAAAACACGTACTGCCGCTTTTACTCCTCCTGCAAATCATCATCGTCAACATATTGGCGGCCTTTCCAGAGTTTGTAGAGAAGTATTACAGTAACGGTCTCTACCCTTTTATCGCGGCGGGTTCCAGGAGTATATTCGGACTGGTGCCGTTTTCGGTGGGCGACATTATTTACGGCATTGTGCTGGTATTTGCTTTTAGATGGCTTTGGCTAAAGCGTAAAACATGGGGCAGGGCGCTTTGGGGTAATGTGCTGGGGCTGCTGTCGTTCATGTCGGTTTTTTACTTCCTGTTCCACCTTCTTTGGGCAATGAACTACCACCGCGTCCCGCTTCATGAAAAAATGGGAATGGAAAAGAAATATGAACTGGCAGAGCTTATACCGTTTACCAAAAAACTCATCGCGAAGACCAACGCCATGCAGGTGCAGATTACAGGTAACGATTCTACTAAGGTTGTTAATCCCTACACTATCGCGCAGATATATGACATGTCACTGAACGGATACAACAGGGTCTCTGCAAAATACCTGTACTTTAAGTATGAAAGAGAAAGCATAAAGTCATCACTGATAAGCACACCGCTGTCTTACATGGGCTTTGGCGGCTACCTTAACCCGTTTACTAATGAGGCACAAGTAAATGCTAACCTGCCACTATATAACCTCCCTACAACTACCTGCCACGAAATGGCCCACCAGATTGGCTATGCCAGCGAAAGCGAGGCCAACTTCATAGGCTACCTGGCATCGGTTGATAATGAAGATGTTTACTTTCAGTATTCGGGTTACTCTTTTGCCTTGAAATATTGTATGCGCAGCATTGAAAAATTGGATGAGAAAACCGCCGAAAGCCTTGTGCCACTCATCAACAAGGGCGTTCGCAAAAACTTTAAAGAAAGTAAAGACTTTAATGAAAAGTATTCGTCATTCATAGAAACCGGGTTTGAATTTTTCTACGATAACTTCCTTAAGCTCAACAAGCAGAAAGACGGGCTTGAGGGTTACAGCAAGTTTGTTGGGCTGCTGGTTAATTACCACAAGCAAA
The DNA here is from genome assembly GCF_024699965.1 of Flavobacterium sp. J372. Taxonomy (NCBI): domain Bacteria; kingdom Pseudomonadati; phylum Bacteroidota; class Flavobacteriia; order Flavobacteriales; family Flavobacteriaceae; genus Flavobacterium; species Flavobacterium sp. J372. Next base: position 2,693,455 of record NZ_JAJOMZ010000004.1, read on the forward strand.
AAGAATTATAGCCACTCTGTAACATTTATGGTTTAAAGACTACCTATAGCAATATGGCAACTTCATCAGAGCAATCTTTTGTAACGCAGCTTCAGCAGAACCAAAACCTGATCCACAAGATTTGCAGGCTGTATACCAATGATGAAGATTCGCACAAAGACCTTTTCCAGGAAATAACCATACAGCTCTGGAAGGCCTATCCGCAATTCAGGGGCGACAGCAAATTCACAACGTGGGCCTATCGAGTGGGGCTTAATACTGCCATCACGCTTTATCGCAAAAAAAAGCGCAGTATAGATACCATTGAGTTTGATACCAAAATACACCGCTTTACACATGATGAGTACAATTATGAAGAGGAAGAGCATATAAAACTGCTGTACCAGGCTGTGCACCAGCTTAATGATATTGAGAAAGCGCTGGTGTTCATGTATCTTGAAGATAAAGATTATGCAGAGATAGCTGAAACACTGGGTATCAGCGAAGTAAATGCCCGCGTAAAAATGAACAGGATTAAAGGAAAACTGAAAAAAATACTTAATCCGTAACAGGATGAATTGAATATGGAAGAGTTAGATAAACTAAAAAGAGACTGGCAGCGCAATGATAGCCTGTTCCCGAAATTTTCGGAAGCAGACCTGTACAAGATGCTGCACAAAAAGTCGTCGTCAATTGTAAAATGGATATTGATAATCAGTATCCTTGAGTTTGCGTTCTGGCTGCTCATATCCTTCTGTATGCGTGGCAGCAACGCCAATAGGCAACTCGAGAACCTCGATATTCAATATATCACCACACCTATGACTATTATAGGCTATCTTATCATACTGTACTTTTTCTACAGGTTTTACATCAACTACCGTAAAATCACTGCAACGGATAATGTAAAAAAACTGATGGCTACGATACTCAATACCCGTAAGGCCGTAAACCAGTACATCATCGTGAATATTGTATGGATTATCATAAGCTGTATCGTGATATTCACCATTTATTTCTATAAAGATGAAAGGCTTAACGAGGCGCTTCACCAAAGCGAAAAAAATGGCACAGAGACGACATTTTACCTAATATACATTATTGGGACGGTTATAAGCCTTGCTGCCTTCATAGGTATTATATGGGGCTTTTACAAGCTTATATATGGCATACTGCTAAAAAGGCTGCACAGGAACTATAACGAACTTAAAAAAATAGACTTTTAAACATGAAAAAGATTTTACTGGCGCTGCTTGCCGTTGCAGGATTTACCGCCAATGCCCAAAAACTTGACAATGCCCTGCTGTGGAAAATCACCGGCAAAGGGTTAACCCAACCGTCATACCTTTTCGGTACCATACATATCACCTGTGATGCCACGCTTGATGCTAAAACCAAAAAGGCGCTTGATGATACGAAGCAAATTTACCTGGAGCTTGATATGGATGACCCCGGCATGCAGGCAGCCATGATGGGCGGCATAATGATGAAGGATGGCGTTACAATGAGTTCACTCGTTTCTGCGGAAGATTTTAAGATTGTAGATGAATTCCTGACAAAAAACGTTAGGATGTCGGCCAAAATGATGGACAGCTTTAAGCCGGCGCTAATTTCAGCAATGCTGTACCCGAAGATGATTGACTGCCCTATGCAGAGTTTTGAGATGGAGCTGATGAAGGAAGCCGTGGCACAAAATGAAGAGATACTGGGACTGGAATCTGTAGCCGACCAAATGAATGTGTTTGATGCGATACCTTACAAAGACCAAATGAATGAGCTGGTGAAAACTGCCAAAGGCGGCATTAATAAAGACAAAAAAGAATTTGCAAAACTTATGGCTGTGTATCAAAGCAAAGATATTGAAGGCATGCACAAACTGATGGATGAAAGCGAGAACAAAATGTACTCGAAGTTTGAAGATGTAATGCTTGATAACCGCAATAAAAAATGGATACCGGTGATTGAGGCGGCAGCAAAAAGACACCTACTTTCTTTGCTGTCGGCGCGGCACACCTGGCCGGAGATAACGGCGTGATAAAACTATTGCGAAAAGCGGGGTACAAAGTTGAAGCGGTAAAATAAAAAAAGAGAGGCTATCACCTCTCTTTTTTTAATATCTCCATTGCCTTTGCACGTTCAGTTGTTCTTCAGCTTCGATCACTTCATTCGGAATCACCTTCAGGAAAGACGGGTGCTGCTCTATGGCGTACTCTATTTTCTCTAAAATTGACTCGACTGATTCATTCTCATAATCAATTTCAAGCGGTTCTTTTATGATGAAAGACTGCAGTATGCCTTTTTTCTTCATACGTAATCCCTTCTTATCAAATGAACGGCGGAAACCGTCAATCACAATAGGCACTACTATGGGCTTATGCTGCTTTATGATATGGGCAGTACCTTTCCTGATAGGCTTAAACGGTTTGGTTGTACCCTGCGGGAAGGTTATCACCCACCCGTCTTCAAGCGCTATGCGTATATTCTCGGTATCATTTGGGTTTACCTCGCGCTGTACATCTTTACCTTTAGCACGCCAGGTACGTTCAACTGTGATTGCCCCGGCGTAAGATAATATACGCGGCAGCAGGCCTTCTTTCATCGTTTCTTTGGCCGCTACATAATACATATTCAGCTTAGGGTGCCATATGTAGCCCACATTCTTAATGTTGTCTTCACGGCCTTTTAATGCAGCGTTGAATACATGGAACATGGCCACAACATCGGCAAAATAAGTCTGGTGGTTTGATATGAAAAGGACATTTCTGTCGGGCAGCGCACGTATGATTTCGCTACCGTCAATAAACAGCTCGTTGAAGCCGCGATACCTGCGGTGGGTTAGCACCCCAAACACACGTATCAGCCATTTTTTTAGGAAAAGTATATGCCCGAAAGGATTTCTTTTAAATAATCCCATAGTAAAGTAAAATCAAACGGCAAACTTACAAAAACCCCGCTATTTTATAGCCGTTTTTATGGTTTCTTTAAGCTCGCTGAGTATCATTGCAGTAGCTCCCCAAACAATATTTCCTTCAATGATAAATGAGGGAACCATAATGTGCTGTTTGTATGATGTTTGCATTGGCATTTCAGCTATGGTTGAGTCATCAAGAAAAACAGACATCGGCATCTCTATGATTTCAGAAACTTCAGCCGGGTTGGGCGCAAATACAGGCTCTTCTGTCAGCAGGCCCAAAAAAGGATATACCAGGAAGTTGCTTGGCGGTATGTAAATTTCACTGAAGGGCATTACTACCTCAATTTCGCTCTGCGCTATGCCTACTTCCTCAAAAGTCTCTCGCAGCGCTGTCGCCATAAAATCTTTGTCTTCCGGCTCTGCCTTACCGCCAGGGAAAGATATTTGTGCCGAGTGTATTCCCGGGTATGTATTTCGCTTTATCAGTACAATATGAGCTTCCCCTGCCTTTGGATAAGCCAGCATCATCACGGCCGATTTTTTGGGCTTAAGCTTTTCATATTCAGCTTCCGGCAATGAGACAGGTCTACCCAACGGAGCCATTTTAAGATGTGCTGTGCCCCCCGGAAGCTGCTGCTGTAGTATTTTCGGTATATATTTAGTAAATTCGGCAAATGTCATTATATGGCTTTGAAGCATAAATATAAACATTAATACGTTAAACAAATGTTCAGTAAGGCGGAAGCGCAAAAAATGAAGAAGGATTTCTGGACGGCTTTTGCCGAAGCCTATCCCCGTAAATGGCTTTTGTATGATACCAAAATAAAAGACCTGTCGCTTAAATTTTATGTAGACAATAAAAAGGCGCAGGTAATGATTGACATTGACAGCCGCGATGATGCCAAACGCTATGATTACTTTGAAAAACTGGAATCACTAAAAGCCATTTTGCTTGAAGAATACCTGCCTGATGCTGTTTTTGAAAAAGACTTTTACCTGGAAACCGGCAAGGCTGTAAGCCGCGTTTGGGTAGAGCTGCCGGGCATAAGCCTGTATAATATGGCCAGCTGGGCTGCAACCTTCAGGTTTTTTAATATCACCATGGATGCTTTTGAGCGCTTCTTCTATGAATATGAAGATATCATAAGGGGATAAAATAAAAATCCCCCCGAAACTTGCGGAGGGATTTTTTGGTTGTGAAGAATTGATTACCGGATCATTGCAAAATGCCCCTTGTATTCGCGTCCATCAGCCCGTGTTACCACAAACCAATAATCTGTACTTGGCAGGCGCTGCCCGTTTAGCGTGCCGTCCCAGCCTTCATTTGTTCCTGTAAAGCCTGTTATAAGCTTTCCGTACCTGTCATATATCTGTACTTTCATTTTCGGCTCAAGTATAGAATATTTAATTTGCCAGTTGTCATGTATACCATCTCCGTTTGGCGTGAAGTATTTAGGGTAGTATAACAATACTACTTCTTTCACGTCATAGCCGCAGCTTAAATCGTCTTTCACATACACATCGTATTTGCCCATCGGTAGGTTGGTAAATGTGTTCTCTTCCTGGAAGTTGATACCGTCTATCGAATACATAATATTATCGGCGCCGGTTGCATGTATAGTAATACTGTTATCGTTCTCAGACCAGTCTTGAGTTTCAATTTTGGTAATCTTAGGTGTAGATGATGCCTGGATTGTTACATCAGCAAAACCCTGGCAGGTAACATTACCGTATTTTTTCTCAACAAATACAGTATACTCACCCGGCTCTGTTACATATATTGTCCTGCCGGTCATACCGTTAGACCATGTGTAAGAAAGGTATCCTGCACTTGCTGTAATCGCTATCGGGTTATTGTTACAAACTTTACCTTCAGTAGTAATCTGCGGGTCCGGCGTTACACCGCGGAACAGCTTGAAGCTGGTAGTGCCGTGGCATATAGGTATCTCCCTGTGTACAAGCCTTGCGTATATTGTTTTGCCGTCAGTTCCCGGAGTATAAAAATCAGGAAGCTCATTAACACCTGCATCAGCATCAGCCTGTGTGGCGTGATATGTAATGATGTACATAGCTGCCGGAAGCGGGCCAAGAACGTCGGCATCTTTAGACGTAAGATCAAATTCTGCATCACCGTCACAATTCACAACATCTGTAGGCTTGCTGGCTTCAGCGATTGATGGCAATGTACGAAGGCTGAATTGTTTAGGTATTATATTACCGCATGCATCTTCAACCTGGAAAACATAATCAGCCGGTTCAAGGTTTGTAAACAGGTTGTTGCTGCCATTATTTATAAGGAATGGCTGTCCGTTTTTCCTGATGATCTTGTAAGCCGTTGGGTACCCTGTGGCTTCAATGTAAACATCTCCGGGCTGTCCCACACATGACAGTGAATAAGCATTTGATACCGAAAGGCCATCTTTGTATTCAAATTCAGATACCACACTCACACAAATAGTATTTGTAGCAGTGCCGCCGCCAAAAGCCTCAAACTTTTTAAGCACCCTGAATTTTCCTGCAAAGTTCAGGTTTGACCTTGTAGCGTTGTTATTAAGCCTGATACCGTTTGAAGCTGTTGGGTTAGTACCTTCAACATATGCCGCACCGGTACCTGCCGGATGGCCCCATGTGTTGGTGGCAGGGTTAAACTTCTGAAGCCAGAATGCACCGCCTTCAGTACCATTGCTGTTATCAGAAACCTTCACTGCAAAGCCACCGCAATTTGCTGTATATGTTACAATATTTACAGGTTGGCGGTAACCCTGCACATTTACAGAAAGCTCTTTAGTTACGCCGCAAACATCAGTTCCTTTTAAAGTGTAAGTTCCTTCAGGAAGATTATTGATATACAAATCACCCGCACTGTTAATAAGCGATGTAACGTTGTACGGAAGTGCGTGGCCGAATGATGCAGGCGCAGCAGTTACGTAGGCCGCATTCAGGTCGCCATTGCCACTGCGGAAACGTACCGTACCCATATTTGCAGCACAATCTGGCAATGTAGCAATATTAAAGTTTTTCTCTACATATGGCGGTACTTCAATATCCTTAACATATGTGTTGCCGCAATCATCAGTAAATTCAATTGTATATACTCCCAGGGGAAGGTTATTTAATGTTACAACACCGGCATTGCTGATAGTAGATGTAACATCTTTAGGCAATGGTTGTGTGTAAGTAGCAGGCGCTGAAATAATTGTAGCGGTAACAACCTTTTGTCCTGCAATACTTATCCTTATCCTGCCGAATAGCGAGAAACAACCATTGTTTGTACCTTTGGCAGATACTGAAAGTTCAGACATTTCTACAACTAGAGATTCTGTTTTAGTACGGCCGCAGGCATCTGTAACCTCTACAGTGTAATTTCCAAGCGGTACATGGTTTGTTTCGCTGCCAAACTGTAGTGAAGTATTTGTTTGAGGGCCTTGGTATGCAGCGTTGTAAGCAATTGGGTTAAAGTCTGCCGGAGCAGTGATGAAGCTTATTGTATAAGGCGCCATGTGCATTGATGGAGTAACCGTTAGATATTTATATCCGCATTTTGCATCAGCAGCACCGAGAGTAAGCTTAATTTCAGGATTTACCTCATTATCATCCTTTTCATAAATGTTATTACAATTATCTGTAACCTTCAGTTCGTAAGTGTAGCTTTC
>NZ_JAJOMZ010000004.1:2705000-2755000 GCF_024699965.1 Flavobacterium sp. J372
TAAACGAATCAACCAGATTCGTGGAGAATATCGGAGTCGAACCGATGACCTCCTGCGTGCAAGGCAGGCGCTCTAGCCAGCTGAGCTAATCCCCCGTTTTTATAAGTCGCAGCTACCAGTCCCAGTTTGCAGTACGGTAACGTGCTCACTTTAACGTGTAATCACTCAACTTCTAAAATTTCCTTTAAGAATCAGAAAAACTTTTATTTTGTTATAATGTTGAATGTTGTAATGTTTGAATGTTCCGCTCGGAAACTTTAAAACTTTCTAACTTTCAACTTTCTAACTCAAAAGTTGTAGTCCCGGGCAGACTCGAACTGCCGACCCCTACATTATCAGTGTAGTACTCTAACCAGCTGAGCTACGAGACTATTTTTATTCTATTTTGAATTTTAAATTATGAATGTTGAATGTCGGTTGCCCTTCATTTAAAATTCATAATTCAAAATTTAAAATAATTCCTGCTCTCTTTTTCTTTAATATTTTTGAACTAACAGCGAGAGTAAACCCATCTTTCAATCTGAAGAACCTATATAAGGGCGTCATTTCTCTAGAAAGGAGGTGTTCCAGCCGCACCTTCCGGTACGGCTACCTTGTTACGACTTAGCCCCAGTTACCAGTTTTACCCTAGGCAGCTCCTTGCGGTCACCGACTTCAGGTACCCCCAGCTTCCATGGCTTGACGGGCGGTGTGTACAAGGCCCGGGAACGTATTCACCGGATCATGGCTGATATCCGATTACTAGCGATTCCAGCTTCACGGAGTCGAGTTGCAGACTCCGATCCGAACTGTGACCGGCTTTATAGATTCGCTCCTGCTCGCGCAGTGGCTGCTCTCTGTACCGGCCATTGTAGCACGTGTGTAGCCCAGGACGTAAGGGCCGTGATGATTTGACGTCATCCCCACCTTCCTCACGGTTTGCACCGGCAGTCTTGTTAGAGTTCCCGACTTGACTCGCTGGCAACTAACAACAGGGGTTGCGCTCGTTATAGGACTTAACCTGACACCTCACGGCACGAGCTGACGACAACCATGCAGCACCTTGTAAAGTGTCCGAAGAAAAAACTGTTTCCAGTCCTGTCACTCTACATTTAAGCCCTGGTAAGGTTCCTCGCGTATCATCGAATTAAACCACATGCTCCACCGCTTGTGCGGGCCCCCGTCAATTCCTTTGAGTTTCAAACTTGCGTTCGTACTCCCCAGGTGGGATACTTATCACTTTCGCTTAGCCACTCAGTCTTACGACCAAACAGCTAGTATCCATCGTTTACGGCGTGGACTACCAGGGTATCTAATCCTGTTCGCTCCCCACGCTTTCGTCCATCAGCGTCAATCAATTGTTAGTAACCTGCCTTCGCAATTGGTATTCCATGTAATATCTAAGCATTTCACCGCTACACTACATATTCTAGTTACTTCACAATAATTCAAGCCCTACAGTATCAATGGCAGTTCGACAGTTGAGCTGCCGGATTTCACCACTGACTTATAAAGCCGCCTACGGACCCTTTAAACCCAATGATTCCGGATAACGCTTGGATCCTCCGTATTACCGCGGCTGCTGGCACGGAGTTAGCCGATCCTTATTCTTACGGTACCGTCAAGCCTCTTCACGAAGAGGTGTTTCTTCCCGTACAAAAGCAGTTTACACACCATAGATGCTTCATCCTGCACGCGGCATGGCTGGATCAGGCTTGCGCCCATTGTCCAATATTCCTCACTGCTGCCTCCCGTAGGAGTCTGGTCCGTGTCTCAGTACCAGTGTGGGGGATCTCCCTCTCAGGACCCCTACCCATCATTGCCTTGGTATGCCGTTACCATACCAACTAGCTAATGGGACGCATGCTCATCTTACACCGATAAATCTTTAATAATCTTGTGATGCCACAAAAATATACTATAAGGTATTAATCCAAATTTCTCTGGGCTATCCCTTAGTGTAAGGCAGATTGCATACGCGTTACGCACCCGTGCGCCGGTCTCAAAGCCCGAAAGCTTCTACCCCTCGACTTGCATGTGTTAGGCCTGCCGCTAGCGTTCATCCTGAGCCAGGATCAAACTCTTCATCGTATATTTTAAATATTTTACGACGCTTGTCCTTCTACAGGTTGTTTAATTTCTTCAAACCTACCCGATTTGCTTACTCTCTCTTTAATGCTGTCAATCCAATATGTCTATGAACGTGTCTTTCTTTTTTTTTTCGCCTCAACGTTGCCGTTGTAAGCGGGTGCAAAAGTACAACTTATTTTTTACCAGGCAAGAATTTTGAAAACTTTTTTTGATTTATTTTCTCATTCCTAATTTCTCAGTAAATAGCTTTGATTTTGCGCTGGCTTCTTTCGAAACCGGACGGCAAAGATAATATCTCTTTCCCTTTCAATCCAAATCTTTTTCTTAAAAATTTTAAGGTTTTTCCTCTCGCTTGTGGCTCGTGGCTTTTACCTTAATCCTGTCTTTTCAATGAGCGCTGCACTTGTTCAATGCGGGTGCAAAAGTACACCTCTTTCTCAGTTTTCCAAACTTTGGAACGCCTTTTTTAGAGGTTTTTTAACGCTAATTTGTAACTGGTTGAATATCGGTAATTTGCAAGGGAAACTTTTTATAGATTTTTGCACACGTAAAATTGCCGCAATAAAAAACCCGCTCAAAATAGCGGGTCTTTATTACTTTTCAGTTAAGTATTACTTTGTATCAAGTTTATGGTCAATCCGACTAAAATCTTCTATACATTTTTTTGCGTAGAGTTTTGTGATTGAAAGCGCACGCTTTTTTGCATGGCTGTCATTTTCATGACCTGATTTCTTCAAAAAATCAATTGCAATTTCTTCAAACTCTTTTTTTAGCTCATTCATGAATGCTTCAAGTTTGGAACCTCCCGCAGAAATATAAACCGAATCTTTAAACTTCAATAAAAAATCTTTATGAACCGCATCACATGCAATCGCTAAATCCTTTTCAAGTTGTTCATAATTAAATGTCATCTAACCTTATATTTTAGTTTTAAAATAATGTCGGCAAATAAACAAAAACTACATACATGTATTCTTACAAAATTAAACTTAAAAATAATAAAATTTGTCATTAAAATTAATAAATCATCTTTCGGCTCACAGTCTTGCTCACATCAATAACGTAAAAAAGTGCCTGTATATCATTCATGTGAAGCCTGAAGTCTGAAAACTCGGGGCTGTCATTCAACGAATGGCAAACTATATAACCTTCCTCAACATTGTGTTCAGTAATTTCTTTCAAAAGCGGCATTTTTGACTGTGTGGTGTAAATAACCCAATACGGAAAATCTTTAAAACGAAGTTTACCCTCCCATAAATGCCGTTGCAACTCACGCGTTGAAACAATACTGTTGCGCGTGATGGCATTACTGCTGCCGTCATCCATGCTGTCACCGTTTACCCGGAAGGCCACATACCTGCCCTGCACCGGTTTATCCACTAAAATGCCATGCTGACTCAGGTCCATCAAAAAGTCAACGTCTTGATAATTTGACAGGAAACCTGCCTGTATCTTGAATTCTGCCAACGGCATGAGCATGTAAAACTGTCCATTCGGCAATTCAATGAACTGGTTGCCGTTCTTGTTCTCAAAGTTATCACCAATCTTTACAACCTCCTGGCCTTTAATAGGTTTCGCATACTCGCTGTCCTCGGCAAGTACCCTTTTGAGTATATCCAGTTTCGATTTTGGTATCGGCCGGCCCTTTTCGTAATTAATAACTGTCTCCCGGCTTGACCCAATCATATCAGCCAGTTCTTTCTGCGTAAGCCCTAGCTTTTCGCGCCTTTCCCGTATTTCTGTCCCCTCCATAACAAACCTTTTAAAAGTTAAAATTACAGAAAAGTGAAATTTTACACTTCAAATATTTGTTGATGTGAAATATTACACTTAACTTTGCAAAAGAATTACACAAAGATAGAAATTATACGGAACTATGCAAGCAATATTACACAATATTAAACATTTAAGTGAAATACGGTCGGCATATCTCCACTACCTGGCGTCATACCATGCCCAATGTAATGTTGAAAATGCCAACTATATAAAGTGTAACCTCAAAATCATTAGTGAGTCCATCTCGCAATTAAAACAGCTGCTGCCCTCACCTATATATAAGGTATCAATTGCAGCAACACATATATATAAGTATTCGGCGCTTGAGGAACAGGCCATCGTGAGCTTTAATACCGACAAACGTTTCACCATAACCGAGTAGCCATGCTTAAACAGATTGACGACATACGCAAATTACAGAAGGAAATAAAATCCTGCCGGGCCGAGATTACAACCGCCCTCACCCTGCCCTACTACACTGTATTCAATAAGAAGACTGAGCAGGAAGCCGACCTTGAGGTTCTCCGAACGCGTTTAGGAATGCTCCTGCAAACCGAAAAACAACTGCTGCAGACCCTGTGGCCGGCACATACCATACAATAGCGCTATAAGTTTTGACATATAAATCTTAAAAATTTTTTACCATGATGACAATCAAAGGAACAATCGAAAGCATTGAGTACCGCAACACAGCCGGACACGAGAAAAAAGTAGTAACCCTGGTGCCCGACCACAGGCAGCGCGCCTTTGTGGAATTCCGCGGACGAAAGATGGACGACCTTACCTATTTTAAAGAGAACGACGAAATAGCTGTGGAAGTAACCCTTGAAGGAAAGATCTCAAAGAACAGCGGCATACAGTACAACAACCTGGTAGCACAGTCGGTTGAGATGGTTAGCTACAATTAGAATTTTAGAATTTTCGATTATTAGAATTTTCGACTGTAGAACGAAAAGGACACAGATTTAAGAGGATTTAGCAGATAACAGCAGATTTTTTCAAGTCTGCATGACATAAAAAGAGTGAAGCTGTCGCCATATCTATTTTTCACGTGGAAATCAAGGAAAGGCTTCAGCATCGGCAGAAGGAAAGCGATCCGCGAGAGAGCGGCGAAAGCAAGCGAACGGCTCGGGTCGCGTCGGCCGAAGCCTGACGTAGATTTCAAGTGAAAGATAGTACAGGCTTGAATTTTTGCTTCTTTTGTTTCAAGACAAAAGAAGAATCACGCCATCCCCGCCCATACCATTCGGGCAGGCGCGTTCCAAAATCAAATCAACGAATTAACAAATCCACAAATAAACAATAACATGAATTACAAAATAAAAGGCATAATCACTGCCATAGGCGAAATAAAAACAACAAAGCTCGGCACCGCCGTACAACAACTCCACTTTGAACAGGAAGGCAGCGGCCGCATCTTCTACCCCTCAGCGCTCGGCACCAAGATAGAACTGCTGCAGGACATACTGCCCGGCGATGTAGCCGAACTTGGATTCCACATCTCCGGCTCAAAAGGCACATATAATAATGTGATTATTGATGAGCTAGTGAGGTGTTGATGGACGTTTGTGAGTTACGAGTTGCGGGTTCCGAATGAAGCAATCACGTTGTCCCGATACCTATCGGGAGTCGAAGCTCCGACACGAGTGAAGCTCCTGCCGCCCTACAGGGTTTCGCGTAGAAATCAAGGAGTGGCTTCAGCACGGGGAGAAGGAAAGCGACCCTGAAGTGAGCGGCGAAGCAAGCGAACGGCTTGGGTCGCGTCGGCCGGAAGCCTGACGTAGATTTCAAGTGGAACCCTGTCAGGCTTGAATTTTTGTTTCTTTTGTTTCAAGACAAAAGAAAATGAAGACAAAGATTTGCTTAGAGTTTTCTGGAAGACACACCCCTGCCCATCTCAAGAGGGGAACAGCTTCACTCAAGCGTAAAACTCTGTGGTTATCTGGTAATTGCACTTCGACAAGCTCAGTGTGACAGCTTCACTCATAAACAGAAAAAATCTGTGATCATCTGCTAAATCCTGTTCAATCCGCGTTCCATAATATTTCTCACAACCAAAAAAAATGAAAAGCGCAACAACCAAAAGCGCTGCCCTGCAAACCTTTCAGCAAACCGTAAACCTCACCTCAGCCTACGGCAAAAGCCTTTATAATGATGATTATCCTGTGCAGGCCTATAAGCTATGCCTGCTGGGTGCAACCAATGCCGAGCTGGCGGGTTTCTTCAATGTCACAAAAAGAACGATAACCACCTGGAAGAAATTCCACTCTGCGTTTAATGATGCCATCACGCGCGGCAAAAAGGTGGCCGACATGGAGGTGGCGCATTCGCTGTACCAGGCTACAATTGACCGTATCATCACCACACGCCAAGCCATAAAGTGCAAGGAAATCTATTATGATGAAAACGGAAAGCGCGTTGAAAAAGAGCGCATTGAGATCATCAATGTAGAGAAGCACGTGCCGGCGTGTTTTCGCAGCCAGCAGTTCTGGCTCCGCAACCGTAACCCTAAACTGTGGGGTGGCAAGTTTGATGATGGTGACGATGTGGCGCCGGAAAGCGTACAGCTGAATTTGGGCTCAGGCCACAATCCGCTGAGCGATGAAGTTACTGAATAAGCAGGAACATGCCATCTGGTTTTTAAAAGACAATGTAACGGAAGAAGTACTGTATGGAGGGGCGGCAGGTGGCGGAAAGACAGCCCTGGGTTGCCTCTGGCTTATGGAAATGTGCCAGAAACACCCCGGAACGCGCTGGCTTATGGGCCGCAGTAAGCTGAAGAACCTGAAGGAAACCACGCTCAACACCTTTTTTGAGCTGGCGGCAACGCTGAACCTCGGCAGGCAGTTTACCTATCGTGCGGCCGACAACCTCATTGTGTGGAAGAACGGCAGCGAGATACTGCTGAAAGACCTGTTCCATTATCCTAGTGACCCGAATTTCGACAGCCTTGGCTCGCTGGAAATTACCGGTGCGTTTATAGATGAGTGTACCCAGGTGGCCTACCATGCGTGGCAAATTGTGAAGAGCCGTATTCGCTATAAGTTAACTGAGAACAAGCTTATCCCGAAGATGCTGGGCAGCTGCAACCCCGCCAAAAACTGGGCGTATAAAGAATTCTACAAGCCATCACGGGAGGGTTCGCTGCCCAAATGGAGACAGTTTGTACAGAGCCTGCCGACCGACAATCCGCACCTGCATCCGGGCTATTTGCAATCGTTGCTGCGCCTTGATAAAAACAGCCGTGAGCGTTTGTATTACGGAAATTGGGAGTATGATGATGACCCGGCAACACTGATAAGCCATGACGCGATTATGGACTACTTCAACGCTGTTCACCTGCAGCCGGAGGGCCAAAAGTACCTGACGATTGACGTGGCGCGCAAGGGAAAGGACAAAACGGTATTCCGCGTGTGGCATGGCTGGCTGTGCATAAAGCGTGAGAGCATTGCCAAAAGCGGGATTGACACGGTTGTAGCGCAGGCGAAAGCTTTGCAAAAGAAGTACGGCATCTCCCCTGCTAACACTATCGCCGATGAAGACGGTGTGGGCGGCGGCGTGGTTGACTTCCTGAAGTGTAAGGGGTTTGTGAACAACTCCAGTCCGCTGGAAATGAAACAGGGCAACGCCTACATAAAGCCAAACTTCGAGAACCTGAAAAGCCAGTGCTCGATAAAGATGGCTGAGATGATAGAGATGCGTAAGGCCGGAGAACAATGTGACGACGACATAGTGATGCAGACAACCATTGAAGAAATGGAACAGGTAAAGCTGCGCGACATAGACAAAGACGGCAAGCAGGGCATTATCGCCAAAGACCGGATAAAAGAACACCTGGGCCGCAGCCCCGACGAGTGGGACAGCATCATGATGCGCTATTGGTTTGCCCTAAAGAAAGATTACTTGATAAGGGTAAAGTATTGGCAGCTCTAGGTTAATTTGTGGATGCGTTAATTCGTTTATTCGAAGCTCCACAAATCAACAAATTAACAAATAACGAATTAACAACTCAATGAAGAACATCACACTCAAACAATACGCCGCCCTTACCGACACATCACAATATGATGCCGTCCTCCCCTACCTCAACCCCAGGAACAATTTCGCAGGAAAAAGCATTAACCTGAACACAATGCCATACGCGAATGTAAAATACTGCATCCGCCTTCTACAGAAAATAAACAGCTGGAAAGGCGTGGCAGAACTCTTTGCCATTTGCTTTGAAGTAGATGAACCTTCCTTTTGGGATGCATCAGTAACAGAGTATTTCGCGGCACGTAACTATGTAGTCTCAGCTTTTGAAAAGCTGATAGCGAATGAAAATAAACTGCTTTCAGGCATCAGCACCAACAGCCACTTATGGGAAATGGCCGGCGCCGATAAACTGAAAGCTTACAGCGATACACTCCCCCTGCTGCAGCTTGGTAAACTCCTGGGGCAGTATCCTTATGATCTAGGCAGGAAACCGTATGGAGAGATCTTCAGCCTGCTGGCCCAGACCAAAGCACAGAATGAGGTGGAGCAGGAATACCGGAAGTTAGCCCCCTAGCCCCCCAAGGGGAACTCCACTCAAACCTAATTAAGATAGTATTTCCAGCCTGCTTAGCAATTCCCCCTTCGGGGCTTAGGGGGCTGATTAACCCAAATAAAATGAAAGACATCGTACGAATACTGCAACAAATAGCCGAAGATAAAAACCTTAGCTACCACTACGGCAAAAAAGCTGCCCTCAACCTGCTGGAAGGTTCGCTTGAGGCAGATACCACCTACCTGCTGCACGAATTCACTAACCGCAAAAGCGAGTATAACCGCAGCGGCACAAAAATAATCGGTGCAAATTACGAGGGGAAGTTCTTCCTGGTGAAGCAAAGTGACCTTACGCAAGGCTACTTTGACCCGGCTGAAGATTCTGCATCAAAATACTCCGATAACATTGAACCGCTGCTGTCTATTTTCAACAGCATAGGCAATGCCTTATCCTGCCTAGACTTCACAGTTGAACAGTGGGACAATATAGATATTACCGATGCCCTTGATGCCAATATGGACGGACTGTTGTGCTCCTATAAAATACGTGTGCCGAATGAGTAATATTACAATCATCCTCAAACAGGAATTTGAAGCTCTTAAAACCGATATTATAGCACTCTATGACGCTTCCGGAATGAAGGCATCAGGCAGTTGGGCGGCAACAGTGGCTGTCGAAACATCCGGTTTGAGCGCCTCAATAACTGCGGCAGAATATATACAAGGCCGCCCGCCCGGCAAGCAGCCCCCCAAGTGAAGCCATACTAAAATGGCTTGAAGAGAAAGGCCTTGCCTCAAAAGTGCAGAAAGACACCAGCCTTAGCAGCCTGGCCTATCTTATCGCACGCAAAATTGCCCGAAAAGGATGGAAGCCAAAAGCCGGCTATGAAGACGTTATAAATGCTGTTGCAACGCCTGAGAGGATACAATCCATCATAGATAAAGTTGGCGATAACGAATTGGCGGGATTTACACAAAACCTGTTAGAATATTTGAAAAATGCCACTGCATGACCCGCACAATCGAAATAAAATTCCTGGCACAGCCACAGCTCAATGATACATTCAGCTACAAATTATCGCTTAATGGTGCTCCGTTTACTTATGTTACAACACCGTTTGTAAATAAACAGTATCTTACTGTAAATTCGGCGCCATCAGGCATAAAGCTCGGTGCAGACCTTACCCAAACTATATCAAACACATTTAATGATCTTAATGATCACAACTACCACCCTGCAGTTAGTTATTCGCTGTCAGGAAATTCAATACTTGCCACCATAACATACACAGGTACGCTTACCCTTTATGATGTTGTAGTACCTTCAGGAATCATGGCTATTGGCGATCTGAACAGCGACATCTTTTTTGATGGTGGCATCAATACGCAAACTTTGCGCAAAGCCTATAATAATGATATAATAGTTTTTGGCGCAGGGCCGGGAACAGAGCCGCTTCACGCCACGGTTGAAGCTGCCGGTATGAACATACGCCTTTTCCCTGACCCGGCAGAAAAATTTACCATCAACATGAAGCCTTATATTTCGACGCTTATAAACACACGATATTTTGAAGACCGCCTGCTGCCATGGCTTGATGCTGTAAGCCCATCAACGTATGTTTACCGCAGCAACAATGGCTGTTACCTAGAACTCGAAGTTAAGTTTACCATAGCGCTGCCCAATAACCAGTTGGCACAGGCCATACATAACCTCGCCTGGTTTGCCGGTGTAGAGCAGCCCGGTTACAGTAACAGCTTCAGCCGGAATGAACTTTACGTATTAACACCGTTCTCCGCTGAAACAGCTAACAGGTATTACATAAAGTACTGGCAGGGTTACCCGTTTGATTTTACGCTTTATAGCACTTCATTATCTGTAATGTTTAAAAACACCGCTAACCTGCTTTCGCAGAGCTTTGATACTGAAGAACAAGTCAGCCGCATCGTACTAAGTGACGGCCGTACCGATGAAACCATAGAAAACCTGCTGCCGCTCGCTACAGGCTACAACATAATACGCCTTATGCGGAGTTCCGCAGAAACTGAAGCAGACAAATTTCTGGTGCTTGACAAAGTGCCCTTCAATAAAGGCGTTTACCTTAAATGGCTTAACAAATACGGCGGCTACAGCTACTGGCTGTTTGAAAACACCTATACAATAGACCGCAGCACAAAACAGTTGGGCGAACTTGACCGCGACAATGCAAATGTAGAAACCATGAAGACACGTACAATCGGCATGGGGAAAACATCGCAGGACAGTATAAAAATTATAACCGAACTACTTGAGCCACACGAGCGGGATATTGTAGAAGGCCTGCTTGACAGCCCTAAAATATATCTTTTTGCCGGCAAGCCATTTTCACGCGTTGAAGCAGCCAGCTGGATTGAAGTCTCGCTCAAAACTACAAGCGCAAGGCTTAAAAATGCACGCCAGCCACTTACATCGTTTTCATTTGATATAGAGCTGCCGGAGCGCTACACCCAAACCCTGTAATATTTGCTTTAAACAAAAAGCCAATTGCCGCTATTATTATACATAAACGGAAAGCAGGCCGACCTTGAACCGTCTCAGGTTATTGCCCAGACCAAACAGGTAAACGACCTCAACAGCATACAAGACCGCCAGGCAAATTTTACCAACAAGTTTAAGCTGCCAAAAACAGCAAATAATCTTCGCATTATGAATTTCCTTACAGCTAAGGGGAATACATCTGCTGTGCCGTATACTAAGAATGAATGCAGCCTGTATAGTGATAACGGGCAGTGTTTTATATATAAAGGACGTGCAGTTATAACAGATGGCGGAGATTATTTTGATGTTGTGGTGTATGACGGTATTATAGACCTGTATAAAGCCATAGAAAATAAAAACCTTTCACAACTTTCGCTTACAGGGCTTAACCATACCAAAAGTGTTGCAGCGGTTATAAGCAGCTGGCAGCCCACCTCACCATACCGTTACATACTGGCAGATTATAACAGTAATATAGGTAATCTTGAAACTAAAGAAGTAAATGTAGACTATCTGATACCTTCGGCCAATGTAAAATATATCTGGGACAAAATCTTCAGTGAGCATAATTGTACCTATTCCGGCGCTGTATTCAACACACAGGAGTTTAAGAACCTGTGGATGACCTACCCTAAAGGCGTATCTAATGAGCAAACTGATGAACTGGTTTTTGAAAGCAGTAATTTCAGCTTTCCGCAATATCAGTCTCACCAGAGTGCATATGCCCGATTTAATGATGCTGACACCAACCTTTTGGCCAGTCATTTTGAAAACGCACATTTTAAAGTTGCTCAGGCAGGCACTTATAAGCTATCTTTTTACGGCGGGTTTAATGTATTAACTCCCTTCAACCAGGGCCCCTTTCGTATAATCATAGCAAAAAATTCTGAAAGTATAGCTGCCATGCATGCTGCACCACAATGGTATGTAACAGATGTACTAAACGGAGGATCTGTTTTTGAAAGAGAACTGGTAGTTGATTTACAGCCCAACCAAAGCATAAGCATAGTAGTACAAAAACCTTCGAACCATAATTATTGGTGGATTAGCGGCGGCCTCAGATTCAAAATAATTAAGCTTAACCAGGCGGTTGATTTTAAAACAGCCCTTGAAGATTTCTCTGTTCGCGAATTTCTAACAGAGGTTGTACACCGCTTTGGGCTTACCATGTACAAAGAAAAACATGACAGGCTTGACCCGGCTACCGGTACCTATAAGCCTCATTATAACTTTCTTACCCTACAGGAGCAGCTGCAGTCTTCCGAAATTGTTGACTGGAGCGATAAATTCGGTAAAAAGATAAAGGAAGAATACATTCACGGCAGCTATGCGCAGAAAAACTTTATGCGCTACAACTATAATGATAAGGAAGGAAGCTATAATGACGGTGCCCTTGAAGTACAGAATAAAAACCTGCAGGACAGCCGCGATATTATAAAATCTAAGATTTATAGCCCCGAGCGTAAAAAGAGCCAGTATTTCACAAGGCAATCTAATGTATACAAGCTTTGGGACAAAGAAGTATCTGAAGAGGAAAATGAACCGGTGAAATACAAACCGCTTGATAAAAGATACTACTTCCTTAGGTCAGAACAGGTTTTTGTACCCGGTGGGCTAACATTAAAGTCTTCTGCTACAAACCAGTCGCAACTGGTTACAACCTGCCAGTTTGAGTCTTTCTATAAAATGACTTTCAGCAATGTGGCGTTTGACTACTACCTGCCGCTTGAACGCATACTGAACCGATCGTTAATGGTATCAGCTGAGTTATATCTTACAGATGCCGACATCTGTAATTTTGATTTCAGAAAGCTTTATTACATAGCAGCGCTGGGAGATTACTTCATGGTAAACAAGATTAACAACTATATCCCCGGAAAGCCTGTAAAATGTGATTTGGTGAGGGTGCTTTATACAGATGAGATGCCGGAAAGAAAGGTACTGCATATCAATAAAACCATAACATCTGTTGCAGGTGTTGCAGTGTTTTATGAAAATAATACGGGTACCGATACTGCTACACTTCATATTCAACATGCTGTGAACGGGCAGCACTACACCACATATCTGTCAACAAATAACCCAACGTGGTCATCACTTACTCCCGGATATTTCAAGGTTTACCTCACTGCGGGCGGCTATACATCAAATGTGGTGTATGTAAACCATAGCTACTCTATGCAACAGGTAACACAATATTACTAGTATGATACATGAATTAAGAAACACCCCGCCATTTATAGATTTTGGCTTTGGCATCACACAACATACAGTAGGTGTTGGTCAAATAGCTACTGTGTGGCTGTCAACACTATACAACCAGGATGTTTATAACACAGGCCTTAATGCAAATGGGGCCGTTATCACAAGAGTATCTTCTTTTGAATATGAAGTAACATACAGCACACCCGGAACTTATGAAATAAGCCTTAATGTAGGGAGCAATACCCGCAAGATTTCGCTGCAAAGCAATACCATAACCCTAACAGTGATATAATATGGCAAAAGATAAAATTGTACTGGCTGAGCTTGATGTAGATACCCGCAAGCTGGTAAAAAGTATGCAGGACACAGCCGAAGAAATAGAAAAACTCACCGAAAGGCAGGAAAAGCTGAAGAACAAAGGCAAAGAGACTTCGGCTGAATTCCTGCTGAATGAGAACACGCTGAAGCGGCTGAATGAAACCTACAAGACGCAAACCGCCGCTATACAGGCACAGACAGATGCAGAAGGAAAGCTGCTTTCGCAGAAGAAGGCTGTTAAAGATGCCGTGCAGGAAGTAAACAAATCAGAAAACGAATACCTGCAGAGCAACGAGCGCCTGCTCGCGCTGAAGAAAAACCTTGATAGCACCGACAAAGATTATGAAAAGAACCTGGCACGCATAAACGGCAAACTGCAGGAAAACAACAATTGGCTTAAAGAGAATGGTAGTGCCTTTACCAAAGTGATCACTACCATGAATGACTACAAGCAGCAGGCCATAGACAGCTTTAACAGCATCAATGTACTGAATGGCGGTTTTAGCGGGCTGGTGTCGCGCGCGAAGGAAGCGGGCGGGGTTGGCCCGCTGGTAAAGGGCGCATTTGAAGGTATGAGCGCCGGCATTGGTGGTATGACAAAGAGCGCCCTTACTTTTATAGCAACACCCTTCGGTATGGTACTGGCTGCCATTGCGGCTGTAATAGCGCTGGTACAAAACAGCATGGACAGGGGTACACAGTCATCGGAAAAACTTACAAAGGTGTTTACAACTTTTTCGCTTATAACCGACAGGCTCATGGGTTTGCTCGAGCCATTGGGAGATATATTAATTGACGGGATAGCCGCCGGTTTTGACCTTGCCGGAAAAGCAGCAGAAGCTGCTATGGGCTGGATAGCTGACGGGCTGGAACTTCTTGGTTTTGAAGAAAGCGCTGAAGGTGTACGAAATTTTACCGAAGAAATAAAAACTACCGCTGCCGAAACACATAACCTGAAAGTAGCCCAGGAAAAGCTTGCAACTCAAATGGCCATACAGGAAGTAAATAATGAAAAGGCCAAACAGCAGATTGATGACCTGAAAAAAAATATGAAGACCAGACCGCAACCGAGCAGGAAAGGATAGAGGCCCTGAAGAAAGCTGCGGTCATAGAGAAAGAAAATCTTGAACAACGCAAAGCCCAGACTGATGAAGCCTATAACATAGCAGTGCGGAATGCAGCCTTGAATAAAGGCCTTTCTGCAGAAGAGAGGCAGAATCTTCAAAAACAGGGCGCAGCATATGCTGAAAAAATGATGAAAGTGAAAGGATTTTCTCAGGAAGAAATTGACGCCCTTAAAAAAGCGCAGGTAGAGAAAATGCGTATTGGCGGAGAAGAAACAAAGATGCTGCAAAGACAGGCAGATGCAGAAGACAGGATACACGCCGATGCTGAAGCAAAACGCAAAGCACGTGAAGATGCAAGGCGCCAAAAAGCTAAAGAAAAGGCAAATGAACTGCTTGAGCAAATGAACCTTGAACTTCAAAAGTTTATACAGGCAGAAGGCGGAAAAGCAAAGACACTCGAGCAGTCACTTAAATATGCAGAGGATATACAAAGGCAAAAGCTGGCCGTGGCTGAGCAGGAGTTCAAAGCATCTGAAAAGACAGCTAACGACCTGCTTAAGCTTGAAATAGCAAAAAAGCAGGTACATATAGATTATGCAAAAGATGTTGCTGACACCACCGCTGAATTTGCCCAGGCGGAAATTGAGTTATGGAAACAGAAGAACCAATCTTTAATAAAAGATAGTGCTAAACTTACAAAGGAGATTATAGATGCTGAGGCTGAGCGCATTAATATGATTAAAAAAATGCAGATTGACAGCCTGGCTCAGGAAAATGATATAAATCAAAAAGAACTTGATGATAAGATAGCAAAGAATGAAGCACTGACGGCAGAAGAAATTTCGTTCCATGCGAAACGGATGGCTATTGCACAGCAATATGACGAGCAAATCAAAAACAATAATGAAAAACTCGAGGCACAGACTAAGGCGGAAAAAACGGCGCAACTGGAAATAGACAAAGAAACCAGGCTGATGACGGCTCAAACAGAGTATGATGCACAGCTGATTGAAGAGCAGGCAAAGCGTGATGAAGATATTGCACGTTACCAGGAACAGCTTGACAAAAAACTAATTACTGAAGACCAGTTCATAGCAGCGAAGAATGCAAGAATGCAGCAGTCGGCTGATGAAGAGAAGAGGATAAACAACGCCAAAGAATTAGCTGTACGCGAGCAGTATGCTAATACTTTCGGACAGGTAAGCCAGCTGCTGGGCAAAAAGACTGTAGCAGGTAAAGCCGCCGCTATTGCCGAGGCAACTATTAATACCTATAACGGTATTACGCAGGTTTGGGCATCAGACAGCATTTTACCTGAGCCGATAGCAACAATTGCGAAAGGTGTAAGTACTGCAGCTGTAGTAGCATCAGGCCTTGCTGCGGTAAGCAAAATTAAGGGTACTAATACCCCAAAAGCTGAGAAAGGCGCACTTTTCAGTATTGGCGGAAGGCGGCACAGCGAGGGCGGCACCCTCTTTACCGGCGCTGACGGTACACAGTTTGAAGCTGAGCAGGGCGAACTTATTGGCGTTATGAACCGCAATGCGGCCAGGCATTTTATGGCATTCAACAATGCGTTCCCTGCGGGGGGAAGTTCTGCGCCAAATTATTTTGCCGGCGGTGGTATAGTATCAAGAGAAATGGCAACGCCGTCTATAAACGCCGATGAACTCGCGATAAAAATTGCCGAAGCCAACCGCTCCCTCCCCGCTCCTGTTGTAGCAGTACAGGATATTGTTATAGAAGGCAACAGTTATGTACAGGTGCGTGATATGGCCAACTTTTAAATAAAAAGCCCACCATGTGGCGGGCCTTATATCTTATTATTTCATTGTCAGCATACATTTAAGCATTTCCTGGATAAGAAAAAATCCTTTATCATACTTATACATCTTTACCCCGCCAATTTCAATTTTTGATATAGTTTGCGTTGTAAGCAACTGCAGGTGTGCAGGAGTCAATTCAAGAGGTAAAGTGTATTTCTGCCTTTCATAAGTAAACATTTCACGTGGCAGATCTATTTTATTACCATTATCAAAGGTGATTACCAGACCCTGCTTTTTCACAGGTTCTTTCACTTCTTTAAATGAGAGGAAGAGTGTATATGCCTCTTTATTGGTTTTTGTATCAATTGTCTTTTCAAGGAAAGTACCAACATAATCTTTGGTGGTTGTATAAGTTTTTGAGAGGGTACTTTCACGTTTTATAACCTGGTCACAGAAAAAGCCTGAAGGATAAATAAGGCCGCCTACAACCTCAAAATAATATTCTCCATGTTTTTCCATAGCCGTATTATATTTAAAATACACTAGCTCTTTAGTTGCAACATCTTCCAGTTTAATACGATAATAAATTTCATCATAAACAGGTTTAGGAAGTTTATAAACTTCAGTCACTTTAAAAACCCTGTTTTCAAGATGTTCTTTATTAATAACGTGCTTGCCTTTGTAATTATCATACATCTTTTCATCATGATAAAAGTGCCTGTATTTTTGGTCAAAATGATTTTGCGGCCTCGGTATGATCTTCACCTCTTTATCCAGCAAAATTTCTGGCTTGCCGTAAACCTCATCCTGAGCGTAGGCAATTATTGAAAAAAATGATACAATAAAAAATAGTGTGTTCTTCATAATTAGTATTTGATTATTGTACGGCAAATATATACGAAAATATTCTACTTAAATATTTCCTGAAGCTATTTTTAAACTTCAATGATAAATCAAATCCTAAACGGCTGGAAAAACTTTCTTGACAAAAGCGAGGTGGTAGAAGAAGTTGCAAAATCCCGCGCAAAGATATGTGCCGCTTGCGCCAGTGCAAAACAAGGCAGGCTGCTCGCTTTTATTAAAGATTCACTTAAGGAAATTGAAGGCGCATACTGCAGCATTTGCTCCTGTCCGCTTTCGGCCAAAATTCGCTCTAATGATATTTGCCCTGACAACAAATGGTAGTAAACAGGTACGAAATTATAAAGGCTCTGGGTGATGACTTTGAAGATTTAGTCATTCTTGACATTATTCCTGCTAAAATGCTGAAATGGCTTGAGTGCTATGAAGCTTATATAGGGCAAATGAAAACCTGTCGGAGTAAGCCTGAAGGCATACGGTCAGCAGCAGAGGAGTTCGGCATTACCCAGCGCACATTTTACAATATCATTACTTTTATGGAAACAGGATAGCTACCTGCTGCGCTGGCATTGCACCATGCCCTGCAGCTTTTTACCCTCAATAAACTTGCGCTCAAAACCTGATATTTTCCAGTCTTTTACCGGACTGGCGGCCAGCTGTGAAACCTCTGCGGGAGTAAGCTCAAATGATGCTTTATAGGTAACATGGTCATTTTTGGTGCCTAGCGTTATTTCCTGCTCGGGGCGTTCAATTTTGTGGCCGCTTTCTAACATAAGGCTAATGCCGCGCTTCATGCTTACAGTTGTCTCCATTATATTTGCCTCAAGATGGTAAGCTACAGTTTTACCTTTCTTTACTTTCACCACACTTACGCCCTCATCAAGAATAGCCAACACTTTTTGCTCTCCATCTTGTGACGCCGGAATCTTAAGATAATCACAGAAGAAGTCATCAGGATATGTAAGTCCGCCTAATACTTCAAAATAATACTTACCTAATTTTTCCGAATTCTTGTTGAACTTATAATATATAGTCTCGTTCTTTATTGTATCGGCAAGTTTTACCCTGTAGCTCTTCTCATTCTGGAAGATATAAGGCTCTACAGCCACAACCTTCAGCACACGGTTTTCGAGCGCATCGGCTTTTGTGCCCTGGTTTTTGTCCTGTGCATAGCGCTGGTGCAGGGCGGCATCAGTATAAAAGTCATGATAGCCTTTTTAGTAATTATTGCAGCATCAGGCAAAGGCTTTATTTTTACATTTTTGGCGATAAGCAGCTCGGGCCTCAGTCCCGGTGAGTCTTGTGCCGAAACACCTGAAATCATTAATAAAAAAGCAAATAGCAGAGTAGTTTTCAATGACATAAATGCAAATTTTGGGTCAAATATAAATAATGCCCTTAATGATTTTAAAACATTAACTTCCATACCGACATGAGCATAAAAAAATCGATGAACTGCACGTTTTTGAAAGAGTTTTGTAACTATGATCCCGAAATGTCGCCGTACCTTTGTAGAGAATTTCAGAGCGGTTTATTTCAAGTTTAAAGTTTCAGGTTTTTAAAAGTTTGTTTCAATAATTCCTGAGCCGTAAGACTTCTCCCCGATTACCAATCTTCCAGATTAGCGCATCCACAAATAGACGAATTAACCAATCTTTCAATTCTTCAATTTTTCAGCTTAGGAGCTCAGAAGCTTTCTCAAAAGATTTCCCTAAACGCTTCATTTGACAGGGAACATTTACATCTCCGGCCAGATAGGCACGTTTGACGGAGCCACCGGCGTAACGCTGGCTGATGTTATTGCCCAGGTGAAAAAGCAGCCCAAAGCCACAGCCTTTAATGTACACATCAACAGCGAGGGCGGCCTTGTAGATGTCGGGTTCGACATTTATAATTACCTTAAGTCTGTCGGCAAACCGCTCACCACCATAGGCAGCGGCATTGTGGCCAGTATTGCCACTGTTATCTTCATGGCGGGCAGCAAGCGGCAGCTGCGCGAGAACACATCCTTTATGGTGCATTTGCCCTGGGGCAGCTCTATGGGTACGGCTGATGAGCTGGAACAATATGCCGACCAGCTGCGTGCCGTTGAAAAGAAACTTATTGCATTCTACAAAAAATCTTTGAACCTCAATGAGCAGGCGCTGATTCCGCTACTGCGCAACGAGACCTGGCTTACGCCAAACCAGCTTACTGCGCTGGGCTTTACTACTTCGCGGCTTATACCTGCCGCACCCAAGGCTTATTTAAAACCAAAATTTAACATGAAAGGAAACTTTAGCGAGCGCGACAGGCACTGGATGGAAAGCCTGTTTACCAAAGTGCTGGGCAAATTCGGCCACGGCAGCATCATGAATAAAGTGGTGCAGGATGCCACCGGTATTGAGATTGATTTTACAGATTTGCCCGATGATGCCGTACCTGAAATTGGCGCCGAAGCCACCATTGACGGCGAACCGGCACAAGGCGAATATGTAATGCCCGAAGGGCAGACTTATGTATTTGAAGCCGGGGTGCTTACCGAAATTATTGAAGAAGATGCCGCTGAAGAAGTAGCCATGCTGCGCAGCGAAAACAAAACGCTGAAACGCCAGCTGAACAGCATTAAAGGTGAAGTGCTTGCCCTGAAAAGGCAGGTTGGCTCTAAATACAGCTTTGATGCCAAAAAAGCATCGAACCGCAGGCCGGCTGAAAATGACCGCACGGCAGGATTAAGGGAATATTTGCGTTCTAAAAAAGGAAAATAGATGCCAACAACCAAAAAATTAGTACAGGCGCACGACCTTACATTTGGCCCGCGGGAAATTGAAACTGTAAGCCAGGTAATTTTTGACCGTGTGTACAATGAAAGCGACCTTACCGACTATCATGACATTGAAACAGGGGTTGATACCGATACGCAGATTGTTTTTGCAAAGCGCATGGCGTTGTTGGGTAAAGAGGCAGGTATAAACTGCGAGCCAAGTGAAGCCGAAGGATTTACCTTCACGCAAAAAATGTGGACACCGGTAACGGAAGATTTCCGCCTGAAGCACTGCCAGGCCGATATGCCTGCATTGGCAAGGGTTTTCAGGAAAGCACAGCGTATGAACCCGGATTTTTATGATGCAGTAGGCAGCAAAGAATTCGGGATTGTTATTGCAGGCGTTGAAGCATCGCTGGTTGAAAACATTCACAGAAAGGTTTGGTTTAATGATAAAGACGCAGATTATACCGCTGAGGGTGGCGTGTTTAAAGCCAATACAGACCTTGATTATTTTAACTCGTTTGACGGCCTTTTCAAGCAGATAATGACAAGCACCAGCTCTCAGGACGATGATAAGGTAACGCTGGTTCCTATAGATAAAAACGGTGCGGCAAGTTATACTGCACAGGCCAATCTCGGCGCTGATTATGCTATTGACATTTTTGAAAAAATGCTGCTTGCAGCTGATGAAAGGCTTCTTGCGGCAGATGATGCTTTTATACTGGCCACAAGATCGCTGGCTGAAAACTACCGTGCAACCCTGCGCAACAAAAACTTGGGCGCGGGCTTCCTTGAGGTAGTGGAAGAAGGCAGGCCGAAGCTGTATTTTGACGGTATTGAAATAAAAGTGCGCTATGACTGGGACAGGTATATAAAAACTTACCAGGACAGCGGCACAAAATGGAACCTTCCGCATCGTGCCGTTTTCACTACTAAGTCGAACATTCCTGTTGGTACGCTCAACGAGCAGGACCTTGCCAAACTTGATGTGTTCTATGACAGGACAGCTAAAATGAACATCATTGATGCTGCCTACACACTTGATGCCAAGCTGTTGGAGAACTACATGATGGTAGCGGCTTATTAGAATTTTAGATTATTGGTATTTTAGAATTTTCGACAGCTCGATTGTTCGACGTTCGACTTGGGACTTTGCTACTTTAAGATTTATTCAATTTTTCAATAAAAAAGAAAAACACGTATGGATTGTACAGGAAATTTAACTGCCAATATTGTTTTTGACTGCCTTAACGCCCCTGTTGCCGGTATTGAGCAGAACATTGTACTTATCAATAAAGAAGATATTGATATTTCTACTACTACACTTGACCCAACCAACCGCTTGCTGGTAACATCGCTATCACTAAAGGCAGGAAAGAAAGGTTATAAGCTTACAGGCGTAAAACAGGCCAACAGTAAAGCATGGGAACTTGTGAAAAAGAAAATGCGCCTGACAAGTTTAAGCATACATTTTCCGGAGTGATCTTCAGCCCCAGCCTGGCTAATAAAACACAGGCCGATAACCTGAGTAAAGGCGCTAAGTATGTTGTAGTGGTTGAGCAAACCTGGAAAGGTGCTGACAATGAAGATGCTTTTGAAATTCTCGGCTATAACTCAGGCCTTGAGCTTGTAACGATGACCAACAGCAGCAAAGAGAATGACAACATGATTATGTTTGAATTGGCATCTGCCGACGGTTTTGAAGAAAGCACCATGCCAAAAACACTGCTTGATGAAGATTATGTAACCACCAAAACAGTCTTCAACAACTTTACCACGGTAACGCCATAAGCAATGGATTTCACAATAATGGATTTAAACACTGTCGGCCACGGTAAAACGGGCGGCAGTGTCCGTTACCTTGAGCTTTTCCTAAAAGAGTATACAGCCATATTCAAGGAAAAAGTAAACCCGGGCTGTAACCGATGTTTGGATACGTACCTTACAAAGTACAAAAACCACATAAAGCAAATGGCAAACAAATGCAAATACAGGCTGCATGCCAAATATGAGAACATCCCGCTGGAGTTCGGGTCGCCCATATTGGTTAACAATAGCAACATTACTGACGAATATGCACAGATATTATTGCAGAAGCCAAACGGGAGAAGGTATTTTGACATGATACCAGAACCTAAAACAGTTGTTACCGCAGGAGCAATCAAAAAAATGAAGAAAGTGCGGATACGCACGAAGAGAAGCACCGGAAGCGATACGATTTCTGATGATGCTACAACATAATGCGCACGCTCTTTATTGAATTCTGGAAACGGCTTACACCCTGGAATAAGTTTGCCGAGGTGTATGCAAATGATACCGACAATGCTTACCCTGAAAGGATGGACAGGCTGATAAACAATAGCGTTACGGCCAAAAGTGCGGCGGCCATTATGGCGCAGTATCTTTTAGGCAGAGGTTTTGGTGCAGATAATGACAGCATTGTTATCAATAAAAGCAAAAACCTTAAGCTGGCAGATTTTGCTGCTGAAGTAGCCGATGACCTTGTGAAGCAGCGTGGTGTGTTCATTCACGTAAATTGGAATGCACTGTACCAGATTACCGACCTTAGCGTGGTTCCGTTTGAATGGTGCCGTGTAGGTAAAACCGACAGTGAAGATTATGCGGGCAAAATTGCGGTATGTAAAGAATGGCAGCAGGCCAAGAAAGCTGAAATTGAACTGATAGATGTGTACAATCCGCGCAAAAAAGTAATTGATGCGCAGGTAGAAAAAGCCGGCGGGTGGGAAAGCTACAAAGGCCAGGTATTGTTCATAAACATGGACCCAAAACTCATCTACCCCTTATCGCGCATTGACAGCATTGCCAATGATTGTGACAGCGAGGCGCAGGCATCGGTATACAAAAACAGGCTGCTGCGTAAAGGGTTCTTCGGCAACACACTGGTTGTTACCAGGCCAATGGGCGAAGAATCGGGCGAGCAGAACAGCTTTCAGGATGTTATCCGCGAAAGCCTTGGCGCCGAAAACAACGGCGGTGTGCTGTGCCTCGAGATGGATTTTGCCGGTGAAAAGCTGGAAGATGCCATCCTGATCAAGCAGATAGAAAGCAAAATTGATGACGAGCTTTTCAACTATACTGAAACCAGCGTACGTGAAAATATACTTGTAGCCTTCAACAACCTGCCGTCAGGATTGGTGAAAACGAATGATACCTCGATGTTCGGCAACAGTGGTGAGGCGATAAAAGAGATGAAACGCATGTACTGGGAAAATACCTCGGCCGAACGTGGAAAACTAGTGAATCTTCTCCAAAACCTCATGAACAGAACTGCAGATTACAGCAACCTGAAACTTGAACCTATAAAACTGATTGAAGATGCAGCCCCTGATAACCCGTGATGATATAGTAAAATATCGACAAATAGCAAAAAGCCTGAACAATGACAAGCTGAACGAAAGTATACTTGAAGCTCAACTATTGGACCTGAAGCCGCTGCTTGGGGAAAGGCTGTTTGATAATATCATAGCCCTCCCGGAAGATTATACCGAACTCTTAGATGGCGGAGTTTATACCCATGATGGCATTGAGTACAGCAACTATGGCCTTAAGATGGCCCTCGCCTATTTTGCTTATGCACGTTACGTGATGTTCTCACACGCTACTGATACACCATATGCCTTCGTAGAAAAACGCAATACTGATAGCCAGCCGGTAACATCCGAAACTAAAAAATCATTATTTACCACTAACAGGGAAATAGCCGGAAAAGTATGGAATAATGTAAGGATGTATCTGCAGCGTACCAATTATGCTGATTATACAACATGTGCAGTAAGGCCTGCTATAAGATTTACCAAAATACAATAGCGTGAATGTTATCACATCAGTAAGCGATAGATATTTTTTACTCAACGGGGTTAGATATGTGCGTAACTACTTATCTAAACCATATGGGCAAACCCTTGAAATTTATAATTGTTATGACCGTAAAGACATTTTACTAAGTAGGACTCATTATGGCAATTTCTCGGTAAACGGAGTAACATATACATCTGCATCAGCATTGCAGGCAGCACTGCTTGATGTTATCTACAACCGTAATTTCAGTGCAGCAGGCAGCAGTACACCAGCCGTAAAACCCGTTAAGACTATTACCTCCGCAACTACAGGCTTCAGCGGGAATACATATACGTTACAGCCTGACGACGATAAAAAATGGCTTATGTTTAATGTTGATAATGCCTTTACTATTTACATTCCTACAGGAGTTTTTACTGCAGGGGCAGAATTTGAAGGGCATATAGAAGGAACCGGCCAGGCTATATTTACTGCAGCTGAAGGGATTACCCAGCACTATAGTGGGGGCTATATTAATAAATCATACGGAAGGTATAGTGTGTTCGGAATAAAATTCAGGACTGCTGCCCGTGTATTACTATTTGGTGAATTAGCTTTATCATAATGAATGCAGGAACTTTTATAAGAAACAGGCGGATAAGCCCTTCAGTTGCTATAGCAAACGAATTCAAGACACGCGTACTTGGAGATAACGGAATTTATGAAGGTGGTGAGCATCTTGTCTCACTTATCAGGATGATGCGCCACAAAGATATATATGACCGGGCATCGCTAATACTTACACCCAACGGATATAAATCCGGTAAACTCTACGCATTAAAGCCCGATAACGGCTCTGGTGATTTTACCTCCAGCGGCGGAGGCGGATCACGTGTGAACACAAATGGCAGTATGGCTTCATTACCTCAAAATATGCCAAAAATTGATTACACAAATGGTTATCCCGAAATATTGCTTGAAAGGGCAAGTTCAAATGTATTACTGCATTCGCAAGTGCTTTCATCACAAACAATAAACATAAATTCCGGCTTATACGTTTTATCTTTTTACGGCACAGGGTCGGTCACCGTAAATGAAAGTACGCCTGTTACATTAGTCGGAAATGCAGATGGCAGCCGTAAACATATTATGTTCCAGTCATCAGGCGGTTCCAAAAACATTACTGTAACAGGTGAAGTTAAAAACGCACAACTTGAACCTATAAATAATCAGGATTATTATAATTTCCCAACCTCCTGGATACCAACTACTGGCACGTCGGCTTCCAGAAGTATCGCATCATTATTAAAAACCGGAATATCACATTTGATAAATCAAGATGAGGGGACGGTTTATTTTGAAGTTAAACGACAAGGAAGAGGTATTTTACTTCGAATTGATGATAATACGAATATTAATTCGCTAAGGTTTTTTAACACTGGTCTACCAGGAAATACAATTGAAACAAGATATACGAAAAGTGGACAAGAGTCTTTAAATAGTACCACTACAATAACTTTATCCGCAAATAACGTATTTACTTTAACATATAACTCTCAAAAATGCGATATTTATGTAAATGGCCAAAGTTTCGCATCCTTAAATAACATAGGTACATTTTCAAATATTCTAAATCGTATATCTTTTTTAGGTACAGAAAGTACTTTAAATCGTATAAAGTACTTCTCTTATATACCCACTTTTTTAAATCCTAATCAGCTAATAAGATTATCTGAATAAAATATTTGACTTAGCATAACGTATGCTTAACTCTATTATTACATATATATCTGCATTCTTAATAAGATATTCTTTTATCATAAAGCTAAATTTTCTATTATCAATACCTGGATGGTGTATTTCTAAGTTTACCGAATGGACAATTTCAAATCAAGACTTTATAGGTGGTGTTTTGTTATGCATAGCGATAGATCATATTGTCGGAACTTTATGTCATGCGCTGAAATTACGAGACTTCACATTTAAAAAAAACACCTATGGACTGTTAAAAAAAATAACAATGTGTGTATTGAGTCTTATATTATTTGAAGTTATGAATTTAATAATTAAAGATTTAACATCAATATTTGAATACTTAAAAGTGATAACTCGGCTAACTGTAATTTCTTATCCTGTTAGTAGTGCATTTATAAATATGGCAATTTTAACTAATGGGAAATTTCCCCCAAAAGGCTGGTTAGAAAAGTTAAAATATTTTAATGAAAAATTAAACCTAAAAAACTAATTTTTTTGCAACCGTAAAAACTTTGTTATTTGTAACGATGCTTCCCTATGTCCTTCGCAAGACCAATGTGAACTATCTAATTTACTATGATTCCACGAGTTACTTTCTGAAAAAATATAATATTTAATAGAGTTCTGTTTGAACAATTTTTGTATTTCAGCACTTGTATTTGGATGAAGAGCAAATGTAACATTACTTAAATCATAGTTTTTATTAATCAATTTTAATAAATAACTATAACTTTCAAGATTCTTATTATTAGGTTCACTAATAGACTTTACTTTTTTACTATCTTTTTTAAAGTCTTAAATTTTACCTTGTCCTTAAAATAGTAAATAGTTTTTACATTATAAATTATCTTCTTTAGACGTGGGGAACGCATTTTACCTTTAAAAATTTTTCCTGTTTTGATATCAATTTGAGTTACATCATCTTTTACGCTTACATTTCTAATACTTTCAGGAAAATCATTTTCTTTGACAAAAATTATTTGTTGTATAGGACTATATTCTTTTTGGGCATATTTGGAAAATTCTAAATATTCTATCAGGCTCGCCCCTGATCTTCCCATCTGGAGAAAGTTATATGTAGGATTCATTTCTTTCAAAAAATATGATGGCTGACAGTTTGAAGAATTCATAAAATTTTCGATATGTGAATCTCCTATAAGAGTTATCAAATTTTTCATGCTGTCTGGAGCTTCTACAGGCCATCCATATTTATTGATAATCCACTTATGACTTGCATTACTCCAATAACCTGATTGATTTGGAATATATTTTTGAATTCCCTCTACAGTTATCTCACGCTGTGGTACATCAATTGTCAAATGCGAAAATCGAATGAACAATTCGACTACTGCAAATACTAATACTGAGAATAATAAAACTTTCTTTAAAAAATCTTTCATTTAAAACTGGAAGTAAATAAATTCTTGTTGCTCACCCGAAAAGAAAAACACAAATAATAATATAACTATATAGAAACTCCACCGAATGATTTGATGAGACCTTGAAAATACTAATTGCAATCCATAATTACCTCTTCTACCAGCCCACTCTATGATAATGAATGCAATAACAAGTAATATTATGTATTTCGACTCTCCTATAATCACCGGATATGTAAATAAGCTATTTGAGAATATCATACTTATATACCCAATAGCATCTTGTACACTTTCAGCTCTGAAGAAAATCCAGGCAAAAACTGTCAACATAAACGTTATCAAAATTCCTGTAAAATCTCTAAACGTAGGAAGATTTCTATCAATAGCTACAATTTCTAAATTATTTCGATTATTATTAGTTAGTAACAATGGTAAAAAGTAGACTGCATTAAGAGTTCCCCATGCTATGAATGTCCAGTTAGATCCATGCCAAAAACCACTAACTATGAATATTATAAAAGTATTTCGAATTTTCATCCATAACCCACCACGACTACCGCCCAAGGGTATATATAAATAATCTTTAAACCATGTCGAAAGAGAGATATGCCACCTCCTCCAAAATTCCGCAATATCTCTAGAAAAATATGGATAGTTAAAGTTTTTAAGTAATTCAAATCCCATTAACCTCGCAGTTCCTAATGCTATATCAGTATAACCAGAAAAATCTCCGTAAATCTGAAATGTAAAAAATAAAGCTCCTAAAAATAATGTACTTCCTGATTGACTTTCGTAATTATCGAAAATGAGATTTGCAAACTGTGCACAATTGTCCGCAATGACAACTTTCTTAAAAAACCCCCATAAAATTTGTTTAAGGCCATCTATAGCTTTTGAATAATCAAACTGGCGAGGCCTTTCAATTTGAGGTAGCAAATGGGTAGCTCTTTCGATAGGTCCGGCTACCAGTAGTGGAAAAAAACTTACAAATAATGTATAATTGATAATATTAGTAGTAGGGGTAATTTTATCATTGTATATATCAAAAACATATGACAACCCATGAAAAGTATAAAATGATATGCCTACAGGCAAAATAATACTTAGTGTACTATAGTTTGCTTGAACGCCAAAATTTGATAAAAGCTCCCCGAATGATTCTATAAAGAAATTATAGTATTTAAAGAAACATAGAAAACCAAGATTAATTCCCACGCTTATAATAAGCCAAATTTTTTTCATCTTCTTAGTTGTGCTCCTAAAAATTGCAAGTCCAGAATAAAAATCAAGCAAAGTTGAAAATGCAAGTAAAAATCCAAATCTCCAATCCCAGCAGCAATAAAAAAAATAGCTGGCTATTACTAACATGAAATTTTGGAATTTCATCTTTCTATTCAATACAAACCAATATAGAGAAAACACTATTAAAAAGAATACTACGAAATCTATAGAATTAAAAAGCATTGCAAGTTTGATTAATTATTGCTTCCTGTGCCAGTAATAAATATTGGCCGAAAGTACAATAAAAAACTTAATTAAAATCTTTAATCAAAGTTTAAAATAACATCCACCCCTATGAATCTCACCCCTAACTTCACCCTCAAAGAATTCGCGTGTAAAGATGGCACGCCTGTACCACATGAATATTTACCTAATGTTACTGAACTCGCTAAAAATCTACAAGTGCTAAGAGATACTCTTGGTGTACCGGTAATAATAACCGGAAGCGGCTACCGAACATCGGCTCACAACAGAAAAGTGAAAGGCGCTACAAACAGCCAGCATCTTTATGCCAAAGCAGCTGATATTAATGCTATAGGATATACGCCTGCTCAGCTTGCTGCTGTAATTGAAAAACTTATTACTGCCGGAAAAATGAAGCAGGGCGGCATAGGTATATACAGGAATTTTGTACACTATGATATTCGCGGAACGAAAGCCAGATGGTAAATTATAAATCTAAAATTGCACCTGCACTTTGTGTAATATTACTGATGCTTTTTTTACTTTCAGAATGTAAACGCAGGGCTGAGAAAGTAAAATCTGAGACAAATCTTACTGCTGTTTTTGACACTGTAAAACATTACAAAAACAAAATAGGTACTCAGTCGGCAACAATAACTACACTACAGCTTGATAAAAGATTATTCCAAAACTTAGTACTTAAAAAAGATATTGAGCTTAAGCAGCTTACAAAAGAATTCTCAACCGTTAAAAGTATAGTCAAAATTAAGACCATCACGCGCCTTGATACAATTTATGTACCTTTTAAGGAAGAAATTGAATGTGCTTTCAAAGTTGAAGACACAGTTAATACAAAACATTACAGTTTTAATTATGAAGTTAAATCTTCCGGTTTAAGGCTATCTCATTTTGAAATACCTAACCAAACAACTGTGGTTACCGGTTATAAACGCAAATGGTTTTTGGGCGAGCAAACACTTACCACAGATATTACGAATTCAAATCCGTATATAAAGACAGAAAATATAATGTCGGCTGAGATTGTTATCCCTGAACCCTGGTACAAAAAATGGTATGTGTGGCTGGCAGCCGGACTAATATCCGGAGCGATGGTAAAATAAACAAAAAGCCCTTCCGTTTCCGGAAGGGCTTTATATCTAAAGAGAAAATTAATTACTTGTTTTCTCCTTTTTCCATTCTTTCTTTCAATTGAGAAAGTGCGTCAATGTCACCAAGTGTGCTTCTTTCAGCGTTGTTTGAAGATGACATATTGCCAGACTCCTGTTGTTGCCTTACATTTTTCTCTTCTTCATCACGGAAAGTAGCTGTGTGAGATGCTACAACACGCTTGAATTCTTTGTTGAACTCAATCACTTTAAAGTCAGCAACATCACCTTTCTTAAGTTTCTTGCCGTCTTCTTTCTCAAGGTGGCGTGTAGGGATGAAAGCAACAATATCGTCGCCAAACTCTACAGTAGCACCTTTGTCAACAATCTCAGCGATAGTACCGTTGTGTACAGAACCTACACCGAAAGAGTCTTCATACTTATCCCAAGGGTTTGCCTGAGTTTGTTTGTGGCCAAGAGAAAGTTTGCGTCCGTCAACATCAAGCTCAAGAACTACAACCTCAAGTTTGTCACCAACGTTTACAAATTCAGATGGGTGCTTGATTTTCTTAGTCCAAGAAAGGTCTGAGATATAGATAAGCCCGTCGATACCTTCTTCAAGCTCAACAAATACACCGAAGTTTGTGAAGTTACGCACAATACCTGTGTGGCGAGAGCCTACAGGGTATTTAGCAGTAATGTCAGTCCAAGGGTCTTGTGTAAGCTGCTTGATGCCAAGAGACATTTTACGATCTTCACGGTCAAGCGTAAGGATTACAGCTTCAACCTCATCACCTACTTTCACGAAGTCCTGTGCAGAACGAAGGTGAGTAGACCAAGACATTTCACTTACGTGGATAAGGCCTTCAACGCCTTCAGCCACTTCGATAAATGCACCGTAGTCAGCAATAACCACTACTTTACCTTTTACTTTGTCACCAACTTTCAGGTCAGCGCTAAGAGCGTCCCACGGGTGCGGGTGAAGCTGCTTAAGGCCAAGTTGTATACGTGTTTTCTCATCATCAAAGTCAAGAATAACAACGTTAAGTTTCTGGTCAAGCTCAAGAACTTCACTTGGGTGGTTGATACGGCTCCAAGAAAGGTCTGTAATGTGGATAAGTCCGTCAACACCGCCAAGGTCAATAAACACACCGTAAGAAGTGATGTTTTTAACAACACCTTCAAGCACCTGGCCTTTTTCAAGCTGCCCAATGATCTCTTTCTTCTGTACTTCGATGTCTGCCTCGATAAGCGCTTTGTGAGAAACCACAACGTTTTTGAATTCGTGGTTGATTTTCACAACTTTGAATTCCATAGTTTTATTTACATACTGATCGTAGTCGCGGATTGGCTTAACGTCAATTTGTGAACCCGGAAGGAAAGCTTCAATACCGAAAACGTCAACGATCATACCGCCTTTAGTCCTGCACTTAACAAAACCATTAACGATTTCGCCTGTTTCGTTAGCATTGATAACCCTGTCCCAAGCTTTGATAGTACGTGCTTTTTTGTGAGAAAGTACAAGCTGGCCTGATTTGTCTTCACGAGAGTCAATAAGAACTTCTACTTTGTCCCCAACCTTAAGGCCCGGGTTGTAACGGAATTCGTTAAGAGAGATAACACCTTCCGATTTTGCATTGATGTCAACAATTGCGTCACGGTCAGTGATACGTACTACAGTACCTTCAACAACCTCATCGCTGTCAGTTGACACGAAAGTTTTAGAAACAAGGTCTTCAAATTCCCTAAGGTTTTTCTCATCTACCGGATCAATACCTTCTTCAAAGTTGTGCCAGTTAAATTCGTTAAGGAATTCTTCCTTTGTTTTAGTTTGTTCAGACATGCTGATAAAATAATTTGTATTCTGTGTATTTACCTGGTTTCGTGAGCAGAGGCAAAACAACAGAAGCGTTTTACATATAAAAGTTTAAACCTTAAGGAAACCAAGACTGCCAAAAGGTGCGCAAAGGTACAACTATTTTTTTGATTACCAAATATTTGCAAAGAGACCGACTGACATTATCTGCATAAAGAAAAAGCTCCACAATCGTGAAGCTCTATTTATAATTCAAAATTTAAAATTAATAATTAATGAGCTATGTTCGCCACCTCTTTGGGGTCGTGCTTGTGTTTAAACATCACGGCAAAAGCAATTGCTATAACAAGAGCATATGCAGCAAACGCCAGCCATATTGAAGGCCAGTCGCGTAGCATAATTGCATTATTGAAAGAACCGTCGGCTGCCACCTGAACGCCTTGGCCGGTTACAAAACTTTCCATAGATTGATTTGCAGGCTCTGTTTCAAGAAATGTGGCGAGTTCCCCTGAGTTGTTAAATGACCGGGTAAAATATTTCTCTATCATCCAACCTGATACAACGCTGCCAAAAACAGCACCGAAACCATTAGTCATCATCATGAAAAGACCTTGCGCCGATGAGCGTATTTTGTTACTGGTGTTCGTCTCAACAAATAGGGATCCGGATATATTGAAAAAGTCAAAAGCCATTCCATAAACAATACAAGAAAGGATGATCATCCACAGGCCGGTTGTAGGATCACCATAAGCGAATAACCCGAAACGCAGCACCCAGGCAAACATACTGATGAGCATTACCTGCTTGATACCGAAACGCCTCAGGAAGAAAGGTATAGCAAGAATAAAAAGCGTCTCGGAAATTTGTGAAATAGACATGATTATTGTAGAATACTCAACAACAAAAGAATTTTCATATTTCGGGAAATGCTTGAATTCGTCAAGGAAAACATCACCATAGGCATTAGTAAGCTGCAATGCTCCTCCTAAAAACATTGAAAACACAAAGAACAGCGCCATTTTATAATTGGCAAACAGTTTGAATGCGCCAAGCCCCAATGTTTCTGACAATGATGAGTTTTCTTTCGTGAGATTCTGCGGAGGGCATTTTGGCAATGTAAATGCGTACAGACCAAGCAATACAGCTGCAATACCGGCAATATAAAACTGGTATTCAGAGGCTTTACTGCCTGTAAGATTGGTAATCCACATGGCAGCGATAAACCCTATAGTACCCCAAACCCTGATGGGCGGAAAGTCTTTAATTACATCATATCCGTTAGACTTTAAAGCAGCGTAAGACACTGAATTACTTAGTGATATTGTTGGCATATAGAAACACATTGCGGCAAACATTACATAAATAAATGTTGCCGGGTCGCCAACCTGCGGAAGATAAAACAGCACAGCTGCATAAAGTATGTGCATGATACCGTACAGTTTTTCAGCATTAATCCATCTGTCGGCAATGATTCCTGTAAGTGTAGGCATAAAAATTGAGGCAAAACCCATTGTTGCGAAAACAAGTCCAAATTGAGTTCCATCCCACTGCCTGGTGCCAAACCAGTAATTAGCTATAGTGATAAGCCACGCTCCCCAAACAAAAAACTGGAGGAAGCTCATGCCCACCAGCCGATTCTTTATTCCCATATATATTGATGTATTGGAATTAACATTTTATTAACGGTCGTAAAACTATTAATAAAATTGAGATTTGCAAGCGCGCGAAAACGTTAAAGTTGAATAGTGTGCTTTGCGAGTGAAACAACTTTCTCAAATTGCTCCTCGCGAGACAGATTTGAGTTATCTATTTCAATTGCGTCACTGGCTTTCAATAATGGAGAATCTGTACGATGACTGTCAATATAATCGCGCTCAGTAACATTTGCCAAAACTTCATCATAACTTACCTCCTGCCCTTTTGCCGTAAGTTCGTCATAACGGCGATGTGCACGTACTTCAGCGCTGGCAGTCATAAATATCTTAAGTTCGGCTTTCGGAAATACAACTGTTCCAATATCACGCCCATCCATCACAATACCTTTATTCTCGCCCATGTGCTGTTGTTGTTCCACCAGTTTGGCACGAACCTCACTTACCTCGGCAACTTTGCTAACAAAACCCGAAACTTCCATTGAGCGTATTTCAGTTTCAACGTTTACTTCGTTCAGGTACATTTCCGCAAAGCCTAGTTCAGGATTAAAAAGAAATTGAAGGCTAACCGTCGGTAAAAGTTTGATGAGCCCTTCCTTGTCAAAACCATCTTTATCTATAAGGCCATGCTGCATGGCAAAATAGGTTACGGCACGGTACATGGCCCCTGTATCAACATACACATAACCCAGTTCACGTGCAAGCTGCTTTGCAAGAGTACTTTTTCCTGTTGAAGAATGGCCGTCTATGGCAATGGTAATTTTCTTATCCAAACTATTGAAGATTAATCATTAAACCAAATAAACTGGTATTGCCTGCCAAAGTATAACGTGAATAGCTGTAATCAAACCTCAGCGAATTGAACCTAAGGCTCAATCCGGCTGATATACCCGAAAAACTCCGCTGGTCCATTATTTTAAGTTCCTGCCCGCGCCTGAAATTGTAACCAACCCGCAGGTTAAAGCTCTTACCCGGAAACAACTCTGCTCCTACAATGACGTGGCGCAATGCATTATTAAAGAACGAAACCTTCTCTTCTGTAGAGCCGCCATCAATGCTTTGTTCCGCACGATTAGGGTTACTGAAGGCAATCTTCCATTGCTGCAGGTTTTCCAGAGTTAAATGCCAGCGTATCGGCACATTCTCTACCTCCTGGCTTATCCCGGCAATAACTTCTATAGGCAAAGGCTCATAATTGCCTGCATAGGTTGTAAACTGCGAACCAATGTTTCTGATGGCAAGGCCTATATTAATGTCATTCACATCATCAATATATATTGCTCCCAAATCAAGCGCCCCGCCGAACGAGTTGTAGCTCTCCAGTGTTGATGATATCAGTTTTGCATTGGCTCCAACATAAATATCGGTGTACGGGATGTTCATTGCATACCCAAATGATACCGCTATTTCGCTGCCGGTAAAGTCGCCCGTAAGCTCACCCATTTCATTACGCCCTTCAAAAGTACCATAATTTACGTAATTCACACCCATATGCAGCGTTTGTACATGCCTGTCATAGGTGTAAGCATATGCTGCTGTACCATAGGTTACCTCACCGTAATAATTCCCATAGTTTACAGAAAGATGGTTATCCATTTCAGGATTTATGGTCGCAGGGTTGAAGATAGCCTGGTTCACGTCATAATCATACAACGTAACAAGCTTACCGCCAAGCGCCGCCTGACGCGGAGAAGTAACGAGGTTTAAAAACTGGTAGGTATACCGCCCGCCTATCTGGCTGTAAGACAAAGCAGTAGTAAAAAGAAATAATAATAGTAACCGGTTTTTAGACATTGAAATATGTGTAGCGCTGCATCTATAACGCAGGTGCGAAGATATTATTTTTAAAATAAATACCGATGAATGCAATACTCAAGAATATGACTGACATTCCAATAAAAATATATTGCAGAGAATACCAAACAAATTGTTAAAGGAAAATTTTACCTTTCTGTTTATAGGTATCTTTATAAATCAAATGGATTTTCACAAGCTAACTTTTTCAAATTTCAATTTCAGATAAAGCGTTATTTTAAAATTTAACTTTTGTAATCATATATAGAGTTGTTATGAATGCAAAAAAAATATATCTCGCGGATGACGATAGTGATGATATTATGATATTTACAATCGTTTTAAAGGAAATTTGTCCACAATGCACGGTAATATCTTTTAATAACGGACTTGAACTTATGGAGGGATTAAAAGATTCAACTGAAAAGCCTGACCTCATTTTTCTTGACATCAACATGCCTGTGGTGTGCGGACTTAATGCATTGGAAAGTATCAGGAAAAATTATCCTGAAGATCGGATACCGGTGATGATGTATTCCACATCAGCAAATGATGATTACATACTTAAGGCTCATAACCTTGGCGCTGATTTTTATTGTATAAAGCCATTTGACCTTGAAAAAATAAAAATTTGTATCTCGCATTTTATAAATATGGAGTTTACGCCCGAAAGGCCCCAAACCAAATTATCAGAATTTCTCCTGAAATGGTAAATAAAAATCCCGCTATACAGCGGGATTCTCTCTTTACAATGTTTTGGCATTCTTTACTTTCTGGTCTGTGATGGCATGCTGTATCACTTCTTTCATTTCTCTTACATAGTGGAAGGTTAGTCCCTCAAGATAATCCTGCTTGATTTCTTCAATGTCACGCCTGTTCTCTTCGCAGAGAATGATTTCTTTAATGTTGGCGCGTTTGGCAGCCAGTATTTTTTCTTTGATTCCGCCCACCGGAAGCACACGCCCTCGCAGTGTGATTTCGCCTGTCATGGCCAAATTTTTCTTCACGCGCTTCTGGGTGAATGATGACACCAGTGAAGTTAGCATGGCTATACCGGCACTCGGCCCGTCTTTAGGCGTGGCGCCTTCCGGCACGTGTATGTGTACGTTATAATTATTCACCACATCCGGACTTATGCCAAACTGCTCTCCGTT
The DNA here is from genome assembly GCF_024699965.1 of Flavobacterium sp. J372. Taxonomy (NCBI): domain Bacteria; kingdom Pseudomonadati; phylum Bacteroidota; class Flavobacteriia; order Flavobacteriales; family Flavobacteriaceae; genus Flavobacterium; species Flavobacterium sp. J372. The sequence continues at coordinate 2,740,770 of NZ_JAJOMZ010000004.1, forward strand.
GGCTTTGATGTATTCCAGCGCAATAGTAGCCGACTCTTTCATTACCGTACCGAGGTTCCCTGTCATGGTCATATGCCCCTTACCTTTGCTTAGCAGCGATTCTATAAAGAGAATATCACCGCCCACACTTGTCCATGCAAGGCCTGTTACCACACCGGCAACCTCATTGCTCTCATATTTGTCACGCTCCATTTTCGGGGCGCCAAGTATGGTAATGATGTCTTCATCGGTAACCTTACTGTTGTATTCTTCCTCCATAGCAACAGACTTTGCAATGTGGCGTACAACCCTCGCAATCTGCTTTTCAAGCCCGCGCACACCCGATTCACGAGTGTAGCCGCTGATTATCTTTTCAAGCTGTTTACGACCAATGCTCACATCTTTCGGGTTTAGGCCGTGCTCTTTTATCTGCTTTGGCAGCAGGTGGCGTTTGGCTATCTCAACTTTTTCTTCAATGGTGTAGCCTGTCATATTAATAATCTCCATCCTGTCACGCAGGGCCGGCTGCACTGTGCTCATATTGTTTGAAGTAGCTATGAACATCACCTTGCTGAGGTCAAATCCAAGCTCAAGGAAGTTGTCATAGAACTCTTTATTCTGCTCCGGATCAAGAACCTCAAGTAATGCAGATGAAGGGTCACCCTGGTTGCTGTTGCTCAGCTTATCAATCTCGTCAAGCACAAAAACAGGATTGCTGGTACCGGCCTTACGAAGGCTTTGAATAATACGGCCCGGCATAGCCCCTATATATGTTTTCCTGTGCCCGCGTATTTCAGCCTCATCACGAAGGCCGCCCAACGAAATGCGGATATATTCACGGCCCAATGCTTCGGCAACAGATTTACCTATACTTGTTTTACCAACGCCCGGAGGACCGTACAGGCATAGTATAGGCGATTTCATGTCGTTTCTCAGCTTTAGTACCGCCAGGTATTCTATGATGCGCTTCTTCACGTCATCAAGCCCGAAATGGTCTCTGTGAAGCACCTTATCTGCCCGCTTAAGGTCAAAGTTATCTTTGCTGTATTCGCCCCATGGCAAGTCAAGCAGCAGCTCAAGATAATTGCGCTGCGTGCCGTATTCTGCTGCCTGCGGGTTCATGCGCTGCAGCTTGGCAACTTCCTTATCAAACTGAATTTTTGTCTTTTCGTTCCATTTCTTGGCTTTTGCCTTTTGGCGCATATCTTCCACCTCCTGGTCATGGCTTACGCCACCCAGCTCTTCCTGTATGGTCTTCATCTGTTGGTGCAGGAAGTATTCGCGCTGCTGCTGGTCAAGGTCAAAACGTACCTTGCTTTGTATATCATTCTTCAGCTCAAGCTTCTGCAGCTCTACATTCATGTGGCGAAGCGTGGCAAGGGCGCGGTCTTTCAGGTCGTGTATGGCAAGCAGTTCCTGTTTTTCCTTTACAGAAAGGTTCATATTGCTCGACACAAAATTGACAAGAAAAGAGTTGCTTTCTATGTTTTTTATGGCAAAGGTAGCCTCGGTAGGAATGTTAGGGCTTTCTTTTATAATCTGGATGGCAAGGTCTTTAATCGATTCAATAATAGCACGGAATTCGGCATCATCCTGCTCAGGCTTTACCTCGCTTACCTCTTTTGTGGTGGCGCGAAGGTAAGGCTGTTCAGCGGTAACAGTGTCTATTTCAAATCGCTTTTTGCCCTGCAATATCACAGTAGTGTTACCGTCAGGCATTTTCAGCACGCGGAGTATGCGGGCAACGGTACCTACCGGGTGAATATCGTTTTGCCCGGGCTCTTCAACACTTTCATCCTTTTGTGCAACTACGCCAATAATCTTACTGTCGGCATTAGCATCATTAATAAGGCGGATAGACTTATCGCGGCCTGCAGTAATTGGTATCACCACTCCCGGGAATAGCACCATATTGCGCAATGGCAGTATAGGCAATTCGGCGGGTAATTCTTCATTGTTCATCTCTTCCTCATCCTCGGGTGTCATGAGCGGGATAAGCTCTGCATCTGTATCAAGTTCCTGGAATGACAAACTGTCAATATTTAAAATTTTTTGATTAGCCATTTGTATTATAACGTCATTATGTCATTTAACTTTCGCAGCCCATCCTTCTGACGATAAAGGAATATTGCGGTATAAGCTGTAAATCAGCATTAGAAAAGCCTTTGCAAATTTACGGCACAATATATAAACCAAGCATTGTGCCATAAAAAAATCCGCCACGGCGGGCGGATTTAAATATTTTGAAACTATTTTAATATTCAAGATTGAAACTTCCTGCAGTAACATTGATTGGAGTTCCTGTAGGATTGGTAGGGTTTGCAGCCTGGAATTCAAACGTTCCTTTAATCCATCCGCCGGTATTGCTTTGGATAACGATTGACCCTGAAGTAGCCATATACATATCAGTACCTATAGTAACCATAGCTGATGGTATGCCGGCACCAAGGCTGTAAGTACCCGGTGTTATGTTTGAATTTACAACAAGCTGTACGGTACGGCTACCTTCAGTACCCATCAACTGGAGCATACCCATACTGTCATTAGTCAAAGTGGTGCCAAAATCTACAGCTTCTCCTCCTATAGTGGCTTTATATGATTCAACCTGCGGACCTGGGTCTGTTCCGGGGCCGCCACCACCGGGAATTGTTCCTGTATAAGGTACATTGGTAAAGCTGCCGTTTGTGAAAGCTACCGTTGGTAAATTTTCGGTAGGGTTTGAATAATGCCCTGTAAAACTAAATGTACCGGATACTGTTTTAGCGGTAGTATTGATGCTTGTGATAGTTACAGACCCGTTTGAAACACCTGTCTGTACATTAGTATTAGAATAAAAAGCTGTTGCAGTTGCGCTTGGCACATACATCATAGTTGCAGCATTATAAGTACCCGCTGCAATACCTCCCGGTATTGTAAGGGCTACCGATTCGCCCGATGTCCCTCTTAGACCTATTATTGCCATTGTTGTACCCTGCACTTGTGCCTGGGCAGTAGAAGCTACATATGTCTGGTTGCTGAAATCAACCCTGAAAGATGCCGGGCCATTATTATTATTGCCTCCGTTTGGCTGACCGGTAAGAAGGTCGTTATCAAGTTGCTCTGTCTCACATGAAATGAGGCCTGCAGCAGCAAACAAAACCATTATAACTGATAGTAACTTAATCTTTTTCATAATTTTAGTAATCAGGTTTAAAGGCATCAAATATAAGAGTTAAAATTCAAAATCATAAAGTTTTTTTCGGCACCCTTGTTAAAAGAAATATGCCAACAATAAAAAACAGAGTCAGGAAGATTATAGAGTAGCGCATACTGCCAAACATCTGGTCTATAGCTCCATATAAAAGCATACCTATAACAATCCCGATTTTCTCTGTGACGTCATAAAAACTGAAGAATGAAGCCGTATCTGTTGTCTCGGGTAAAAATTTAGAATAGGTGCTTCGTGAAAGCGATTGTATGCCGCCCATTACCAAACCTACAAAGGCAGCCGTTATATAAAAATGTACTGGTAGCGATATAAAAAAAGCACTTACACATATAACAGCCCAGATGATGTTGATGATGATAAGCGCTTTAATATTACCAACCTTTGCCGATAATCTCGACGTAAGCAGCGCACCTGCCACCGCAATAAGCTGTATCAGCAATATACTGATGATGAGGCCCATGCTTTTAGCATCTTCATCCGGCCATGCAATTTCTTCGGCGCCAAAATAAGTTGCTGCCAGCATAACCGTCTGTACCGCCATACTGTAAACAAAGAATGCACCCAGATATCTTTTCAATATTGTGTTTTCCTTCAGTCTTAACCAAACTTTGCGCAGCTCCCGGAAACCGTTCAGCATTACATCACGTGTTACCTTATTCCGAACAGCGCCCTCCGGAAGATAGTAATATGTGTATTGGCTGAAGAGTATCCACCAGATACCTACAGATATAAACGAATAGCGCATGGCCAGGATGGCGGCAGGTTCTTCAGGAGTGCCTTTAATGCCGAAAAGCTCCGGTTTCATTACCATCACCAAATTTAAAATCAGCAATATTACACTACCTATATAACCCATAGAATAGCCTTTAGCGCTTACGGCATCCTGCTGTTCCGGGAAAGCTACATCAGGAAGATATGAGTTATAAAACACAAGGCTGCCCCAAAAGCCTACAAGACCAAACAGGTAGCAAACCAGGCTGAGGTACAAGTTATCTATGCTGAACCAGTACAGGCCAATACACGATATTGCGCCTATGTAACAGAAGAGTTTTAGGAATGACTTTTTGTTACCGGCATAATCCGCTATACCTGATAGCAATGGCGATATGAACGATACGATGAGGAAGGCAAATGCCGTAACAAAACTGATGAGTGCTGTGCCCTTCACTTCATTGCCAAAGAATGACAAGGTACCGCTGTCAGGAATTATGTGGCTGTAAAAAATGGGGAATACCGCCGAAGCGATTACAAGGCTGTATACAGAGTTGGCCCAGTCATAGAAAGCCCAGGCGTTCAGCAGTTTTTTGCTGCCTTTTTGCAGTTGTGCCATAAGTATAGTGATTGGTGAACCAAAGCTAAACTATTTTTCGGAATGATAATCAACAAAAAAAGCCATCCGTTGCCGGACAGCTTTTCCAAACCATTAAATTTATATCAAATTAAAACTTAACGCCAAACTTGGCTGCCTGTGCCTTGGCGTTGGGTATATTTTTCTGTATGTTGGCAACACGTGTAGCGCCAGATGGGTGCGTGCTCAAAAACTCAGGTGGTGCACCCCCTCCTGAATTGGCTTCCATCCGTTTCCAGAAATCAACTGCCCTGTCAGGGTTATAGCCGGCAATAGCCATAAGGGTAAGCCCTATTTCATCGGCTTCATTTTCATGTTTCCTGCTGAAAGGCAGCGTACCGCCAATTTCACTGGCTACGCCATATGCCTGCATCCATAATTGCTGAGCCTGTGTACTCTGTCCTGATGTAGCCACTCCTACTCCTACCGCACCAAGCTGCTGCAGCTGCCCGGCGCTCATACGCTGCGCCCCATGGTTTACCAGTGCGTGTGCCACCTCATGGCCCATAACGGTTGCAAGCCCGGCCTCATCTTTTGTTATAGGGAGTATGCCTGTGTATACTACAATCTTACCGCCGGGCATACACCATGCGTTCACCGCAGGATCCTGCACCAGGTTATACTCCCATTGGTAGCCCTCCAGATATCCCTGATAACCATTGGCATTGAGGTATTTTTCAGCGGCAGCCCTTATCTTTTGCCCCACCGTAACTACACGCTGTGCATCTGGGGTGCCTTTTATTACTTTATTCTCTTTCAGAAATTGGTCATATTGCGCAAACGCCGTAGGAAATATCTGGTCGTTCGACACAAAATTCAGGTCTTTATTACCTGTGAACGGGTTGGTTGAACAGGCCAGTATAAGCCCTGCCAAACCTGCAGAAAGTAAGAATACGCTCTTTCTCATACGAAGGATAATTATTAAATTATACTCAAATTTACTAATTTCCTTTTATATGTAATTCCGAAAAATCCTTGCTTATAGTTAAAGTATTGTGAATATTTAATTTCAGTTCTTCCAGCGACACTTCTTCATTATCTATTTGTACCGAAGCCACTGTAAATGGCAGGCCTATCAGGTTTATGGTGAAGAAATTATATGGTGTTGTAAACTTACCTTCTTTATGCTGCGTTATTACAAGCTCTTTCTCTTTGCCTGTCATTTTAAATGTGCGCAGGCTGTAACGGCCTTTGGTATAATCATAGCCATCCTGTGCATCTTCAAACACAGTTGAGGTTTCTTTGCCATCCTTATAATATACATCAAGAGTCAGTTCATCAAACTCAAGTTCACCTACGTATTGCTGAACCGGGTATTTCGGGATGATGGCGCCTGCCTTAACAAAAACCGGAATCTGGTCAAACGCCGCGTCTACCCAAACTTCTTTACCACCTGTCACATTCTCATTATTCCAGTAGTTATACCATGTACCGCGCGGAATGTACATCCTGCGGCCCAGCGTATTGGGTTCAAGGATTGGGCATACCAATATCTGGTTACCGAAGATGAACTCATCGGTACGGTAATGTGTCTGCGTGTCTTCCTGGTCAAAATATACCAACGGCTTCAGCATAGGTATGTTCTCATTAATGTACTCCCAAAACATTGTATACAGGTACGGCAGCAATTGGTAGCGCAGTTCTATGAACTTTCGCGTAACGTTTATCACCTCCTCATCAAAAGCCCATGGCTCCTGCTCGCCGTGATGGCCGGAGGAGTGTGTACGGCAGAAGGGGTGGAAAACGCCAAGCTGAATCCATCGCGTGTAAAGCTCACCTGTTGGCTGCTCTGCAAAACCGCCTATATCACTGCCGGTAAAGCCCATACCACTCAGGCTCATGCGCTGAACCTGCACGTTGGCAATCCATAGATGTTCCCAGGTTGCCACGTTATCGCCCGTCCATGAAGAGGTGTAACGCTGCGCGCCGGAGTATGCCGAACGCGTAATTATAAATGGCCTCTTGGGGTAAGAGAAGCGTTTTACGCCCTCATACGTAGCCCTTGCCATTTGTGTACCATATATATTATGTGCCTTTCGGTGGCTGCACGGGTGGCCGTCATAATCGTGCCTTACATCAAGCGGGAAGGTTTTTGTAGGCACTTCCATCACGGCAGGCTCGTTCATGTCATTCCACACACCTTTCACGCCAATTTCGCCAACTAGTTCTTTAAACAAACCGGCCCACCATTCGCGTACTTCAGGATTGGTATAATCAGGGAAATTGCATTCGCCAGGCCATACCTTGCCTTTCATATAAGGACCGTCTGCCCGTTTGCAGAAATAATCTTTTTCAATCCCTTCCTTGTACACCCAGTAGTCTTTGTCTATCTTAATGCCCGGATCAATAATCACAATGGTTTTAAAGCCATCTTCCGCAAGCTCATCAACCATGCGTTTCGGGTCAGGGAAGTATTCTTTATTCCAGGTAAAGCAGCGGAAACCTTCCATATAGTCAATATCCAAATAAATTGCATCACAAGGTATTCGCAGCTCGCGGAATTTTGCAGTAATCTCTTTTACTTTACTTTCAGGGTAATAGCTCCATTTGCACTGGTGGTAGCCCAGCGCCCAAAGCGGCGGCAGTTCGGGCTTACCCGTAAGGTCGGTATAGGCTGTTACCACATCGCTCATTTGGGGGCCGTAGAAGAAGTAATAGTTCATCTCGCCCCCTTCGGCCCAAAAGCTGGCAACATTACGGCGCTCGTGGCAGAAATCAAAAAAACTGCGGAACGTATTGTCAAAGAATACGCCGTAAGCCTCTTTTCCATTCAGGCCTATATAGAACGGAACGGCCTTGTACAGCGGCTCCTGGTCTTTACCGAAAGCATACTGGTCGGTTGCCCAATTCTCGAGCCGTTTGCCCTTCAGGTTCAGGTGTGTGGCTTTATCGCCCAATCCATAGAAATTTTCTCCGTCACGCGACACTTTACTCATCTTCACCACATTGCCGCCGTATTCATATATTTCCTCCCAGTGAAAGCCCTGCTCATCTTCAAGGAGTACATTTCCTTCAAGGTCATATATTCCGGCCCTAAGATCGGCTTTATGTATGTGGCACTCTATTTTACTGGTGACAAGCTTATAATATTCCGCTTCTTCCGAAACAGAAAAGTGGTTATAGCCTCGGGAATGGTTTTCGTCAATAGCGTAGGAAAAGTCAGGGCTAAAATACCCTTTTGTGGTAAACCGGAATCGCAGCAAGCTGTCACGCAGCACGGTTATCCTGAGGATGACATTATTTTCGGTGTAAAAATAAGCGCTGTCTGATTCTTTCCTGAACTCTGTTATGTGTGATGGGTAGAGATTACCCTTAACTTCTAATTCGGTATTGGTGATCATAGTATAAAAGCAAAAGTCTCAAAGTTATAAAGTTGAGGTAATTACAGGTGATTTATTTTTTACGCAAACGTTGACGTGTTGATAAGTAGTGAGTGGTTTTCCACTGCGCTCGGACTGACAATAAACAATAGGTTGTCACATCGAGCGCAGTCGAGATGTTGTTATTTAATCGAAAATACAATCACCCCCCAACGGCGGCAATGTCATCGCTGCGGAAAATGGCCTGCCATTCCAGGGAATCATATCGGTTTTTAGTTTTTTGTTCTTTACCCCGCTTCCGCCGAAATCCTCATCGTCACTGTTGAAAATTTCTTTGAGTTTACCTTCAGCAGGTATACCGATACGGTAATTTTCACGGATAACAGGTGTCATGTTGCAGACAATAATGAGATTCTCTTCGGGATTATTTCCTTTGCGGATGTATGAAAGCACAGAATTCTCATTGTCGGTGTAGTTTATCCATTCAAAGCCATCAGCTGTAAATTGCTTCTCAAAGAGTGCAGGCTGTTTTTTGTAAAGTTTGTTCAGCGCACGTACCAGGTTTTTGATGCCCCGATGATAATGATAATCAAGCTGGTGCCAGTCAAGGCTTTGCTCAAAGTTCCATTCAGCGCCCTGCCCGAATTCGCCACCCATAAACAGAAGCTTTGCGCCCGGATGAGTAAACATAAAACTATAGAGCAAACGCAGGTTCGCAAATTGCTGCCATTCATCGCCCGGCATACGGCCCAATATTGAGTGCTTGCCATAAACCACCTCGTCATGGCTCAGCGGCAGCATGAAGTTTTCAGTAAATGCGTATGTCATACTGAAAGTAAGATCATTCTGGTGGTGCTTCCTGTAAATAGCTTCCTTCTTGAAGTACTCCAGCGTATCGTGCATCCAGCCCATCATCCATTTCATCCCGAAGCCAAGCCCCCCGATATAGGTAGGCCTTGACACCATGGGGAATGATGTGCTTTCTTCAGCAATTGTTTGTACGCCTTCAAAGCTTCTGTAGACTTCTTCATTCAGTTCTTTAAGGAAGCTGATGGTCTCCAGATTCTCGCGCCCGCCATAAATATTCGGCTCCCATTCGCCATCATTACGCGAATAATCAAGATACAGCATTGAGGCCACAGCATCAACACGAAGCCCGTCAATATGATATTTATCAAGCCAGAAAACGGCATTGCTTATAAGGAACGAGCGCACCTCGTTTCGACCGTAATTGAAGATAAGGCTCTTCCAGTCGGGGTGATAGCCCTTGCGTCTGTCGGGGTGTTCGTAAAGATGTGTGCCGTCAAAGAAGCCAAGGCCATGCGCATCTTCCGGGAAATGTGATGGCACCCAATCCAATATCACACCAATACCCGCCTGATGCAGCTTATCCACTAGTACCATAAAATCATCCGGTTTACCGAAACGCGCTGTCGGGGCGAAATATCCCACCAGCTGGTAACCCCATGACGGGTCATACGGATACTCCATTACCGGCATAAACTCTACATGGGTGAAGTTCATATCTTTTACATACGCCACAAGCTCGTCAGCAAGCTCTATGTAACTAAGAAAGCGGTTACCGTCTCCCCTGCGCCACGAACCCAGATGCACCTCGTAGACTGAATAAGGTTTATCCAAACCGTTCTTATCACGGCGGTTGGCCATCCATTTGGTATCTTTCCATTTGTGATGCGTATCCCAGACTATAGAGGCTGTTTGCGGCGGCTTTTCGCAATAGAACGCGAACGGGTCGGCTTTCTCAGTCTTAATGTCGTTGTGATGCGAGTGTATTTTGTACTTGTATTTTGAGCCTTTATCAACCTCTGGAATAAACCCTTCCCATATGCCTGAGCCATCCCAACGGACGTTGAGCGGATGCTCGCCCTCCAGCCAATAATTAAAATCACCTACCACGCTCACTGCCTTAGCCGACGGCGCCCATACGGCAAAGTACACGCCTTTCTGGCGGTCAACTTCGGTAAGATGCGCCCCGAGCTTTTCGTAAAGCCTATAGTGTTTCCCTGCCTTAAAAAGGTCTATGTCAAAATCTGTAAAAAGGGAATGCGGAATTGTTTTGTTCATTTTTATTATTTTTTCGCACTGGATGGCAACCTTAAACTTTAAACGGCGCAGCCTAATACCCCATTATACTCGCTATCCCTCTCAGCGGAATCACCGCCCAACGTGGACGTGAGTTCAGCTCGTAGCCCAGCTCGTACACCGCTTTTTCAAGGATACAGTACTTTAGCAGGAAAGCAATTTCTTTGTTGTAGCCAATATTGAGGTTACCTTCCTGGGCTTTTTCAATATAGGTGTCGAGGTATACGCCTACCATGTAATTAAACAGCAATTCGCCGGCCTTGAACAGCTCTTCCTGCGAGAATGGGTATTTGTCTTTGTTGTTGAAGATCGTAGCGTAAATCGCGTAATGGAACGACCTGAACAGTCCTGCCACATCCTTAAGCGGCGGCTGCTTTACCTTCCTGTCGCGTATGGTGCTTTCCGGCTCACCCTCAAAGTCCAGGATGTAGAAATCATCGCCGTCAACCAGCACCTGCCCCAAATGATAATCGCCATGTATACGTATGCGCTCGCTCTTCAGCTTTGTCCAGTCAAAATCAAGGAAATGGCTGCGTATGGCCTTTTTCTTGTCGAGGAACTGGTGTGCCAGCTCCAATGCAAGCCCGTCGAGTTTGTGCAGGTTGTTCTCAATTGTGTTCAAACGGTTCTGGAACTGGTATATCAGCCTGTTCTTCAACCAAACCGTATAATCACCGTTATACGTTGTGGGTGTGAAAGAAGTGTCCGTAGTATCGCCACCCAATGCTATGTGCATCTCTGCCGTGCGCTGTGCCAGCGTTCGTACGCGAAGAAACAGCGTAAGCCCTGCCCAGTCAATTATTTCCGGGGGTATGTTATTTATCTTTATCGTCCTGAACAGCTCAAAATCAGGAAGCTTGTCAATCTTTATCTTCTTAGCCTGCAGGTTGTCAAACACCCCGTCAATCACCTCCAGCATATACTTCCAGGCATCGCCCTGGTTGTCTACCAGTTCCTGCATGAGAGCTAGTGTAATGTTATCGCCAGCCATTTCAACATTAATGCTGCCTTTATACGCGGGTGTGTGCCTGTAATGCATTTTCTCGGTAAGGAAACGGCTTATTTCATAGTCGGGGTTGGTGCTCACATATATCCTGCGGAAGAATTTAAGCACAAGGTTATCGTTATAGATAATGGATGTGTTGCTTTGCTCCATCCCCATAAACCGTGACGACTCGTACTTCACATCTTTCATACCCTTACCCCGGTGATATTTTACGTGTGGCGTATTTTTGCCGCCGCCGCTCACAATGTTTTCAAACACCATACGGCGGAAATCTTCCTGATGCAGCGCATCTACAAGGTAGCCTTCTACGCCATTAAGAGTAACCGGCGCGATGAGTGTTTTGGTATCCAGCTCATCTTCAGCCATAAAGGCCACAGGCATAAAGTAATGCTGCAGGAATGCCTCTTTGTAATTTACTTCTATAAGTACGCCGTAATACGTGTTCTTTTCTGATGCCACCTTAAAATGGTCAACAATCTCAATATACTTCAGCGTACTGGCTTTGCCTCCATACCATCGTTTCTTGAGGATATAATTTTCAAGGATATCTGATGCGAAAACCTTGATAAACTCTTCATCTTCAAAAGCATGCTTCCAGTCGGCCTTAAACACGAATGGCGCATTAAACGTATCTTGTATGGAAGTTGGCATAATTATTTCTCGATTTTAAATAAATGGAAAGGCAGCGCGGGGTGCAGCTCGATGAAGTTCCACTCTTTGTCCCAGTGGTAGCTGTTGCCCGTGATGAGGTCACGTACCACAATATTTTGTCCGGACTGAATGCCAAGCGACTCGAGAGGCAGCTTTAGCCAGCCCTGTTTTGAATAGTATGCGTCAAGGCTCACCACCATAAGGGTTTCATTTTGGCGGCTGTCATCATATTTATAGTATGCAATAAGTTGGTCATTATCAGTATCGCAGAAATCAATATTGTTAGTCTGCTGCAGCGAAGCATTCTCACGGCGCACCTGGTTTATCTTGCCGATAAGCGTGGTGATCTTGTTCTTTTTCTCCCAATCCCAGTGGCGCACCTCATACTTTTCAGAATCCATATACTCCTCCCTTCCCGGGATGGCATCGGTAACCATATGTTCGAAAACAGGGCCATATATACCAACGCTTGAGCTTAGTGTCGCTGCCAGGAAATACTTCTGTAAATGTGTTGCCTCATTTGCTCCCTGTAACGGAAACGGGTTAATATCCGGCGTATTCGGCCAAAAGTTGGAACGGAAAAACTCTTTCTGTTCGCTTTGTGTAAGCTGTGTTACATATTCAATAAGTTCAGCTTTAGTGTTGCGCCATGTATAATACGTGTAAGATTGCGTAAAGCCCACCTTAGCCAGGGCATCCATGATTTTAGGACGCGTAAAAGCTTCCGCCAGGAACAAAACATCAGGGTATTTCTTCTTCACTTCAGCAATGAGCCATTCCCAGAAATAAAACGGCTTGGTGTGCGGATTATCAACCCTGAAAACGCGAATACCACACTCCTCCACCCAAAACAGGGCTGCGCTAAGCAACTCTGCCCACAGGTTCTTCCAGTCGGCACTTTCAAAATAAATCGGCAGTATATCCTGGTATTTCTTAGGCGGGTTCTCGGCATACTGCACCGTGCCGTCCGGCCTCCACTTAAACCATTGCGGGAATTCTTTTACATACGGATGGTCAGGTGCGGCCTGCAGTGCAAAGTCCATCGCTATCTCAATACCGAGTCCTTTTGCTGTATTTACAAGCTTTTTAAAATCCTCAAGCGTACCCAGTTCAGGGTGAATGCTTTTGTGCCCGCCGTATTGCGAGCCTATGCCCCAGGGCGAGCCAACATCTCCCGGCTGTGCGGTAGTGGCGTTATTCTTCCCCTTTCGGTTTACTTCACCAATAGGGTGTACGGGCGGAAAATACAGCGTATCAAAACCCATTTCTGTCACGCGCGGCAACAGTTTCTCGCAGTCCGCAAAGGTGCCGTGCTTGCCTTTTTCTGAAGATGCACTACGCGGGAAAAACTCATACCAAGTACTGAACAATGCTTTCTGCCTGTCAACATACACTTTAAACTCCTTCGTTTGATGTGAAAGGAATCTTGAAGGATACCTGGTAAAAACATCTTTAAGTTTACCCGACTGCGCTTCAGCCGCAGCTGCATCATAAGCTGAATCATCTGCAAACATTGTTACAAGTTTTTGCAAATATTCCTTTTCAGGCTTTGTAACCTTATCAAGTAAAGCTTTAATGTATTCAGCTCCCTCACTAAGTTCAGACGTTATACGCTGGTTGTCTTTAATCTTGCGGCCAGTGCCGTATTGCCAGTTCAGGGCATAGTCAATCCAGCCTTCTACACAATAGCTGTAAAAGCCCTGCTTTTCAACTGTAAAAGTCGCCTCCCAACTGTCGTTGCCAGTTTCGTGCATACGCACTTCCTGCCATTTTTTATCTTTCTCATGGCGGTACTTCACTACAGCGGCCATAACATCATGACCGTCTGAAAGTATATCGGCTGTCACTGTCACTCTCTGGCCAACAACCCTCTTTATAAAATATTGTCCGTTATTTATCTGCGGCTTTACATTCTCTATGTGTACACGTCGCTGGTCCTGCATTTTAAAGTATATTTATGCTTTTAAAAATAGTTAAAAAAGCATTCATTTAACAGTTCACAATAAGTTTTAGCAATATGTCAGGAAACGATAAAAATCACCGCCAATCTTTGAAAATTCCGAAACCGATAAAGGTAACTGCTAAAATTTTGGAAGTAACTTCCCGCAAAATGGCGGCTAAGTTTGCCATGAAGATTTTCACCACGCCCATGAAATTTAAATTGCCTGCACGTGAGGAAGAAATGGACTTAAAGAGCCGGCAGGAGATTGTGAAGATTCCTGCAATCAATAAAGGAGTCAATGTATATCATTATGGTGAAAGTGATAAAAAGATATTATTGGTGCACGGCTGGAGCGGTCGGGGTACACAACTTCACAGTATTGCAAATAAGCTATTAAAATGTGGCTACAGCACAGTAAGTTTTGATGCGCCTGCACACGGTAAAGCGCCCGGAAAGACCAGCGACATGACCGAATTCATTGCTGCAATCCTTGAACTTGACAAGCAATACGGCCCGTTTGAATTTGCCATTGGGCATTCGCTTGGTGCGATGGCTGTTCTCAATTCCATAAAGCGGGGGCTGAAAGTAAAGAAGGCAGTGACTATTGGGGCAGGTGATATAATTGAAGACATCATGAACAGCTTTACGAAAAGTTTAGGCATGGAAGTTGCAAC